>JAFIFJ010000119.1 GCA_020832085.1 Gammaproteobacteria bacterium | reverse complement strand
ACGCCAGCAGGCCCGTCGGCTGGCGGTGCAGGCCCTCTATCAGCATCAGATCAATCCCGGATCCGTGCACGAACTGCTGGCGGAGTTCCGTGCCCATCACGAATGCGACGACGCGGACCTGGAGTACTTTTCCTCCGCGGTCACGGGTGTCAGTCGCGAAGCCCGGGAACTCGACACCCTGTTCGCGCCGCTGCTGGACCGCGCCCTGGACGACCTCGATCCGGTGGAGCGGGCCATTCTGCGCCTCGGCGCCTGGGAGTTGCGCGAGCGTATCGACGTCCCCTACCGGGTGGTGATCGACCAGGGGGTGATCCTGGCCCAGATGTTCGGTGCCAGTGAGAGCCACCGCTACGTCAATGCCATCCTCGATACCCTGGCGCGACAGCTGCGGCGGACCGAAGTGGCGGCCGGTCGTCGTCCCCGGGACCCAGCCCCCGGTTGAGACCGGCATGAGCGAATTCGATCTCATTGATGCCCTGCTGGCGGATGAGCCGCCGCTGCCGTCCTGGGTCAGTATGGGCCCCGGCGACGACGCCGCCGTCCTGGCGCCGCCGCCGGATTCGGAGTGGGTGCTGTCCACCGACACCCTGGTGGAGGGGCGTCACTTCTTTGCCGGCACGCCCCCGGATCTCCTGGCCTACCGGGCCCTCGCGGTGAACCTCAGTGATCTGGCTGCCATGGGTGCCGCGCCGTCGGGCTTCCTGGTGGCGCTGGTGGCGCCGGAACTCGATGGGGCCTGGTGCCGGCGTTTCAGCGCCGGGCTGCGGGCAGCAAGCGCTGACAGCGGGGCCAGACTGGTGGGCGGCAATCTGGCTCGCGGGCCCCTGGCGGTGACGGTGACGGTGACCGGAACCCTGCCTCGGGGCAGCGCCCTGCTGCGTTCCGGTGCTGCCGTGGGCGATGTCATCTATGTCTCCGGCCCCATTGGCGCGGCGTTGGCGGCGCGGCGGGTGCTGGAAGGCGATGCTGCCGTCCGGGCCGCCCTGCCCGGCATGAGCGTGAATGAGGTCCCCGATGCCTTGCGTGCCTACCTGCTGCCCACTGCCAGGGTGGCACTCGGGGCGCAGTTGCGGGGCATTGCCAGTGCCTGTATCGATGTCTCCGACGGCCTGCTGGCCGATCTCGCCCACATCTGCGACCGCTCTTCGGTGGCTGCGCAGATCGATCTCGAATCCCTGCCGGTCAAGGGCGTGAACCCCCTCGAGGCCGTGGTGGCGGGCGACGACTACGAGCTGCTGTTCACGGTGCCTGAAGAGCGAGCCATGCATCTGCCGGACAACGGCTTGGCCTTGACCGCCATCGGCCGGATCGAGCACGGGGCAGGTGTGCGGCTCATGGCCGCCGACGGGCGCGAGGTGGCGCCGGCCGAGCGCGGCTGGAGCCACTTCTGATGGCTGCCCGGTGATGGCCAAGGTCGATCCCCGCATTCCGCTTCAGGCGCTGAAGGATCCGGTGATCTTGCTGGCCACCGGATTCGGCGCCGGCCTGCTGCGCCCGGCTCCCGGAACCTGGGGAACCCTGGCGGCGTTGCCGCTGATCGCGCTGCTGCTCTGGCTGCCGTTGTGGCCGGCGTGGATCCTGCTCGCCCTGCTCTGTGTGCTGGGGGTACCCCTGTGCGGGCTGGCGGGCGAGCGCCTCGGCGTGTCCGATCACGGTGGCATCGTCTTCGACGAGATCGCCGGTTTCGCGCTCGCGGCGCTGCTGGTCGTCACGGGTCCCCTGAGCCTGCTGGCCTGCTTCCTGGCCTTCCGGTTTTTCGATATCGTCAAACCCTGGCCCTGTTCCTGGGCGGATCGTGCCTTGGGTGGCGGCCTCGGTGTCATGGTCGATGATCTGCTGGCGGCTCTCTATGCGGCGCTGACGGTGGCGCTCGGGGCCCTGGCCGTCGCGACCTGGCTGCCGGGACTGTTCTCCGGCTGATCCAGCCGGCGTTGCCGCGCCCAAAGCCAACTTAAGGTGCCGCTCATGGCCCGCTCGCTTCGCTCCTGCCTGCCGTTGGTCTTGCTCGCTGCGATATCGACCGGCTGGGCCGCGCCGAGCATCGAAGCCGCGGGACTGATGCGCGACATGGCGGTGCTGCTCATCGACGATCGCCAGGAGACGCTGCGGGTGGGTCAAAGGTCCAGCTCCGGCGTCCTGCTGCTGGCCGCCGATGCCCAGCGCGCCATCATCGAGTTGGACGGACAGCGGCGCGAACTGCGGCTGTCCCAGCGGGTGGGCGGGCACTTCGTCGAGCCGGTGGGGCGTTCCGTGCAGATCAGCAGTGATGCCCGCGGCCAGTTCCGGGTGGCGGGCGGGGTCAATGGCCGCTCGGTGACCTTCCTCGTGGATACGGGCGCCAGTCTGCTGGCCATGAGCAGCGCTCAGGCGCAGCGCATCGGGATCGACTATCGCAGCGGCGAGCTCGGCCGGGTGACCACTGCCAGCGGTGTCACCGAGGCCTGGTTTCTCACCCTCGATCAGGTCACGGTGGGTGACATCAGCGTGGACGGGGTGCGGGCGGCCATCGTCCAGGGCGCTTTTCCGGCGGAGGCGCTGCTTGGTATGTCCTTCCTGCGGCATGTGGGCTTTGCCGAGGATGGCGGGGTGCTCACCCTGCTGCAGCGTTTCTGATCCCCCGGCAAGGAGTTTGGCCTCGTGACTGATCCCCAATCTTTCGCTCACCCATTTGCCGACCTGCTTGGCTTTTCGGTCAGCAGCCGGGCCGAGGGCCGCTGCCGCATCGAACTCGACATCGCCCCGGAACACTTCAATCCCCACGGAATCGTTCACGGCGGCGTGCTCTACAGCATCGCGGATACGGGCATGGGCGGGGCGCTGACATCCCTGCTGGGTGAGGACGAGATCTGCACCACCGTTGAGATCAAGATCGCCTACTTCCGTCCCGCCACCGCCGGGCGGCTGCTCTGCGACACGGAAGTGGTGAACCGTGGCCGCAGGACGGCAGCGCTGGAGAGCACCGTCAGCGTTGACGACCGGATCCTGGCCCGCGCCTACGGCACCTTCATGATCCTGCCGCGCCCCCGGTGACGAGGAGCGCTTCCATTCCGAGCGGCAGCTGACCGCTGACCGGACCCGACCTTGAGACTGCTGAGCTGAATAGGCACCATCGTGGCTGCAAGGCCTGTTTTCCTGAAGCGAAGTAGGGGGGAAGCGCTATGGCGACATCCCGCAGCGAGGGTTACGACCTCGAAGGTACGATGCTCGAAATCTGCTCCTGTGCCACACCCTGCCCGTGTTTCATCGGGGAGGATCCCGACGGCGGTGAGTGCTTCGGCGTCATCGCCTTCAATCTGCAGCGCGGTTCGGCCCGGGGCATCGATGTCTCGGGGCTCACCGTCGTGAACGTCGCGCACATTCCAGGCAATGCACTTGAGGGCAACTGGCGCTCCGTGCTGGTGGTGGACGCGAAGGCCAGCGACGAGCAGTGCGATGCGCTGCTGGACGCCTTCGGCGGCAAGCTCGGTGGCCCGCTCGCTGACATGGCTTCACTGGTCGGCGAGCTGGTGGCGGTGGAGCGCGCAGCCATCCGCCACGAGGCGCAGGAGGCCAGCGGTCAGTTGCTAGCCGAGGGCATCATCGAGGCGGAACTCCGTCCCATCCAGTCATCGCCCGACGGCAGCACCGCGACGCTGTACGACAGTGCATTCACCACGGTCAAGGGCGCGCCGGCCTACATCGGCAAGTCCCGCCGCTATCGCGTGAATCTGCCGCAGCACGGCATGACCTGGTCCTGGGACGGTCGCAACACGATTCAGACGGCATGGAAGATGGAACACCAGCCCTCAGCGGCCGCCTGAGCGCGGGCCCGCCGGCCTGGCGGGCATCGCCGCTGCTGCTCGGCACCATCGTACTGGCCTGGGCGCTCGCCATTGCCGCAGAGCTCACCGGGCGGGTGCAGTGGGTCCATCACCATGACCTGCTGGTGGAGCAGCTGGCGTTGCTGGCGAGCCTGGGCCTGTTCGTCGTGGCATGGCAGGTCCACGTGGCGGCGATGATGCTGCCGTCCACGCTGCCCATGTACGCGCTGTTCCGGCGCGCGTCGGCCGGCCAGTCGCGGCCCCGGGCCACCCGGGCGGCCTTCGTGGCGGGCTACGCGGCGGTGTGGACGGGTTTCGGCATCGCCGCGCTCGCTGGCGACGCCTTGCTGCAGCTTGCGCGCATGCAGTGGCATGGCCTGATGCACCATCCCGAGCTGATTGCGGGTGCGGTGATCGTCTTGGCCGGCGCGTTCCAGTTCTCCGCCCTGAAGCAGCGCTGCATGGACAAGTGCCGGCATCCGGCCATGTTCCTCATGCAGCACTACCGGCGGGGCGTCGATCACGCCTTCCGCCTTGGGGCGTATCACGGCCTGTACTGCCTGGGCTGCTGCTGGGCGCTGATGCTGGTGATGTTCGTGGTGGGCATCGCGAATCTCGCCTGGATGGCGCCGCTGGCGCTGCTCATGCTTTACGAGAAGGCTGGCCGCTATGGCCCGCAGGTCGTCCGCCCGGTGGGCGTGGGGCTGATCGCGCTCGGCGCGGTCGTGATGGCGGATCCGGCGTGGTGGCCCGATCTCGTGCCGCACGCCCACTGAGGCGCGACGGCCAGGGCTGAAGTCAGCCGAGGGCTTCGAGCCGGGCGCGGACCGCCTTGACGATGCCGTCGGTATCGAGACCGGCGGCGGCGAGCAGGGCTTCGGGATCGCCGTGCTCCGGAAACACGTCCGGCAGGCCCAGATTCATAATCGCGTTGCGGCGCCCGCTGGCGGCCAGCCATTCGTTGACGCCGGCACCGGCACCACCGGCGATGACGTGCTCCTCCACGGTCACCAGCAGGTCGTGGCTGGCGGCCATCTGCGCCAGCAGGTCGTGATCCAGCGGCTTGACGAAGCGCAGGTCCACCACGCTGGCATCGAGGGTCTCGCCGGCTTCCAGTGCTGCCTGCACCCGGGAGCCGAAGCCCAGCAGCGCGACCCGGCTTCCCGCGCGCAGCCGCCGGCCCTGGCCGATGGGCACGGTCTCGGTATCCGCAGTGACCGGCGTGCCCGGACCGCGGCCCCGGGGATAGCGCACCAGCGCCGGGCCCGGGTGGGCATAGGCAGTATTGAGCAGCAGGCGGGTTTCGTTCTCGTCCGCTGGCGCCATGATCACCAGATTGGGAATGCAGCGGGCGAAGGCGAGGTCGAAGATGCCGGCGTGGGTGGGGCCGTCCTCTACCAGACCCGCCCGGTCCAGGGCGAAGGTGACGTCCAGGTTCTGCAGGGCGACGTCGTGCACCAGCTGGTCATAGGCGCGCTGCAGGAAGGTGGAATAGATCGCCACCACCGGCTTGGCGCCGCCGCAGGCGAGACCGGCCGCCAGCGTCACCGCGTGCTGCTCGGCGATGGCCACATCGTGGTAGCGCTCCGGAAAGCGCTCCGAGAACGCCACCAGGTCCGAGCCTTCGCGCATGGCAGGGGTAATGCCCACCAGACGCGGATCCCGCTCGGCGGTGTCCAGCAGCCACTGGCCAAACAGGTTGCAGTACTTGGGCCCGGACGGCGCGGGTTCGTTGCGTCCGCGGGGTTCGATCTTGGTCAAAGCATGCAGGCCGAAGGGATTGCGCTCGGCCGGGCCGTAGCCGCGGCCCTTGCGGGTGATCACGTGTACGAGCCGCGGACCCGGCTCCGCTTGCGCGGCGCGCAGTGCCGCCAGCAGGGCGTCGAGATCGTGGCCGTCCACGGGACCGCGATAGCGGAAACCAAGCTCCTCGAACAAGCCTCCTGGCACCCCGGGCGAGTTGTCGCCGCCCTGGGGCTGCTGCCGGGCCAGATACTGGGACAGGCCGCCGACGTTGGGCGAAATGGACATGGCATTGTCGTTGAGGATCACCAGCAGGTTGGCGCCGGAGTGGGCGGCATGATTGAGGGCCTCGAAGGCCATCCCGGCGGTCATGGCGCCGTCTCCGATCACCGCCACCACCGGCGCCGGATCGCCGGCTAAGCCGCGGGCCAGGGCCAGGCCCATGGCGGCGCTGATGGACGTGCTCGAGTGTCCGGTGCCGAAGACGTCGAAGGGTGATTCGTCGCGGTCGGGAAAAGGCGCCAGACCCTGCTGCTGACGCATGGACAGCATGCGCTCCCGGCGGCCCGTCAGGATCTTGTGGGGATAGGTCTGGTGACCCACGTCCCAGACCAGTGCCGCCGCCGGTGTCTCGAAGGCGTAGTGCAGGGCGACGGTGAGCTCGATGACGCCGAGGCCGGCACCGAAATGCCCCCCCGTCTGCGCCACGCTCCACAGCAGGTAGGCGCGCAGTTCGTCGGCCAGGGTTCTGAGGGAACCGGCAGGCAGCGCCCGGAGATCCGCTGGGGCTGAGATCCGATCCAGGAGCGGCGTCGGTGGGCGCTTCTCAGGGAGTTCGTCGTACTGTCGCAAGGGTGGCGCTCGATGGTCAGTGGGATCGATCCCGGACCCAGTGAATGAGTTGGCGCAGGCGCAGCGCGTTCGGCACCCCGTCGAGCAGAGACTCGGCCTCGGCGCACAGACCTGCCGCTTCCGCGCGGGCGCCGTCGAGCCCGAGCAGGCGAACGTAGGTGAGCTTGCCGAGTTCGGCGTCGGAGCCGGAGGGTTTGCCCAGGGTTGCCGTGTCCATGGTGGCGTCGAGCACGTCGTCTACCACCTGGAATGCATGGCCGAGCAGGGCGGCATAGCGATCGAGCTTGCCGGCGAGATCCTCGTCCCGGTTACCGGCTGCCAGCAGGCCGAGGCTGACGCTCGCCCGAATCAGGGCGCCGGTCTTGGCCCGGTGGATGGCGGCGAGGGCGTCGGTCTTCAGGTCACAGGTATCCCGGGCGGTGGCCGCCATGTCCAGTGACTGCCCGGCCACCATGCCGCGATGTCCGGCCGCGCTCGCCAGGGTGCGGACCATGGCCAGACGCAGGTCCACCGGCAGATCCTCCAGTTCCGGAGCGCTGGCGAGCAGTTCGAAGGCCAGAGTCAGCAGGGCATCGCCCGTGAGAATGGCAGTGGCATCGTTCCAGACCACATGGACCGTAGGCTGCCCGCGGCGCAGGGCGTCATCGTCCATGGCCGGCAGGTCGTCGTGGACCAGCGAGTAGGTGTGCACCAGTTCCACGGCGGCACCAGCGGCAAGGGCGGGTGCGGTGCTGCCGCCAGCCACTTCACAGGCAGCCAGGGTCAAGGCCGGTCGCAGGCGTTTGCCCCCCAGCAGCAGCGCATGGCGCATGGCGGCATCCAGCTCCGCTTCGCCGGCGGGTTGCCGTTCGAGGACCCGGGTGAGCATGGCGTCGATGGCCTGCCGCTTTTCTGCCAGCCACAGTTCCAGATGGTCCGCCCGATTCATGGGGACGGGTCCGGGTTCGGGGGGGCGGTTTCAGTGGTCAGGCTGCCGTCGTCCTTCTCCAGCAGCACGGCGACGCGCTGCTCGGCCTCACTCAGCGCCTGCTGGCAGCGCCGGGTCAGATGGATGCCGCGCTCGAAAGCCGCCAGGGACTCGTCGAGGGACAGTTCTCCACCCTCCATACGTTCCACCAGCGCTTCCAGTTCCTCCAGGGCCGCCTCGAAATCAGGGCCCTCGGTTGCTGCCTCTTTACTGGCGCTCACCCAAGCCTCATCGCCGTGATCGGAAGGGAAGCGGACGGTACCCCGACCCGCCCCTCAAGGCAATTCTGGACATCCACAACATTATTGGACATCCAGGAATTGAGTTTCGTGGCTGTCCAGAATTTGCTGGGCCGCCGGACCGCCTGTCCTCCCGCAGATATTGGACATCCAGGAATTGAGATTTGTGGATGTCCAGTATTGAAATTTGTGGATGTCCAGAATTCGGTGGGTGCGGGGCCGCTTGCCTCCGGCGGGCGTCCGGGTCAAGCTCCCGTGCAGGATCCACCTCCGGGTCGGGATGTCACCAAGCCATACAGGAGTTGAATATGAAGCACGCTGCGATCGTCGGGGCCCTGGTCCTGGCAATGGGAACTCTGGCTGCAAGCGCTCAGGCCGACGAGGGCGCCATTCAGTACCGCCAGGCCGTTTTCCAGGCCATTGGTGGTCACATGACGGCCCTGGTTCGAATCGTCCGGCGGGAAGTGGGCCACACCGACGACATTGCGGTGCATGCCAACGGCATCGCCGACCTGGCACCGCTCACGGCACACATCTTCCCCGAGGGTTCGGGCGAAGGTCGCACCGATGCGCTGCCGGCCATCTGGCGCAACGCAGACGATTTCGCTCGCCGTCGGGAAGCTTTCGTCGAGGCTGCAGAAGGTCTGCGTGCAGCCGCCGGTGGCCCGATGGGACCCTTCGTAGGGGCGTTCCAGACCTTGGGTGGTACCTGCTCCGGTTGTCACGACAACTTCCGGGCAGACTGAAAACACGGCCGATGCAGGCGCTCGACGCCTGCATCGGCTGCGGCGAAGGCGGATTCATCGGCAGTCGCTGGCAGCAAAGTCTCCGCTGAGCGTCAAAGGTTGATGATGTACCAGGTCAGCCCGGCGGCTGCGGCGGCGACCACCAGACCCAGCAGGATGCGTTGGCTGGAAATGCCGGCATCATCCGGGGCTCCCTTGCGCCGGCCGGTGATCATGGCGCCGACCAGACGCTCCCGCAGATACACCCGGTGCACCAGGATCGCGAACAGGTGCAGGCCCACCAGCACCAGAATGATCAACTCCCCCTGGCGATGAATGCGCGTGGCCAGCCGCAGGAACTCGTTCTGGGTCATGCCCAGGAACTCCGGCGGCGGCAGGTGGCGCAACGGGCCGTCCGTGAAGATGTCGTCCGTCGCGAACAGTCCGGTGCTGGCCTGCAGCAGCAGCGCCAGCAGGGTCACGATGATGAACCAGCCCGCCAGGGGATTGTGGCCGGCCACGGCAGGTGGCTGACGCTGCAGGGCGGGGCGCAGCCAGCGCCAGATGGCGACCGGGCCATGCACGAGGGCCGTGAAACGGGCATGACGCGGCCCGACGATGCCCCAGGCGATGCGGAACAGCAGCAAGCCGAGCACCACGTAGCCGGAAATCTTGTGCCAGTCCATCTCGTAGAAGCCACCATTGATGCCGGTGTAGAGGCAGATGGTGACGGCGATGGCCAGGGCCCAGTGGAAAAGGCGCAGGGGGAGGTCCCAGACCACCGGCGGCTTGCTGGACGTTGCAGAGGGATCCGGTGTCTCCATCAGTGACGTACGTCTCTTGCAGTCGAGCTTGAACCCATTGTTGAATGTCTCGGTCTCGTGACGCAGGGATTAAATCACATGACACCGCAATCAAGGCGCCCACGGGAAACCACGAGCACAGGCGAGATGCGGCGCAATCCGCGTTTCCCGAAGAGTCGTGTCTGGACCGATGAAGAGCGCGAACGCCACCGCACAGAGCGCGATGCCACCATCGAGCAGGCAGGACTCGTGACCGATCGCCTGCTCGAAGACGACGAGACCGAAGTCGGTCGGGACTGACACCGGCGGGCTGCCATCTCGGCGCTTGGGTCGGGTATCTGACGGCTCAGGCGGTCTTGCGCTGCTCTGCTTTCTGCCAGCGCCCGCTGGCGCTGTCCAGGCTCAGGAATCCCTGTCGTTCCAGCGTGCTCAGCTCTCCCCGCACTTCCCAGGCACCCATGGGCTCGTTGTGCTGGCGCAGCAGGGCGTTGATGTCGCCGGGGAGGAAGCCTCTCCCGTCGAGGTCATCAGCCAGCAGTTGCTCCACGGCCTTGCGGACCCGATCAGTACGGCGTTTGCCGGTCAACATCTCGCTTGTCACTCCGTCACGACGAAAGCGTCATTTCAGCAGAATCGGCGCAGCATTGCAGCCATCTGCAGCGCGCGGCCGCTGGGCTAGCTCTGCGCGCGACGAGATGGAGGAAGGCCGCCTTTGCGGCGAATCACTGCTGCCGGGCGGAATCGTCCAGCCAGGGTTGGCGGGCCTGATAACGAGCGAGACGGCCCAGGAAGGCCGAGCGCCGCTGTGCCGTCGGACTCGCTTCCGCGGGTGACTCTGCCGCCAGGACGGCCAAGGCCTGCTGCTGGACGATGACGGCATCATCAAAGCGCCCGCTGGTGGCCAATGCTGCGGCCAGGGTATCCAGCCAGGCAGCGCTCGGGGCATCGGCTACCGCCTGACGTGCCAGTTCGATGGCCCGTTCCGGATCCCGGGCGCTGGGGTCGTCCGCCGTGGCAAGCAGCCAAGCCAGGGCTCCCCGGGCTGACTCGCTGCCGGTGGCGGCCGCCCGTTCGAACCAGTAGCGGGCCCGATGGACATCAGCACGCACGCCGCGCCCGGATTGATAAAGCATGGCCAGATTGAGTTGGGCCGTGGCGTGGTCGCGCTGGGCTGCGCGCCGATACCAGGTAAAGGCCCGCTGGGGATCCGCCGGGCCACCCATGCCGCGGTCGAAGATCCAGCCGAGATGGGCCTGGGCCGAGAGATCACCCTGCCGGGCTGCTTCACCGAACCATTGGCGGGCCAGGGCAGCGTCCTTCGGCACCCCCCTGCCGTGCAGGTGCAGGTAGCCGAGGCGGCTCTGGGCAGCGGCGCTGCCCTGGGCTGCAGCCCTTTGCAGCCATTGGGCTGCGGCGCCGCCGTCCCGTTCCGGCTCCGAGGACTGGCTCAGCAGGATGCCGAGTTCCAGTTGGGCCCGCAGATGGCCGCTGGCGGCGGCACGTTCGAAATGGCTGCGGGCGCGGCTCACCGCATTCGAGTAGCTGCCGTCCGGCCGGTTGCGCAGCAGCAGCTGACCGGCTTGGGCCATGGCCTCCACGTGGCCCTGGGCGGCGGCGGCTTCGAACCAGTCCAGGGCGCGGGCGGGATCCGGCTCGATGATGCGTCCCTGACTCAGCAGCAGGCCGAGGTTGAACTGGGCCTCACCGTAGCCGGCCTCGGCGGCCCGCTCGTAGAGGGAGATGGCCCGGTCCGGGTGCCGGGGGACGCCGAGCCCGTGCAGGTGCAGCCACGCCAGAGCACTGAGCGCGGGCGCCAGCTCCGGGTCGAATTCCAGTGCCCGTCGGTAGTCCTGGCTGGCCGATACCCAATGACCATCCAGGTAGTGAAGCAGGCCGCGTGCATAGTAGGCGCGGGCACGGACGCCGGAGTTGATGCGGGGTGAAATGAGTACCGGATCGAGCAGACCCCGCGCCAGAGCGCGTTCGCCCGCCTCGCCGCGCACCAGAGCGCGCTCGAGCTGCCCCAGGGGGTCGTGAGCGACCGCTCCAGTCGGGCAGGCCAGGGCGGTGGCCAGCAGCAGCGCCGGCCACATGGCCTTGCAGTCACGCCACGTCGTCATCATCCGTTTCGGCTCCGAGAGGGCATCCGAACGCGCTTGGACCCCACATGTTGCCACAGGTTGCCGCCACAGCGGAGTCGAACCCCGTCCTCCCGGGCCGGCCAGCGCATCGCCCGTTCCCGCAGCGGGGAGGGGATCTGCGATAATCGCGACCCAGTCGAAGATCGCCGGAGGCATGATGGAAGCGGCAAGCGAGTCGGAGCGTGGCCACAAGCTGCGCCTGCGCAACCTGCAGCGCGAGGACTATCCCGCGGTGTGCAGCCTCATGGAGCGGGTCTATCCGGACATTGGCGGTGCCTGGGAGCAGCATACGATCGAACGCCTGATCGAAGAGTTTCCTGACGGCCAGCTCTGCATCGAGGACAACGGTCTTGCGGTGGCCTGCGCGCTGACGGTGCGGGTGGACTACAACCGCTTCAGCAATCCCCATCGCTATGCCGACCTGATCAACCCTGATCGCACCATTCGCGACAATGCCCAGGGCGATGCGCTCTACGGTCTCGATGTCTTCGTGCATCCGGACTACCGCGATTTCCGTCTGGGCCGGAGGCTCTACGACGCTCGCAAGGAGCTGTGCTACGAGCACAACCTGCGCGGCATTCTTGCGGGGGGGCGCATCGTCGGCTATGGCGCGCACGCCGACGAGATGACGCCGGAGGAGTACATCCAGCGCGTCCGCCGCAAGGAGCTCTACGATCCCATCCTGACCTTCCAGCTTTCCAACGACTTCGACGTCAAGCGCCTGATGCGCGGCTACATTCCCGAGGACGAGCGCAGCCGGGGCTACGCCACGCTGCTGGAATGGGACAACCTCTATTACGAGCACCACGAAACGCCCCTGGTGGAAGTGAAGAAGACCCAGGTGCGCGTCGGCGTCGTGCAGTGGCAGATGCGGCCGATCAAGTCCATGGAGGAGCTGCTGGCCCAGGCCGAGTTCTTCGTCGACTCCCTGTCCGACTACAACAGCGACTTCATCCTGTTCCCGGAGTTCTTCAGTGCACCGCTGATGGGCCTGTGCCAGCCCGGCACCCAGCCCACCGAATCCATCCGTTTCCTGGCCGAATTCACCCCTGAGATCGTCGAGGCCATGTCCCGGTATGCGGTGAGCTACAACGTCAACATCATCGCCGGCTCCATGCCCCTGGTCGAAGGCGACCGGCTGTTCAACGTCGCCTACGTCTGCGAGCGCAGCGGCGAGGTGCACGAGCAGTACAAGCTGCACATCACGCCGAACGAGCGCGATTACTGGGTCATCGAAGGCGGCGACGGTCTGCGGGTGTTCGACACCGATGCCGGCAAGATCGGTGTGCTGATCTGCTATGACGTGGAATTTCCGGAGCTGCCGCGGCTGTTGTCCCAGATGGGCATGGACATCCTGTTCGTCCCGTTCTGGACCGACACCAAGAACGGCTACCTGCGGGTGCAGCGCTGTGCCCAGGCCCGGGCCATCGAGAACGAATGCTACGTGGTCATCTCCGGCAGCGTCGGCAATCTGCCCCAGGTGGACAACCTCGACCTGCAGTATGCCCAGTCGGCCGTCTACGCCCCCTCCGACTTCGCCTTTCCCCACGACGCCATCATGTCGGAGACCACCCCGAACACCGAGCAGCTGCTGCTTGTGGATCTGGACCTGGACAAACTGCAGGAGCTGCGGGTGGAGGGCTCGGTCACCAATCGCAAGGACCGGCGACCGGATCTCTACCAGCTCAACTGGATCGGCGGTTCCTCCGGGCCCGGGCGACGGGACTCGTGACCCGCGACTGAGGTCCGCGGGCCCGGGGCATGATTCCGGCCCGCTGACTGATGCGACAGCCGCCTCAGCCGCGCGGACCGAATCAAGCCCGCGCACCCTCTTGAAGCCATGCCTCAGCCTGGCGCACCCCCATGGTGCACTCGGCTGGAAGGTGATGGCCCACGCCCCCGGGAACCCTGCTTCCTCATCGGGCACGCGAATTGCAAATCTCCCTTTGCCGCACGCTTCCGGAACACGCGTCACGGGCTCGATGCCAGGCCACATGGGTCCGGTTCGGTACCGACGCCACGGAGCGTTATCGCCGCCTATTCGAGGTTGTCAGGGAGATCATCATGAAGTTCTTTCCCACCGGTCTGCTGACCAGGGTCTGGATTGTCTGTCTGCTCGCTTTCGGCGTTCATGCTGCCGCCGACGAAGGCCCCATCCGGGTGGGCGTCCTGCACTCCCTGTCCGGAACCATGGCCATTTCCGAGACGACCCTGCGTGACGTCATGCTCATGCTCATCGAAGAGCAGAACCGCAAGGGCGGCGTGCTCGGCCGTCGGCTCGAACCCGTGGTCGTGGACCCGGCCTCCGACTGGCCACTGTTTGCAGAGCGCGCCCGCGAGCTGCTCAGCGTCCACAACGTGGATGTGGTCTTCGGTTGCTGGACGTCGGTGTCGCGCAAGGCCGTGCTGCCGGTGTTCCGGGAACTCAATGGCATCCTCTTCTACCCGGTTCAGTACGAGGGCGAGGAAAGCGAGCGCAACGTCTTCTACACCGGCGCCGCCCCGAATCAGCAGGCCATTCCTGCTGTGGACTACCTGCGGGAAGTGGAAGGTGTGGAGCGCTGGGTGCTGGCCGGCACCGACTACGTCTACCCACGCACCACCAACCGCATCCTTGAGGCCTACCTCAAGCAGCAGGGCGTAGCCGACGAAGACATTCTGATCAACTACACGCCCTTCGGTCACAGCGACTGGCAGTCCATCGTCAGCCGCATCCGCCAGTTCGGCAGCCGCGGCAAGCGCACCGCCGTGGTGTCCACCATCAACGGTGATGCCAATGTCCCCTTCTACCGGGAGCTGGCCAACCAGGGCGTGCGCGCCGAGGACATCCCGGTGATTGCCTTCTCCGTGGGTGAGGAAGAATTGGCGGGCATCAATACCGGTCCGCTGGTGGGTCACCTGGCCGCCTGGAATTACTTCCAGTCCCTGGACACGCCGGAGAACAAGGCCTTCCTCGAGCGCTGGCACGCCTTTACCGGTGATTCGCGGCGCACCGCCAACGATCCCATGGAGGCGCACTACATCGGCTTCAACATGTGGGTGGCGGCTGTCGAGAAGGCTGGGACCACTGACGTCGATACGGTCATCGACACGCTCATCGGCATCCAGGTGCCCAATCTCTCCGGCGGCATCGCCGAGATGCTTCCGAACCACCACATCACCAAGCCTGTTCTGATCGGCGAGATCCAGGAGGACGGCCAGTTCTTCATTGTCGATCAGTCCGAGGAACTCATTCCCGGCGAAGCCTGGTCCAGCTTCCTGCCCGGCTCCCGCGACATCATTGCCGACTGGCGTCCACCGATCTCCTGCGGCAACTTCAATACCAGAACGGGTACCTGTGGTGGCGGGCAGTGATTCGCGGCGATTGCCGCGGATCCTGAGCACCTGGTTTGCGTTAATTCTCCTCATGCTGTGCGGCGGGGCGGCCACTGCCGCGGTGCCGGATGCCGGGCTGACCTCGGAGCAGCTCGAACAGCTCGGTGAGCGCAATCTTCGGGTGGTCGAAACGGCCGTCGCCGACATCGCAGCAAGCGGGTCGCCCGTGGCGCTGGAGGTGCTGCAAGCCCTCCAGGACGGTCGGCTCTACCGGCGTCAGGCCGACGGCGTCACGCTGGTGGCGACCCGCGTGGGTGGCGTGCTGGTCTACAGCGACCCCCTGATCGGCACCTTGGGCGAGCCGTTGGCTGACGCCGACGTGACGCTGATCCGCGTCAGCAATCGCATCCGTCGCGCCCTGAGTGCCGCCATCGCTTCACTCTCCCTGGACAGTGAAGATCCCGCCGTCCGGCTCGCGGCAGCCCGGCAGTTCATCGACAGCCCGGATTCCGATCTGCTCGAAGCCATCGAGACCGCCCTCGTGGACGAGCCCGACGGCCGGGTTCGCAACGAACTCGAAGTGGCCCGCGCTGCCGCCATCGCCAGTGATCCGGGACAGAGTGAGGAAGCGCGCCGGGAAGCCGTCGATCGTCTGGCGGAAGCGGGCAGCAGTCGGGCGCGTCGCGTCCTGCTGGGCATGTTCATCGAAGAAGGCTCGGAACTCGATGCCCGGCGCGATGCGGCGGTCGAGGTGATCGATCGCAATCTGGCCCGCTGGCAGCAGATCCAGAATCTCTGGCACGGCGTATCCCTGGGCTCGGTACTGCTGCTGGCCGCCATGGGGCTGGCCATCACCTTCGGCGTCATGGGCGTGATCAACATGGCCCACGGTGAAATGATCATGATCGGCGCCTACACCACCTTCGTGGTGCAGGGCATCCTGCGCGGGATCTCGCCTGCGCTGGCGGAAGTTTCGCTGCTCATCGCCCTGCCGGTGGCCTTCCTGGTGGCGGGGCTGATCGGGGTGTTCATCGAGCGCACCGTCATCCGCCGTCTCTACAGCCGGCCGCTGGAAACCCTGCTCGCCACCTGGGGCATCTCGCTGATCCTGCAGCAGCTCGTGCGCACCTTCTTTGGCGCGTCCAATCAGCGCGTGGAAACCCCATCCTGGCTGTCGGGGTCCATGGAGTTCGGCCAGATCATGATCACCTACAACCGGCTGGCGATTCTGATCTTCGCCCTGGTGATGCTGGCGGCGGTGATCCTGCTGCTGAAGAAGACGCCGCTGGGCCTGCACATCCGTGCCGTGACCCAGAACCGCAAGATGGCCGAGTCCATGGGCATCCGTTCCGACCGGGTGGACATGCTGACCTTTGGGCTCGGAAGCGGCATTGCCGGCGTGGCGGGAGTCGCGCTGTCGCAGATCGCCAACGTCAGCCCCAACCTGGGCCAGGGCTACATCATCGACAGCTTCATGGTCATCGTCTTTGGTGGCGTCGGCAATCTCTTCGGCACGCTGGTGGGCGCCATGACCTTAGGGATTACCACCCAGCTGGTGGAACCCACCCTGGGCGCGGTCGCCGCCAAAGTGCTGATCCTGGTGTTCATCATTATCTTCATCCAGTTCCGACCCCGAGGTCTGTTTCCGCAGAAGGGGAGGGCTGCCGAGTGATCACCGCCCGACTGCTCTCCGGACGCATGACGGCCTGGGATGTGGCCTTCCTGCTGCTGCTGCTGGCCCTGGCCCTGGTGGTTCCGCTGCTGAACCTGGTCCCGGGTTCCGACTCCAGCTTCCATGTTTCGTCCTACATGGTCTCGGTTCTCGGCAAGTACCTCTGCTATGCCTTGCTCGCGCTGGCCATTGATCTGGTCTGGGGCTACTGCGGCATCCTGAGCCTCGGGCACGGAGCCTTCTTCGCCCTCGGTGGCTACGCCATGGGCATGCACCTGATGCGCAACATCGATGGCCGCGGCGTCTATGGCCACCCTGTGCTGCCGGACTTCATGGTGTTCCTGAACTGGGACGAGCTGCCCTGGTACTGGCTGGGCTTCGACCTGTTTCCCTTTGCCATGCTGATGGTGGTCCTGGTCCCCGGCGCCCTGGCGTTCCTGTTGGGCTGGTTTGCATTCCGTTCCCGGGTCACCGGCGTCTATC
Organism: Gammaproteobacteria bacterium; assembly: GCA_020832085.1. Lineage (GTDB taxonomy): Bacteria > Pseudomonadota > Gammaproteobacteria > Pseudomonadales > Azotimanducaceae > SLTB01. Next base: position 9,596 of record JAFIFJ010000119.1, on the reverse strand, counting down.
TCTCCATCGTCACCCAGGCCATGACCTTCGCGCTGATGCTGGCCTTCTTTCAGAACGACTTAGGCTTTGGCGGTAGCGATGGGCTCACGGACTTTCGGGACCTGCTCGGCGTCAGCCTGACCGCCGACGGCATGCGCAGCAGCCTGTTCGCCGCCTCCGCCATCATACTGGCGCTGGCCTATCTGGCCTGCCGTCTGATCGTCTCTTCCAAGCTCGGCCGGGTGCTGGTGGGCGTCCGCGACGCCGAGGCGCGCCTGCGTTTTCTCGGTTATCGCGCCGAGCGCTTCAAGCTTGCGGTGTGGACGTTCTCCGCCATGTTGGCGGGGATTGCCGGCGCGCTCTACGTACCCCAGGTGGGCATCATCAATCCGGGTGAATTCGCGCCGGCGAAATCCATCGAGGCCGTGGTCTGGGTGGCGGTGGGCGGCCGCGGCTTTCTGGTGGGCGGCCCCATCGGCGCTGTGGTGGTCAATGCCTTCAAGACCTTCTTCACCGGCAATTTCGCCGACTACTGGCTGTTCTTCCTGGGCGGACTGTTCGTCTTCGTGACGCTGTTTTTGCCCCAGGGTCTGTTCGGCTGGGCTCGTGACCGGCTGTCGTCACGCAAGGGAGGCGACGGCGGATGACGGCCTCCCCTTCCATTCTCAACCTCGAAGGCGTCTCGGTCAGTTTCGACGGCTTCCGGGCCCTGAACAATCTCTCCCTGCAGGTGGACCGCGGCGAGATGCGCGCCATCATCGGACCCAACGGCGCCGGCAAGACCACCATGATGGACGTGATCACCGGCAAGACCCGACCGGATACGGGGACGGTGTACTTCGACGGCCGCCACGACCTCAGAAAGCTCGACGAGGCGGCCATCGCCCAACTTGGCATCGGCCGCAAGTTCCAGAAGCCCACGGTGTTCGAGAACCTCACCGTGGCCGACAACGTGCTGCTGGCCCTGGCGGGCGAGCGGGGCGTGTTCGCCAACCTGTTCTCCCGGCGGCCGCGAACCGCGGGTGATGACGTCGATCGCTTTCTGGGCATTGCCCGGCTGCTCCAGCATCGCAACCGGGTTGCCGGTGATCTCAGCCATGGTCAGAAACAATGGCTGGAGATTGCCATGCTGCTGGCGCAGGATCCCAAGCTGCTGCTGGTGGACGAGCCTGTGGCCGGCATGACCGATGCCGAGACCGATCAGACAGCGGAGCTGCTGCGGGAGATCGCTGAGGTGCACAGCGTGGTCGTGGTGGAGCACGACATGGAATTCGTCCGCCGGCTGGGGGTCAAGGTGACGGTGCTGCACGAGGGCAGCGTACTGGCCGAAGGCTCGCTGGATCACGTCAGCCGCAATGAACGCGTCATCGACGTCTATCTGGGGCGGTAAACGCCATGCTCGAAGTGCGCGATCTCGATCTTCACTACGGCGCAGCCCAGGCCCTGCGCCGGGTATCGCTGACGGCACGCCCGGGGCAGGTTACCTGCCTGCTCGGGCGCAACGGTGTGGGCAAGACCAGTCTGCTGCGGGCCATTGACGGCCGGCTGCCGGTGACGGCGGGAACCATCGCCTTCGGTGGCGAGGAGGTCACGCGTCTGCGCACCCCGGATCGGGTCCGCCGGGGCTTCGCCAATGTTCCCCAGGGCCGGGAGATCTTCCCCCTGCTCACCGTCCGCGAGAATCTCGAAACCGGATTCGCGCCCCTGGCCAGGAAGGACCGTCACATCCCCGCGTCGGTGTTCGAACTCTTTCCCGTCCTCGAAAGTATGCTCGATCGCCGCGGTGGCGATCTCTCCGGCGGCCAGCAGCAGCAGTTGGCCATCGGCCGTGCCCTGGTGACCCGGCCCAAACTGCTGATGCTCGATGAGCCGACGGAGGGCATCCAGCCTTCCATCATCAAGGACATCGGCCGGGCCATCAGCTATTTGCGTGACCAGGGGGACATGGTCATCCTGCTGGTGGAACAGTACCTGGATTTCGCCAACGAACTCGCCGATGCCATTCACGTCATGGATCGCGGTGAAATCGTCATCGCCGGCCCCGCGGGCGAACTCGATCCGGACGAGATCCGCAAGCATCTGACCGTATGAATGCCCCCCTGCCAATCTTCGAGCCCGGTCTTCAGCGCACCCGCGGCACTGGCCGCATTCGCGTCCAGCGCCGGGGCCATCGAACCTGTCTCGAAGACCTGCGCCAGGAAGGTGCGCTGCGGCTGCGGCTGCCCCGGGTACCCCTCGGTGCGGCAACGGAGGCGGTGCTGATCAACACCGCCGGGGGGCTGACCGGCGGCGACAGTCTGGCCCTTGAAGTGGAACTCGCGGCGGATACGGAGCTGTGGATCACCACCCAGGCCTGCGAAAAGATCTACCGCAGCCTCGGTGGCTACGCAGAGCAGACGCTGCGCCTCGACGTGGGCCCGGCAGCCCGGGCGGTGTGGCTGCCGCAGCCGGCCATCCTGTTTCAGGACAGTGCGTATCAAAGGGTGCTCGACATCGATCTCGACCGGGACGCGGAGCTGTTCGCCGTGGAGGCCAGCGTGCTCGGGCGCGCAGCCATGGGGGAGCAGATCACCCGCTGTCGCCTGGCCGAGAGCTGGCGCATCCGCCGTCAGGGTCGGCTGCAGTGGGCGTCTGAATTTGCTCTGGAAGACTCGGCGGCCCTGACCGCGGCCGCGGCCCTCAACGGTGCCCGCGCCTTCGCCACCTTCGTTCATGCCGCCCCGGCAGCCGCAGAACAGCTGGTGCCGCTGCGTGAACTCGTTGGCAGCTGGCGCGGGCTGGCAGGCGTGAGTGCGCTGGCGGAGGATCTGGTGGTCGGGCTGCTGCTGGCTGCCGATGCGGATGCCCTGATGGGGGATCTGCAGCGTCTGGTGGAAGGCCACTTTGCCCGTCCCATGCCACGGGTCTGGACCTGCTGAATGGCAGCCGTCATGGCCGACAGGGAATTGCTCGATTCGCTCGAGCCCGAAACACCATTTCATGAGGAGGCGGCATGAACCTGACGCCGAGAGAGAAAGACAAACTGCTGATCAGCATGGCCGCCATGGTCGCCCGCAGGCGGCTTGCGCGCGGCGTGAAGCTCAACTACCCGGAGGCCGTGGCCCTGATCACCGACTTCGTGGTGGAAGGTGCCCGTGATGGTCGCAGCGTCGCCGACCTGATGCAGACCGCCGCCCAGGTCATCGATCGCTCCCAGGTCATGGAAGGAGTGGCGGAGATGATCCACGACGTCCAGGTGGAGGCGACCTTTCCCGACGGCGTGAAGCTGGTCACCGTCCACGAACCCATCCGCTGACAGCAGGAGGAGATCCCATGATTCCAGGTGAAATCCTGCCGGCGGAAGGCGAAATCGAACTCAATGCCGGCCAGCCGGTGCTCGAACTCGAAGTCGCCAATCGCGGGGATCGCCCGGCACAGGTCGGCTCCCACTATCACTTTGCCGAAGCCAACAGCGGGCTGACGTTCGACCGCGAGGCGGCGCGCGGCTGGCGGCTGGACATCCCCGCCGGCAGCGCCGTGCGCTTCGAGCCCGGGCAGAAGCGCACCGTGAAACTGGTGCCCTATCGGGGCGCGCGCAACGTGGTCGGCTTCAATCAGCAGGTCATGGGTGCGCTCGACGGCGCCAAGGAGAACTGAGCCATGCCTTTTCGCATTGCACGCGCCGCCTACGCGGACATGTTCGGGCCCACCACCGGTGATCGGGTCCGGCTGGCGGACACCACGCTGATCATCGAAGTCGAGAAGGATTTCACCACCTACGGCGAGGAGGTGAAGTTCGGCGGCGGCAAGGTGATCCGCGACGGCATGGGCCAGAGTCAGGCCACCCGGGCCGAGGGCGCCGTGGACACCGTGATCACCAACGCCCTGATCGTGGACCACTGGGGCATCGTCAAGGCGGACGTGGGCCTCAAGGACGGGCGCATCACAGCCATCGGCAAGGCCGGCAATCCGGACACCCAGCCCGGCGTGAACATCATCATCGGTCCCGGCACCGAGGCCATCGCCGGCGAGGGCAAGATCCTCACCGCCGGCGGCATCGATGCCCACATCCACTTCATCTGCCCCCAGCAGGTGGACGAAGCGCTGTACTCCGGCGTCACCACCATGCTCGGCGGCGGTACGGGACCGGCCACCGGGACCAATGCCACCACCTGCACGCCGGGACCCTGGCACATCAGCCGCATGCTGCAGGCGGCGGACGGATTGCCCATGAATCTCGGTTTTGCCGGCAAGGGCAACGCCTCCCGTCCCGACGCCCTGATCGAGCAGATCCGGGCGGGCGCCTGCGCCCTGAAGCTGCACGAGGACTGGGGCACCACGCCGGCGGCCATCGACTGCTGCCTGACCGTGGCGGACGCCGAAGACATTCAGGTCATGATCCACACCGACACCCTCAACGAGTCCGGTTTCGTCGAGAACACCATGGCGGCGTTCAAGGGCCGCGCCATTCACGCCTACCATACCGAGGGCGCCGGGGGCGGCCACGCCCCGGACATCATCCGGGTCTGCGGCCTGCCCAACGTGATTCCGTCTTCCACCAATCCCACCCGGCCGTTCACGGTGAACACCATCGACGAGCATCTCGACATGCTCATGGTCTGCCACCACCTCGACCCGAAGATTCCCGAGGACGTGGCCTTCGCGGAAAGTCGCATCCGTCGCGAGACCATTGCCGCCGAGGACATCCTGCATGATCTCGGAGCCCTCTCCATCATCGCCTCGGACAGTCAGGCCATGGGGCGCGTCGGCGAAGTGCTCATCCGCACCTGGCAGACGGCGGACAAGATGAAGCGGCAGCGTGGCGCGCTGATTGAGGACAGCAGCGCCAACGACAACTTCCGGGTCAAGCGCTACCTGGCCAAGTACACCATCAATCCCGCCATTGCCCACGGCATCGACGCCCACGTCGGCTCCATCGAGGTGGGCAAGCGGGCGGATCTCTGCCTGTGGGACCCCATGTTCTTCGGCGTCAAACCCCATCTGGTGCTCATCGGTGGCAGTATCGTCGCCGCACCCATGGGCGATCCCAATGCCTCGATCCCGACCCCGCAGCCGGTACACTACCGGCCCATGTTCGGCGCCTTCGGGCGCGCCCTGGCCGCTTCGTCGGTGACCTTCGTCTCCGCCGCTGCCGTGGCGGCGGAGGTCGGCAGCCAGCTGGGTCTGCAGAAGGGACTGGTCGCCGTGTCCGGCACCCGGGATCCGGCGGCCAAATCGCGCATGGTGCACAACGCCTGGCAGCCTGAAATCGAGGTGGACCCGGAAACCTACGTGGTGCGGGCCAACGGGGAACTACTGACCTGTGAGCCGGCAGCGGAACTGCCCATGGCCCAGCGCTACTTTCTGTTCTGAAGCCGGTGGCGTGGATTCCAGCCATGACTCGAAGAACTTCCAAGGGAATGCAGCGATGCAACGAGCCATAGCCGCCCGCGCTGCCGGCCACTGGGACGGTCCCGTTCGGGATGCGGTGGAACTCGATTTCGATGCCCGCCATCGCCGCCGGATTCGCCTCACCGGCGAAGCCGGACTCGACTTCCTGCTCGATCTGCCCGAAGTGCCGAGCCTGCGCGAGGGCGATGGACTCGAACTCGAGAACGGCGAATTCGTGGCCGTCCGCTGCGCGCCGGAGTCCCTGCTGGAGGTGCGGGCAGCCGATGCCATCACCCTGGCGCGCCTGGCCTGGCACCTCGGCAATCGCCATCTGCCCACGGAGATCGCTGCCGGCGTGCTGCGCATCCGCAGCGATCACGTCATCGCGGACATGCTGCGGGGCCTCGGCGCCGACGTCCGCGAAGTCGAGCTTCCCTTCCATCCGGAAGGCGGCGCCTACGGCAAGGGCCGCACCCACGGCCACGAGCACAGCCACGATCACGCTCATGACCACAGCCACGGCCACGAACAGGGTCATGAGCACAGCCACGGCCATGCACACGATCACGATCACGAACATGACCACTGATCACGCCAGCCTCTATCGCCTGCTGAGCTGGCTGTCACCGGCTTACCCGGTGGGCGCCTATACCTACTCCCACGGCCTGGAGTGGGTGGTGGAAAGCGGTGCGGTCCGTGATGCCCAGGCCCTGCAAGCCTGGCTGGACGGCGTGCTGCGATTTGGCGGCGGGCGCAGTGACGCCATCCTGTTTGCCCACGCCTGGCGCGCGGCGGGAGACGACGCGGTGGTCATCGAACTCACCGATCTCGCCATGGCCCTCAATCCCTCTGCGGAACGCCGCCTGGAGACCAGCGCCCAGGGCCGGGCCTTCCTGAGTGCCACCCGCCACGCCTGGCCGGTGCCGGCGCTGGCGGCTTTCGACGGCCTCGAACCGGAGCGACTCGCCTACCCTGTGGTGGTGGGCGTTGCAGCGGCCGGTCATGACATTCCCCTGCCGGCGGCCCTCGGCGCCTACCTGCATGCCTTTCTGGCGAACCTGATCTCCGCCGGCGTCCGTCTGATTCCGCTGGGGCAGAGTGCAGGGCTGGCCCTGATGGCCGGCTTTGAAGCCACGCTGGCCACGCTTGCCGACGAGGCTTCCGAGGCGCCCCTGGCCGGTGTCGGCGGCTGTGCGCTGGCCGCGGACCTGGCCTCCATCCATCACGAAACCCAGTACTCGAGGTTGTTCCGATCATGACTTCTGCATCCAGCACCCTTTCACCCTCGCCCCACGGCCCACTCCGGGTCGGCATTGGTGGCCCGGTGGGCTCCGGCAAGACCGCGCTCATGGAGCACCTCTGCCGTGCCCTGCACCCGAAGGTCGAGCTCTGCGCCATCACCAACGACATCTACACCAAGGAAGACGCGCTGATCCTGATGCGGGCGAACGTCCTGCCCGAAGAGCGCATCCTCGGCGTGGAAACCGGCGGCTGTCCGCACACCGCCATCCGCGAGGATGCCTCTATCAATCTGGCCGCGGTGGAAGACATGCGCCGGCGCTTCCCTGACCTGGCCCTGGTCCTGATCGAGTCCGGTGGCGACAATCTGGCGGCCACCTTCAGCCCGGAGCTGGCGGACCTCACCATCTATGTCATCGACGTCGCCCAGGGTGAGAAGATTCCCCGCAAGGGCGGGCCCGGCATCACCCGCTCGGACATCTACGTGATCAACAAGACCGATCTCGCGCCCCATGTGGGCGCGTCGCTTGCGGTGATGGCCGCCGACACCCGCCGCATGCGCGGCGACAAGCCCTTCGTCTTCACCAACCTCAAGACCGGTGAGGGCGTCGCAGAAGTCGTCGATCTGCTCGTGCGCCTCGGTGGGCTGGCGCTGCCGGCTTCGGCCTGACCCGCGGCGCGGTGGGGCAGGGCACCAGCATCCTTCATCGCGTCGCAGGATTCGGGAGCGCGCCCCGCGCGCGATCGAGCGACCGCACGAGACCTATGGTTCTTGGCAGGTACGTTGACGTCGTGCCTGTGTTACAAAAGGGGTCGTCTTTCCGTCATCAATGCAGGAGTTCCCATGAGCAGGTCCGATCTGATCGCCATGGCACGTCACAACCTGGCTCACACCAAGGCCGGAACCATTGACCAGGCTCCCGAGATCCATGCGATCCCGGCCAAGGACTATTTCGACGCCGAGCGCTGGCAGAAGGAAATGGACGGGGTGTTCCGGCGCATGCCGCTGATGCTCGCCATGACCTGCGAACTGCGCGAACCGGGTGATTACAAGGCCATGGACGCCGCCGGCGTGCCGGTGCTGATCAGCCGTGGCCGTGATGGCGTGGCGCGGGCCTTCCTCAACAGCTGCAGCCACCGCGGCGCGCAGATCATGCCGGAAGGCAAGGGCAATACCCATCGCTTCACCTGCCCCTACCACGCCTGGACCTACTCCACCGAGGGTGAACTCAAGGGCGTGCTCGCCAAGGAGCAGTTCGGTGATCTGGACTTCTCATGCCATGGCCTGCCGGAGCTGCCCCTGTACGAGCGCTCGGGCCTGATCTGGGTGGTGCTGAATACCGAGGAGAAGGTGGATTTCGACGCCTTCATGGCCGGCTACGACAAAGTTCTCGGTGAGTTCGGCTTCGAGGATTGGACCTTCTTCCAGGCCCGGCGCCTGGAAGGCCCGAACTGGAAAGTCGCCTACGACGGCTACCTGGACCTTTACCATCTGCCGATCCTGCACAAGGAGACCTTCGGCTCCAACATGCCGCATCAGGCGCTGTACTACTCCTGGGGTCCCCATCAGCGGGTGACTTCACCGGCGCCGGACCTGCTCGACATCGAGCAGAAGCCGGAAACCGAGTGGCCCCAGGACATGCTGCTGCAGGGCGTCTTCACCATCTTCCCCCACATCTCCATCGCCTCCTTCGATGGCGGTGGTGGACGGGGCGTGATGCTGTCCCAGCTGTTCCCGGGCGATACCCCGCTGTCCTCCTACACCATCCAGAATTACGTGCTGGAGAAGGCGCCCACCGCCGAGCAGGAAGTGGCGGCGGATCAGCAGTTCAAGTTTCTCGAGAAGGTGGTGAAGGACGAGGACTACGCCACCGGCCTCAAGCTGCAGCGGGCACTGGCCTCCGGCATGCGCAAGAACCTCATGTTCGGCCGCAACGAAGCCGGTGGGCAACGCTTCCACGGCTGGGTCGATCGCCTCATCGAAGCCGATGACGCCACGCTGCCCAAACTGTTCGAGAACGTGGAACTCACCGTCGCGGAGCTCTGATCGCTCCGTGACTGAGGGCGGCCACCTCGTGGCGTGATCTCGAGGTGGCCGGCTCAGCACCGGCTGTTCTGACTCTGTCAGCATGACGCCCTGAGCCGAGGGCATTGAGCCGCAGACCGCGCTATGCTCAAGCCTCTGCGCGCCACGGCGGCAACGTTTCATGCCAGTCATCATCTTCAATCTGGTTGCGCTGAAGGCGGCCTGGTTCGCCTGTGTCCTCGGGGGCGCCGCGTCCTTGCCATGGATCGGCGTTGCCGCCGTGGGCGGGCTGGTCGCTCTGCACCTGTGGCTGAGTCCCCGGGTGCAGCCCGAACTCCACCTGCTGGCGGCGGTGGGGCTGGCCGGTGCCGTCTGGGAGACCTTCCTGGTCCGCACCGACCTGCTCAGTTATCCATCAGGCATGATCGTGTCGGGAACCGCGCCGGTGTGGATCGTGGCCCTGTGGGTCGGCTTCGCCACCTGTCTCAACGTGGGTATGCGCTGGCTGAAGGGCCGCTACGCCGTGGCCGCACTGTTCGGTGCGGTGGGCGGGCCGATGGCGTTCTACGGCGGTTCCCGCCTCGGCGGCGTCACCTTCGCCGATACCGGGACGGCATTGCTCGTGCTCGCTGCCGGCTGGGCAGTCCTCATGCCCACCATCGTGCGTCTCAGTGAGCGCTTCGACGGTTGGCCGGATACCACCCTGGGCAAGGCTCCCAAAGCCGCGTATCGCTCATAGCTCTGGATTTGATCGGCCCTGCGATGCACTTGTGGGCGTTCGCCAAGAACGTTCGTTCACGCTGTCGCGGAAGAAACTTGCGATGCGCTGACTGTGGGCGCATTTCGACGGGATCGAAATGCGTCGCACGCAGTGCGCCGCGAAGCGGGGCGCGCCATGGATGGCGCGCAACAGAGCGCTAGCGCCCGCAGGGCGATGCGCCGATGGGCATGACGTGCAGCGAAGCCGGTGCCTTCAGCTTCG
>JAFIFJ010000115.1 GCA_020832085.1 Gammaproteobacteria bacterium | reverse complement strand
GGCGGGGGGGCCCGCGTCGGGGGCCGGGGCGCACCCCACCCCCAGGGCCCCCGACCCAGGGCACTGGGGGGGGGCGCCTTTCGCGGGGGCCAAATTGCCCCGTACGCAGTACGCGGCGATGTGGGGCGTGCCCGAGACGGCAGGCTTCAGCTGACGCGGCGCGGAGTTCGGCAGTTCCTGTCGCGAAAACGCTTGATCCTCGGGCCTGCTGCTACGCCCGACGCGACTCCAGCCCCGTGACTATTCCGGATCAGCGCTTGGGAAAGACGTCGTCCACGGTGCGCAGCGGATAGTGGGCAGGATAGGGGCGGGTCGCGGCCCCGCTGTCCACCGCAGCGCGGGCCACCGCATGGGACACGGCGCCGAGCAGTCTCGGATCCATGGGCTTGGGCAGAATGTACTCGGGACCGAATGACAGGCTGTCCACGCCTTCGTAAGCCGCCACGATCTCCGGCGGCACGGGTTCCCTGGCAATGGCCGCAATGGCCTCGACGGCGGCCTGCTTCATGGCCGCATTGATGTCCCGGGCGCGGACATCGAGGGCGCCGCGGAAGATGAAGGGAAAGCAGAGCACATTGTTGACCTGATTCGGATAGTCGGAGCGGCCGGTGGCGACGATGACGTCGTCACGAATGGCATGGGCGCGCTCCGGACGGATCTCCGGGTCCGGGTTGGACAGGGCGAAGATGACGGGCTTCGGCGCCATGCTCCTGAGCAGCTCTGCCGACAGCAGGTCCGCCCCGGAAACGCCGAGGAACACATCGGCACCTGAGAGGGCGTCGGCCAGGGTCCTGCAGTCGGTATCGTTGGCGAACTGGGCTTTGTAGTCCGGCAGGTCCTTGCGGCCCTTGTGAATGCAGCCCTGGCGGTCGAGCACCATGAGGTTTTGCCGCGGCAGCCCCATGTCGAGCAGGAGCTTGAGGCAGGCCGTGCCCGCCGCGCCGCCGCCGAGGCAGACCATGCGCACATCCTGGAGGCGCTTGCCCTGCAGTTCGAGGGCATTGAGCAGGCCGGCCGCCACGCAGATGGCCGTGCCGTGCTGGTCATCGTGGAACACCGGAATGCTGCAGCGTTCGATGAGTTGACGCTCGACCTCAAAGCAGGCCGGCGCGCCCACGTCCTCGATGTTGATGCCGCCGAAGGTGTCGCTGATGCGCGCCACCGTCTCCACGAAACTGGCCACGTCGGTGGCGTCCACCTCGATGTCGAAGCAGTCGATACCGGCGAAGCGCTTGAACAGCAGGGCCTTTCCTTCCATGACCGGTTTGCTGGCCAGGTGGCCCAGATTGCCCAGGCCGAGGATGGCCGAACCGTTGGTGACGATGCCCACCAGATTGCCTTTGGCCGTGTAGGCATAGGCGGCTTCGGGGTCGGCGGCAATGTGACGCACCGGCTCCGCGACGCCCGGGCTGTAAGCCAGCGAGAGTTCCCGCGCCGTAGCCGAGGGCTTGGTCACTTCGATGGCGATTTTGCCTGGCCGCGGCTGGGCGTGGTAATCCAGCGCCGCATCATTCAGATCTTTTCCCGACATTCCCGATTCCCCAGAGGCAGATGGGCGAGTGCGCTCTCGGACACTCGCGTTGCGGGGAATCATCGCGCATGGAGGCAAGGACTGCATCCTATGAATGCAGTGGAAGACTCAGGAAGGGGCTTGTACCCAGTGCAGTAGAGGAGGCCGTGGCGGATGCCGGCGAGCTTCGAGCCCGCCGGCCGGCCGTCAGGCGGCGCCGCGGGAGCCGAAACGGCGACGGAAGCGCTCCACGCGACCGCCCTTGTCGACGATCTTCTGCTTGCCCGTATAGAACGGGTGGCAGGCGGAGCAGACTTCGAGCTGCACGTCTGCACACAGCGTCGAGCGGGTCTGGAATTCGTTGCCGCAGCTGCAGCGAACGGTAACCTCTTCGTATCGAGGGTGAATGTCGGCCTTCATCGTGTATCCTGCCAGCGCCACGCCCCGGCTCACGCCAATCGGGCGCGGGGGGTCGTCGAAAAAGGTGGCGCAGTGTACCAGAGCGGACCGTGCAGGCAAGAGGTGATGGCAGCCATCCTGCTTTCAGCGACAGCATTCAGGGCCTCGGCCACGGTCCGCCGGACAGGCGGCCGAGAGTCGTGGGGCTGATTCTCGCCGTCGCCGTCCCGGGCCCTTTCCGGTCTCCGCTCGACTACCTTCCGGCACCCGGAGCCACGCCCCCCGCCATTGGCACCCGGGTCAAGGTGCCGCTGGGCCGACGTACCGTCGTGGGTGTGGTGCTGGGGCTCAACTCCGACAGCCGCCTCGACCCGGCAAAGCTGCGCCCCATCATCGACAGCCTCGATGCCAGCCCCATCCTGGATGCCGACATCCTGGAACTCGCGCGATGGGCTGCTGATTACTACCACCACCCCATCGGCGAGGTGATCGCCCGCTGCCTGCCGACCCGTCATCGACGCCCCGACGCCACCACTTCGCGCCGTGTCCGTGCCTGGCAGATCACCGCTGCGGGCCTGGCCTGTGATCTCGCTCAGTTCGAACGCGCCCCCGCCAAGGCCCGGGCCCTGCAGCACCTGCGAGCCGCCTCGACTGCGGTCACCGCAGCGCAGTTGACTGCGCTCGGCATCCGCAGTGGCATCCTCAAGCAGCTCGAAGCCCTCGATCTGGTGGCGTCGAAGACCGAGGTGGTGCCGGACGGTCTGCCGGCGACGGGCGAGGCCCTTGCGCTCAATCCCGGGCAGACCGAGGCCGTTGCGGCCATCATCGAAGGCCTCGACAACTTCGGCGTCTACCTGCTCGATGGCGTCACCGGGTCGGGCAAAACCGAGGTGTATCTGCAGACGATGGCCACGGCTCTGGCGGCAGGCCGCCAGGTGCTGATGCTGGTCCCGGAAATCGGGCTGACGCCACAGGCCGAGGAGCGGCTGCGGCAGCGCTTCGGCGAAGCCGTGGCAACGCTGCATTCCGGCATGAGCGACGTGGCCCGTCTGCGGGCCTTCGATCGTGTCAGGCAGGGCGGCGCCCGGGTCCTCATCGGTACCCGTTCCGCCATCTTCACGCCCATGCCCGAACTCGGCCTGATCGTCGTCGACGAAGAACACGACGAGTCCTACAAGCAGCAGGACGGCCTGCGCTACTCGGCCCGGGACTTGGCGCTGATTCGCGCCCGCAACCGCAATGTGGCGGTGGTTCTCGGGTCTGCGACACCGTCCCTGGAGAGCCTCCACAACGCCCGCAGTGGCCGCTACCGGCATCTGCATCTGCCCTCCCGGGCTGGCAATGCCGTGCCGCCGACTCTGCGCCTGATCGACCTGCGCCGATACCCGGCCGCCGAGGGCTTCTCCGAGCCTCTGCAGCAGGCCATGGCGGAGACCCTGGCAGCTGGCAATCAGGTGTTGGTGTTCCTCAACCGGCGGGGCTTCGCGCCGGTGCTGCGCTGTTCGGACTGCGGCTGGATCGCCGACTGTCCACGCTGCGACGCCCGCATGACGGTTCACAGCCGGCCGGGCGGTCTGCGCTGCCACCACTGCGGGACGGCCCGCCCGCTGCCGCCGCGCTGTCCGGACTGCGGGGCGCCGGAACCCATGCCCGTCGGCCATGGAACCCAGCGCACGGAGGCGGTTCTCAAACAGCGCTTTCCGGGCCTGCCGGTGGTGCGCATCGATCGCGACAGTACCGCCAGCCAGCATGCCCTCGCGGCGGCTCTCGAACGGATCCAGACCGGGGCCCCGGCCATCCTCGTGGGCACGCAGATGCTGGCCAAGGGCCATCACTTTCCCGCCGTCACGCTGGTCGCCGTACTCGATGCCGACGGCGGCCTGTTCAGCGCTGATTTTCGCGGCAGTGAACGTCTCGCGCAGCAGGTGCTGCAGGTGGCGGGTCGCGCCGGACGCGCCGAGCGCCCGGGTCAGGTCCTGATCCAGACGCTGCAGCCGGAGCACCCGTTCTGGCCCCCCATCCTCGACCAGAACTATCAGGCCTTCGCCCTGCCTGCCCTGGCGGAACGCGCTGAAACCGGTCTGCCACCCTGTGCCCACCTGGCGCTGCTGCGGGCCGAAGCTCCGGCGCGGGATGCCACCTGGGCGTTCCTGGAAGCCGCTGCCGGTCGACTTGCCGCCGCAGAACACAGTGTCGCCGTTCTCGGGCCGATACCGGCCCTGCGCGAGCGGCTCGCCGGGCGCTACCGGGCCCAGCTGCTGCTGCAGAGCAGCGAGCGGTCCTCGCTGCATGCCCTGCTGCGCCAGCGGCTGCCGGAACTGGACGCTCTGCCGCAGTCACGACGGGTGCGCTGGAGTCTCGACGTGGATCCCATCGATCTCTACTGAGTGCAGGTCGCCGCGCATCCGAGCGCGGCAAGGCGCGGCAGGTTGCGGCAGGCCTGGGTGGTCCCGGCTGAATTTGGTCTGCAAAGGGTGCGGCCCTGAGGATCAGGCGTTCACGCGCAGACCCACAGAACCGGTATGATGGCGCCCGCACTCATCCGAGGTGGTCATGGCGAGCAAGAGCAGCGGTTCCAGCAGTCGCCGCCCGGCGGGCAAGACAACGCCCAGGACTGCGCGCAAGGGTGGCCAGCCCGGTACGGGCCGCATTCCTGCCTTTGGTGCCGGACTGCTCTCGGGGCTCGCCATGGCCTTGGCACTGGCCATGGTGGGTTTCTGGCCCGGCCCCACGGGCGCGCCGGAAGTCCCCCGCAGCGAAACCCCGACGGCCGCGGCGCCCCCGGCGGGAGTCCGTTTCGAGTTTCCGGACATGCTGCGCGATGCCCGCGTGCTCGTGCCTTATGTGGAGGAGTATCTGCAGCCGGAGGCCGTGGTCGAGGACGGGGTGAGTTATCTGCTGCAGGCCGGAGCCTTCCGCAACGAAGAGGATGCCAATCGGCGCAGGGCGCAGATTCTGCTGCTCGATCTCGATGCCCGGACCCTGAGAGTCACCCTCCAGGGTGCCACCTGGCACCGCGTTCTGGTGGGTCCCTTTCCTGATCGCAATATGGTGCGGGACGCACAACTGCGCCTGCTGGAGGATCGCATCGACTCCATCGTCCTGCGCTCCGACGCCACCTGACGGCGGGGGCGCCAGCGCAAAAGGTTTGCGATTGACGGGGCTCCTCCCTTGAATTCACCGCCGTCGCCCTCACCCTTCCATCTTGGCGCGCAAGCGCGAGGAGGTCTCTTGGAACAGTATCGCGGTACGACCATTCTCTCGGTCCGGCGCGGCGACCGGGTCGCCCTCGGTGGCGATGGTCAGGTTTCCCTTGGCGATACCGTCATGAAGGGCAATGCGCGCAAGGTGCGCCGCCTGTACAAGGATCGGGTGATTGCCGGGTTTGCCGGCGGCACAGCGGATGCCTTTACCCTGTTCGAACGTTTCGAAGGTCAGCTCGAACGGCACTCCGGGAACCTCGTCAGGGCTGCTGTGGAACTGGCCAAGGAATGGCGCACCGACCGCGCCTTGCGACGCCTCGAAGCGCTGCTGGCGGTGGCGGATCAGGAGAACTCCCTGATCATCAGCGGCAACGGCGACGTCATCGAGCCTGAGCATGGCATCATGGCCATCGGCTCCGGCGGCAACTATGCCCGCGCCGCAGCCCTGGCCCTGCTGCGCGCCACGGAACTCGAACCCCGAGCCATCATCGAGCAGTCCCTCGGCATCGCCGCCGACATCTGCATCTACACCAATCGCGAACTCACGCTGGAAGAGATCGGCTGAAGCTGCCGATGCCATCCGCCTTCAGAGCCCGGAAACCCCCATGTCCGAAATGACTCCGCGCGAGATTGTCCACGAACTCGACCGACACATCATCGGCCAGGCGGATGCCAAGCGCGCCGTGGCCATTGCCTTGCGCAACCGCTGGCGGCGCCTGAAGCTTCCTGAGGGCATGCGCGAGGAGATCACGCCCAATAACATTCTCATGATCGGCCCCACCGGCGTCGGCAAGACGGAGATCGCCCGTCGCCTCGCCAAGCTCGCAGGCGCGCCGTTCACCAAGGTGGAAGCGACCAAGTTCACTGAGGTCGGCTACGTCGGCCGCGACGTCGAGTCCATCATCCGCGACCTCACCGAGGCGGCGGTGAAGATGCTGCGCGAGGAGCAGATCGCCCAAGTCCAGCATCGAGCGGAGGACGCTGCCGAGGAGCGCCTCCTTGACGCCCTGCTGCCCGAAGCACGGCCCGCCGCAGGTTTCAGCGACCCCACGGAGCGGCGCGATTCCAGCACCCGCCAGATGTTCCGCAAGAAGCTGCGCGAGGGCGACCTCGACGGCAAGGAGGTGGAACTCGATCTCGCACCGAGCGTCATGGGTGCGGAAATCGTCGCCCCTCCGGGCATGGAAGAGATGACCCAACAGCTGCAGAACCTGTTCGCGGGCATGGCCCAGGGCCGCCGGCGCTCGTTCAAGCTGCCTGTGAAGGAAGCCCTGCGGCGGTTGCGGGAGGAAGAGGCCGCGAAACTGGTCAATGAAGACGAGATCAAGGCCCGGGCGGTCACCGCCGTGGAGCAGAGCGGCATCGTCTTCATCGACGAAATCGACAAGGTGGCCCGGCGTGGCGAAACTGGTGGTGTCGATGTCTCCCGGGAAGGCGTGCAGCGGGACCTGCTGCCGCTGATCGAAGGCTGCACCGTCTCCACCAAGTTCGGCATGGTGCGCACCGACCACATCCTCTTCATCGCGTCCGGCGCCTTTCACCTGTCGCGCCCGAGCGACCTGATCCCGGAACTGCAGGGCCGGCTGCCCATCCGCGTCGAGCTCGCCGCCCTCACGCCTGAGGACTTCGAGCGCATCCTCACCGAGCCGAAGGCCTCGCTGACCGAGCAGTACACGGCCTTGCTGGAAACCGAAGGCGTGCACCTGAAGTTCACGGCTGCCGGCATCAAGCGCATTGCCGAGATCGCCTACCACGTGAACGAAAGTACCGAGAACATCGGCGCCCGCCGGCTGCACACCGTCATGGAACGCTTGCTCGAAGACATCTCCTTCGAAGCGGACCGCAACAGCGGCAGCGAGGCCTTCGAGGTGGATGCCGAGTATGTGGACGCCCGCTTGAACAATCTGGCTGACGATCAGGATCTCAGCCGCTACATCTTGTGAGTTGAAGCCATGGCCGACGCACCCACCGACATCCTGATGCACAGAAAGACCCGCTGCCTCGAATTGCGCTATGCCGACGGCAAGCGCCTCGAGATCCCGGCTGAACTGCTGCGGGTGTACTCCCCCTCGGCCGAAGTCCGCGGCCATGGCGAGGGTCAGCGCATCCTGCAGACCGGGAAGAAGTACGTCTCCATCAAGGCCATCGAGGCCGTGGGCAACTACGCCATCCGCCTGGTGTTCGACGACGGTCACGACAGCGGCATCTACACCTGGCAGCATCTTGCCGATCTCGGTCGCAACCAGCAGCGCTACTGGGCCGACTACGAGCGTGACCTGAAACAGGCCAACGCGTCCCGGCTGCCGCCCATCGGCGTCGGCCAGTGGTCCCCGTCATAACCGCCGCAGCGCCATCCGGTTCCTGAGAACGGTCCGTGTTTGAGGCCGGCCCGCATCGCCGCGACCGCGCTTCGCGCATCGGTGAGACAGGCGGGCTAGAATGACCCATCGACGCTGTCCCCGGATGAGCCATGAAGGATTCCGCCAACGAGCCCACCGCCACCACCACCGATTTCGGCTACCAGCAGGTGCCGATCGAGGAGAAAGCCGAGCGGGTTGCCGGCGTCTTCCGCAGCGTCGCCCCCCGCTACGACATCATGAACGACCTGATGTCGCTGGGAACCCACCGGCTCATGAAGCGCATGACCATCGAGCTCTCGGGCGTACGACCGGGGCAGCGGGTGCTCGATCTCGCCGGCGGCACCGGTGATCTCTCCGAGCTTTTTGCCGCCCGGGTCGGAGCCGCGGGCCGGGTGGTCCTGGCCGACATCAATGCCAGCATGCTCGCACTCGGTCGCGACCGTCTGCTCGATGCCGGAGTCGGCAATGCCTGCCCGGTGCAGGCCGACGCGGAAAGCCTGCCCTTCGGGGATGGCAGCTTCGACTGCGTCAGCATCGGTTTCGGCCTGCGCAACGTCACCCGCAAGGACCGCGCCCTGAAGGAAATGCTGCGGGTGCTGGTCCCCGGCGGTCGCCTGCTGGTCCTGGAGTTCTCCAAGCCCCGCAACCCACTGCTCGGGCAGGCATTCGATGTCTGGTCGAGCCTGTGGCCCACCTTTGGCAAGCTGGTCACCGGAGATGCGGACTCCTATCGCTACCTGAACGAGTCGATCCGTATGCATCCGCCCCAGGAGGCGCTGTCCGAGATGCTCAGTGAGGCCGGCTTCAGCGAAGTCCGCTGTCATGACCTCGCTGGCGGTATCGTCGCTCTCCATCGCGGCGTACGCCCCTGAACCGGAGTGCCGTCGTGGCCCCTGCCTGGCTGGACAAATTCGCCGCCGCAAGCGTCGAGGCCGCCCTCACCTCGATGCTGGAACTCGATCCAGCCAGTCGCGCCGAGGCCCGCGCCCTGGCCGGCAAGCGCCTGGCGCTGATTCTGGAACCCGGCCCGTTGAGCCTGACTCTGTGCTTTCTCGATACGGGCCTCGACGTGGTGCCTCAGGCCCTGGACGATGCCGACGCCTGCGTGCAGCTTGATCCCGCAGCGGCGGCGCGCATCCTTGCCGACGGAGCCGACGCCGTGAGTGCCGGCGGCGTGACCATGCGCGGCGACACGGCCCTGGCAACGGCGGTGTTCGAGCTGCTGCGTGGTCTGCGACCGGATCTGCTCGCCCCCGTCGGCAAATGGTTCGGACCGGAGTCGGCGCATGTGCTGGGCGAGTCCGCCCGCCGTGCCGGCAGCGGTTTGCGATCAGGGCTGCGGCAGGGCCTGGCACAGACGCGTGCGCGCCTGACCCATCCTGACGGCTTGCTGCCGGACCGGGTGGAAGTCGCACGCTTCCTCGATGAAGTGGACGATCTCACCCTGGCGGTGGATCGGCTCGAAGCGCGGATGCAGCGATTGCAGCGCAACCTCGGCCGGCAGCCCGGCGAGCCGGGCCAGGGTGGACCATCGTGAGCCTCGCCAGCAGTTTCGGCCAATTGCGCAGAGCGGGCCGGATCATCCGGGTCGCCATTCGTCATCGTCTCGACGAACTGCTGGAAGTGGCGGGCCTGCCGCTTGAGCGCCTGCCGCTGGCGGCCCGCCTGCTGCTGCGCTTTCATCCCGGGCGCCTGCTGCCCCGGCCCTCGCAGGCGCAGTCACCGGCCCGTCGACTGCGGCTCGCCCTCGAAGACTTAGGTCCGGTGTTCGTCAAGTTCGGGCAGATCCTTTCGACCCGTCGTGACCTGCTGCCGCCGGCGTTCGCCGATGAACTGCGCCACCTGCAGGATCAGGTCAAACCGTTCTCGGGCAGCGAAAGCCGGGCCATCGTCGAGCTCGCTCTCGGTGTGCCCATCGATGAGGCCTTCTCCGAGTTCGGTGCCGAGCCCATGGCCTCAGCCAGCGTGGCCCAGGTTCACGCGGCACGCCTGCACGACGGCAGTGACGTGGTGGTGAAGGTCATCCGCCCGGGCATCGAGGCCGTGATCGGCGAGGACATCGCCCTGCTCTATGGCATCGCCCGCACGCTGGAGCGGTTCTGGCCGGAGGCTCGCCGGCTGCACCCGGTGGACATCGTCCGCGACTACGAACGCACCATTGGCGACGAGCTCGACCTGCTCCACGAGGCGGCCAACACCTCCCAGCTGCGGCGCAACTTCACCCAGTCCGAGCTGCTGTATGTCCCCAAGGTTTACTGGGATTTCACCCGCCGCAACGTGCTGGTGCTCGAACGCATCCATGGCGTGCCCATCGCCGACATCGAGCAGCTCAAGCGCGCCGGCACCGACATGCAGAAGCTGGCCGAGCGTGGCGTCGAAACCTTCTTCACCCAGGTCTTCGAGGACAACTTCTTCCACGCCGACATGCATCCCGGCAACATCTTCGTCGACATCACGGATCCGGCTGATCCCAGCTACATTGCCGTGGACTGCGCCATCATCGGGCGCCTGACCGAGAACGATCAGAACTATCTCGCCCGCAATCTGCTGGCGTTCTTCCACCAGGATTACTACGAGGTCGCGCGGCTGCACGTGGAGTCCGGCTGGGTGCCACCCCAGACCGACGTTCATGAATTCGAGCGCGTGATCCGCGGCGTCTGCGAACCGATCTTCCAGAAACCCCTGTCGGAGATTTCCTTCGGCCACTTTCTCATCACCCTGTTCCAGACCGCGCGCCGTTTCGAAATGGAGGTGCAGCCGCAGCTCGTGCTGCTGCAGAAGACCCTGCTGAACATCGAGGGACTCGGCCGCCAGCTTTATCCGGAACTGGACCTGTGGCATACGGCGGCCCCCTTCATGGAGCGCTGGATGGCCCGGCGCGCCGGGCCTGCAGCGGCTTTCAGAGACTTCGCCGAGCAGGCACCGGAGCTGCTCGAGCAATTGCCCCATCTGCCGGCCCTGCTGCTGCGGGCAGGCGAGATGATGGGCCGCGTCGACAGCATGGCGCGCAATCAGCAGGACATCCTGGACCGCCTCGTCGTCATGCAGGAAGCTGAGGCGAGGCGGACGCGCCGGCGCCGCCATGCGGGGCTGCTCGCCCTGCTCGCAGGCGGGGTGCTGCTGGCGCCAGCGGTTGCGGCCGCCGATCCCGGCGCCATGCTGCTGCCAGCCGGATTTCTGGGATTGATCGGCATCTGGCTGATTCTGGGCAACCGCTGACACGCATGGCCGTGATCGGGCCGGATCAGGTATGCTCGGCGCCCGGATTCACCACAACGGCAAACGCTGGAATATGCCTGCTTCGAACGTGATAGCAGCTCTGACGGAAGTCCTCGAGTCCAGACGTGGCGCCGATCCGGACAGTTCCTACGTGGCGTCCCTGTATGCGGCAGGCATTAATCGCATTCTCGAGAAGGTGGGCGAGGAAGCCACGGAGACCCTGATCGCAGCCAAGGATGTGGCCGCCGGACAGAGTCACGAAGAACTGGTCAAAGAGACGGCTGACCTGTGGTTTCACAGCATGGTCATGCTGGTCCATCTCGAGATCCGACCCGAGGCCGTGCTCGATGAACTCGAGCGCCGCTTCGGATTGTCAGGCATCGCTGAGAAAGCAGCCCGCAGCAGCGATGGTGCCTGAATTCGCCCTTTTCCCATGAGGTGATCACTATGTTCGGATTGAGCTTGACGGAACTGCTGGTCATTCTCGCCATCGTCCTGTTGCTCTTTGGCACCAAGAAACTCAGAAATCTCGGTGGCGACCTCGGCGGCGCCATCAAGGGCTTCCGCAAGGCCATGACGGACGAGGAGCAGGCCGAAGCAGATGCCAAGCGCGACGACCCCTCCTACATCGAAGGCGAGGCCCGACGCGAGAGCGCCGAAGCCGACAAGAGCAAGTCGGGAGTGGGTAGCGAGAACAAGTCCTGACGCATGCCCTGACGATTGTCTTGGCGAATGTCCTGACGACCGGGTCGAAGGTCGATCGAAGGATCGGTCCCGCGGCTCGGCCACCCCGCTCGGAGTGAAGCATGCTCGACATCGGGTTCCCGGAACTGTTGCTCGTGACGCTGGTGATCCTGCTGGTCTTCGGCCCCGAACGCCTGCCGGAAGTGCTGCGCACCCTCGGTGGCTGGATCGGCCAGGCCAGACGCAGCTTCACCAGCCTGAAGACCGAGATCGAGCGCGAAATCGGCGCTGACGAGATCCGCCGCGACCTGCACAACGCCCGCATTCTCGAGGAGGCCGCCAAGGTCCGCGACGAGATCAGAAATGCCGGCGCCGACCTCAAGGCCAGTCAGCAGGAGGTGGATGCCATGATGCGCAAGCGCATGGCCGCGCTGCAGGCCGAGGATCAGGCCGTCTCCGACGCCATGCCGGAGAAGAATGACGCGCCCAAGGATCCGGAACCGCCTGCAGTCGAGGCCGACTCTGCGGCAGATTTCAGTGGCGGCAGCGGCGATGATGACGGCAAGGCAACCGCTCGGAGGCCGGAAGCGAAGGCCGATCCGGGGAGCGGTCGATGAGCAGCAGTAATCCCTCCGCACCGGACTCGGAAGATTACGAAGACCAGGAGATGCCGCTGCTCGAGCATCTGGCGGAGCTGCGCAGCCGTCTGCTGCGCATCGTTCTGGCGGTGCTGATCATTTTCTTCCCGCTGTTCTACATCGCCAACGATCTCTACGCCTTCATCAGTAAACCCCTGCGGGCGGCCTTGCCTGAAGGCTCCACCATGATCGCCACCGAGGTGGCATCGCCGTTCCTGACGCCCTTCAAGCTGGCCTTCGTGCTGGCCTTCTTCATCGCCATCCCCTACGTCCTGCACCAGATCTGGAGCTTTGTGGCGCCGGGGCTGTATCGGCACGAGAAGCGGGTGGCCGTGCCGCTGCTGGTCTCCAGCGTGATCCTGTTCTATGCCGGGATGGCGTTTGCCTATTTCGCCGTTTTTCCGCTGGTGTTCGCTTTTCTGATCGGGGTGGCGCCGACGGATGTGGCGATCATGACCGACATCAACGCCTATCTGAATTTCGTTCTGAAGATGTTCTTCGCCTTCGGCTTCGCCTTCGAGATCCCCGTCGCCACCCTGCTGCTGGTATGGAGCGGAGCGACGTCGGTGGAGGCACTTCGGGCCAAGCGTGCCTACGTTCTCGTAGGCTGTTTCGTCTTCGCCATGCTGCTGACGCCGCCAGACGTGATTTCGCAGATTCTGCTGGCCATTCCCATGTGGCTGCTCTACGAAGTGGGCATCCTCTTCGCGCGCTGGGTCAGTCCCAAGGAAGCGGACTGAGCGCAGTCCGGGGCCGCAGTTCGGGCGAAGTCACTCGAGCAGAAAGGTCACCGGCCCATCGTTGACGAGATGGACCTGCATGTCGGCGCCGAAACGGCCGGTGGCCGTGGTCACACCAGCCTCCCGACAGATTTTCACGTAGCGCTCATAGAGCGCTTCGGCCCGCTCGGGTGGGGCTGCAGTGGAGAAGCCGGGACGACGTCCGCGGCGGGTATCGGCACAGAGGGTGAACTGCGAGACCACCAGCAGTTCCCCCGCCACGTCCATGAGCGAACGGTTCATGGGCTTGGCGTCATCCGGAAAGATGCGTAAATCCAGGGTGCGGCGGGCCAGCCGGTCGGCATCATCGAGGTTGTCGTCCACGGCCACCCCGAGCAGCACCAGCAGGCCCCGCTCAATGCTGCCGACGACTTCGCCCGTCACCTCGACCCGGGCGCTGCTCACACGCTGCAGCAAAGCCCGCATCAATCGTCCTTGCGGCTCTCGCGGCGGCGCTCATGCTCCTTGAGCAGCTTCTTGCGGACCCGGATGGCCTTCGGCGTCACCTCGACGAGCTCGTCGGTGTCGATGAATTCCAGCGCCTGTTCGAGGCTGAAGCGCACCGGTGGGTGCAGCAGCAGATTCTCGTCGCTGCCTGCAGCCCGGATGTTGGTGAGCTGCTTCTCCTTGGTGGGGTTCACCGGCAGATCGTTGCCGCGGCTGTGGATGCCGACGACCATGCCTTCGTAGACCTCGGTGCCGGGTTCCACCATCATCCGCCCGCGCTGCTGCAGGGTGAACAGGGCGTAGGCATTGGCCTTGCCCGCCACGTTGGAGACCAGCACCCCATTGATCCGCTCCGAACCGGAGCCGCTCTGGAAGGGGCCCCAGTGGGAGAAGGTGTGGGTGAGGATACCGCTGCCCGAGGTCAGCGACAGAAACAGCTGACGGAAACCGATGAGGCCGCGGGAGGGCATGACGAAGTCGAGGCGCACCCGGCCGCGTCCGTCCATCACCATGTTGTTGAGTTCACCACGGCGGCGGCCAAGTTCCTCGATCACAGCGCCCTGGTGCTGCTCCTCCACGTCGACCACCAGGGTCTCGAAAGGCTCCTGACGCTCCCCATCGACTTCGCGGGTGATGACCTCCGGCCGTGACACGCCGAGTTCGTAGCCTTCCCGGCGCATGGTTTCGATCAGGACCGAGAGATGCAGCTCACCGCGACCGGACACCTTGAAACGGTCCGGGTGTTCCGTGTCTTCCACCCGCAGCGCCACATTGTGGAGCAGTTCCCGATCGAGACGCCCCCGCACGTGCCGGCTGGTGAGGAACTTGCCCTCGCGGCCGGCCAGCGGCGACGTGTTCACCTGAAAGGTCATGGACACCGTGGGTTCGTCCACGGTCAATGCCGGCAGCGGCTCGGGTGCGGACGGATCACAGATGGTGTCGGAAATCGCGAGATCGGCGATGCCGGTGACGCTGACGATGTCCCCGGCGTTGGCCGAGCTGATCTCCTTGCGCTCGAGGCCGTCGTAGCCGAGCACGCCGAGAATGCGGCCGGAGCGGCGCTTGCCGTCTCGGTCCACCACGGCCACGGTCATGCCGGGCCGGATGGTGCCGCGCTGCACGCGACCGAGGCCGATGACGCCCACGTAGCTCGAGTAGTCCAGGGCGCTGATCTGCATCTGCAGCGGCCCGTCGGCCTCCACCACCGGCGGTGGCACCTGCTCGACGATGAGGTCCAGCAGCGGACCCATGTCGTCCTGCATGGTTTCCAGGGTGCGGCCTGCGCGCCCCATCAGGGCCGAGGCATAGACAGTGGTGAAGTCGAGCTGGTCTTCGTCTGCATCGAGGCGGTCGAAGAGATCGAGGACTTCGTGCTCCACCCAGTCGGGGCGGGCGCCGTCGCGATCCACCTTGTTGATGACCACGATGGGACGCAGACCGCGGGCGAAAGCCTTGCGGGTCACGAAGCGGGTCTGGGGCATGGGGCCGTCTACCGCGTCCACGAGCAGCAGTACCGAGTCGACCATGGACAGCACCCGTTCCACCTCACCGCCGAAGTCGGCGTGTCCGGGCGTGTCGACGATGTTGATGCGCACCCCTTTCCACTCGATGGACGTGTTCTTGGCCAGAATCGTGATGCCGCGCTCGCGTTCGAGGTCATTGCTGTCCATGACGCGCTCACCGGAGCCGGCGGAAAAGCGGCCAGTCTCCTGCAGCAGCCGGTCCACCAGCGTGGTCTTGCCGTGGTCGACGTGAGCGATGATGGCGACATTGCGCAGATTGGCGGCTGCGACCTGCTGACTTGCAACTTGAGCTTCAGACACGGTGGGAGACTGCTCTGACGGGTAGGCGGGGCGCGCATTATACAGATTCGAGCCCACAGCGGGGGTTACATCTGAAAAGTTCTTGACAGCACGCCAGCAGTGCAAAAATGAGAGCGAGCCGGCTCCTTATGCACCAGATATGTGCGCCATGCTACGATTGCCCCGAATGGGTGCACCGTTATCGGACGCGGCAGGCGGGAACCCCAGGAAAAGCGCGCATCATATTGGCGCACGCTCTGGCATCCATTTTGCATCCGTGCACACGTAGTGCTCGCTTGGCGCCGGCCGTTCAGCCGGCGTCGTGCGCAATCAGGCACAGCAAACGCATCTTCAGACCAGAACCCGGAGGAGTGGTATGTCAGAGAAAACCCTGAAGTTGATCAAGGACAATGATGTGAAGTGGGTTGACCTCCGCTTCACCGATCCCCGCGGCAAGGAGCAGCACACCACCTTCCCCGCGGCCGTCGTCGACGCCGAGTTCTTCGAGAACGGCGCCATGTTCGATGGCTCCTCCGTCGCAGGCTGGAAGGGCATCAACGAGTCCGACATGATCTTGAAGCCGGACGACAGCACCGCGGTGCTCGATCCGTTCTCTGAGGACAGCAGCCTCAACCTGCGCTGTGACGTGATCGAGCCGAGCACGATGCAGCCCTACGTTCGCGATCCGCGCGGCACCGCCAAGATGGCTGAGGCCTACCTTAAGGAGACCGGTATCGGCGATACCTGCTTCTTCGGGCCGGAAGCCGAGTTCTTCGTCTTCGACGACGTCCGCTTCAAGGTCGGCATGGGCAATGCCATGTTCGCCGTCTCCGCGGAAGAGGCTGCCTGGGAATCCGGCTCCGAGTTCGAAGGCGGCAACCTTGGCCACCGGCCGCGGGTGAAGGGTGGCTACTTCCCGGTGCCCCCGGTGGATTCCGCCTACAACCTGCGCAATGCCATGTGCACCGCCATGCAGGCGATGGGACTGACCATCGACGTCCATCACCACGAAGTGGCAACCGCCTGTCAGAACGAGATCGGCGTCAAGTTCAACACCCTCACGGCCAAGGCCGACGAACTGCAGATCTACAAGTACTGCGTGCACAACGTCGCCCACGCCTACGGCAAGTCCGCCACGTTCATGCCCAAGCCCCTGGTCGGCGACAACGGCAGCGGCATGCACGTCCACCAGTCCATCTGGAAGGACGGCGTGAACCTGTTCCACGGCGACAAGTACGCCGGGCTGTCCGAGATGGCGCTGTACTACATCGGCGGCATCATCAAGCACGCCCGGGCGCTGAATGCCTTCACCAACGCCAGCACCAACAGCTACAAGCGGCTGGTGCCTGGATTCGAGGCTCCGGTGCTGCTGGCCTACTCGGCCCGCAATCGCTCCGCGTCGATCCGCATCCCCTACATTCAGGGCAACAGTGCAAAGGCCAAGCGGGTGGAAGTGCGCTTCCCCGATGCCACGGCCAACCCCTATCTGGCCTTTTCGGCCATGCTCCTGGCCGGGATCGACGGCATCAAGAACAAGATCCACCCCGGCGATGCCATGGACAAGGATCTCTACGACCTGCCCCCCGAGGAGCTCGTCGGTATCCCCACGGTGTGCAGCTCACTGTCACAGGCGCTCGATTCCCTCGACGCCGACCGCGACTTCCTGAAGCAGGGCGGTGTATTCAGTGACGGCCAGATCGACGGCTACATCGAACTCAAGCGCGGCGACGTGCAGACGCTGGACATGAACACCCATCCGGTGGAGTTCGAGATGTACTACTCGGTCTGACGCTCGGTTAAACGGACTCGGTCTGAGACTCGGTCCGAAGGACTCCTTCTGCAGGGCCAGGGCCGCGACCCTGGCCGGAAACGCCGATCTGTCAGCTCGTCACCCTGAAGCCCCCGCTCGCCGGGGGCTTCTTGTATCTGGCCCCCACAGCCTTATGCTGGTCGAAGACCGTAGCCGACCTGGAGTTCAGGTCATGCCACAACGTCCATTCGCGATGCTGCTCGTCACCTCCCTGCTGCTTGCCCTCTGGGCAACACCCGCCGCCGGGCAGGAGATCTACGTCACTCAGGACGAGCAGGGCAATCCCGTCTACAGCGATCGCCCGAGCCGGGATGCGGCGCCCATAAGGTTGCGGGAATCGAACATTTACGAAGCGCAGCCGGTCCCCGAGGCCCGCCCGAGAACGGAGCGTCGCCGCAGCGAGGATCGGATCAGCTACAGCGTGCGCATTACCCAGCCTGAAAACGAAGAGGCCATCCGTGCACCGGAGGGGCGCGTCCAGGTCGAAGTCAGCGTCGAGCCCGGGCTGCGCTCCGGGCATCGTCTGAAGCTGCTGCGCAATGGCAGCCCGGTGCCGGGTGAAGGCAGCAGCTTCAGCGTTCAGACCTATGACCGGGGCGCCAACGAGTTTGTCGCCGTGGTCATGGACGAGGAGGATCGCGAACTCGCCCGCAGCGCAGCGGTCACGGTCTATCTGCTGCGTCGGGGCCTCCTGTCTCCCGCCCCCGCCAACCCGGCTCCCAACTTTCGGCCCCTGGCCGGACCCTGAACTGGCAGAGGTCCCTCGCACCAAATTAGTGCGCTATCCCCGTGCGTCTTCTAGACTCGATGCCCTGAACTGGAACGCGGCCCCCGGCGGCGGCGGCAAGGTTGCCGCTGTCGGGGGCGGGTCTGCGAGGCAAGGGCGGTGAGCAAGCGCTTACTTTCGCTCCAAATCCAAGCATGCTCAGTACCGGTGCAGGTGGTGCGATATTTGCAGTAAGCCTCCCGAGCCGCAAATGGGCAAGTCATGGATTCGCTGTACCGTCACATTCTGGAACACCAGTCGACAGCCGTCGTGCTGCTCGACAGCAAACTCTGCGTGACGTATCTGAATCAGTCGGCAGAGTTCCTGCTGGCGGCCAGCCACGAGCGCAGCCTCGGTGATCCTCTCCGCCTGCTGCTGCGCGGTGACGATGATTTCGAAGCGGAACTCGAAGCCGCTTTGACCAAGGAGCAGTCCTTCACCCGTCGCATCACCCAGCTCAAGGCGCTGCAGGCCAGCACCCGTGAGATCACCGTGGATTACACCGTCACGCCCATGACCGACTGCGAACAAGGCGGCCTGCTGCTCGAACTGCAGCCCCTTGACCGTCTGCTGCGCATCAACAGGGATGCCGCCCAGCTCACCCTGCAGCGCACGACTCGGCACCTGGTCAGGGGACTGGCCCACGAAATCAAGAATCCGCTGGGGGGGATCCGCGGAGCCGCGCAGCTGCTGGCCCGTGAGCTGGATCGGGCCCAGCTCTCCGAGTACACCGACGTCATCATCGAGGAGGCCGACCGGCTCCGCAATCTGGTGGATCGCATGCTCGGCCCCAATCAGTTGCCTCAGTATCGCAACGGCAACATTCACCGGATCCTGGAGCGCGTGCGGCAGCTGATCACGGCGGAGCATCCCGGGCGTTTGCGCATCGAGCGTGACTACGACCCGTCCATCCCAGATCTCACATGCGATCCGGATCAGCTCCTGCAGGCCTTTCTCAACGTCACCCGCAATGCGGCCCAGGCTCTGGAGGACACCGATGACGCGGTCATCACCTTCCGGTCTCGCACCATGCGGCAGTTCACCATTGGCGACGAGCGCCATCGTCTCGTCGTCCGCATCGACATTCTGGACAACGGCCCCGGCGTCCCGCCCGACATGATCGAGAGGCTGTTCTACCCGATGATCAGCGGCCGTGCGGACGGCACGGGGCTCGGTCTGTCCATCACCCAATCCATCATTGCCCAGCACGGAGGCTTGATCGAATGCGAAAGCGAGCCTGGCAGCACCCGATTCACCACTCTGCTGCCGTTGGAGAGCATCGATGAAGACGCGTGACAGGATATGGGTCATCGACGACGACCGCTCCATTCGCTGGGTGCTCGAGCGCGCCCTGGAGCAGGAAGGCATGGCCCCACAGACCTTCGAGAGCGGTGCGGCGGCGCTGAGCCGGCTGCAGGCGGAGCTGCCTGAAGCGATTATCAGTGACATCCGCATGCCCGGCATCGATGGCCTGTCGCTGCTCGAACGGCTGCGCGCCGAGCACCCCGAGATTCCCGTGATCATCATGACGGCCCACTCGGATCTGGAAAGCGCCGTCACGTCCTATCAGAGCGGGGCCTTCGAGTATCTGCCGAAGCCCTTCGACGTCGATGACGCCGTCGCCGTGGCCAAGCGGGCCATTGCCCATGCCCACGAACAGAAGGCTGTGGCGCCAGCGGTCGAGGAGCCTGCCCCGACCGAGATCATCGGCCAGGCGCCGGCCATGCAGGAGGTGTTTCGCGCCATCGGCCGGTTGTCCCACTCCAACATCACGGTCCTGATCAACGGTGAATCCGGTACCGGTAAGGAACTGGTGGCGCGCGCCCTGCATCGCCACTCGCCCCGACAGAAAGGCCCCTTCATCGCTCTGAACATGGCGGCAATCCCCCACGATCTCATCGAATCGGAACTGTTCGGTCACGAGAAGGGGGCATTCACAGGTGCCGCAGCGCAGCGGCAGGGGCGCTTCGAGCAGGCCGATGCCGGCACCCTGTTCCTGGACGAGATCGGCGACATGCCCGCAGACACCCAGACCCGGCTGCTGCGGGTGCTGGCCGATGGCGAGTTCTACCGGGTAGGCGGCCATCAGCCCATCAAGGTGGACGTGCGCATCATTGCCGCCACCCATCAGAACCTCGAAGGCCTGGTACGGGAGGGGCGCTTCCGGGAGGATCTCTTCCATCGCCTGAACGTGATCCGCATCCACATTCCCAAGCTGGCCGAGCGCCGCGGCGACATCCCGCTGCTGGCCCGGCATTTCCTGTCCTCCGCGGCTCAGGAGCTTGGCGGTGAACCCAAGCTGCTGCGGCCGGAAACCGAGGAGTACCTGGCCAATCTGGACTGGCCGGGCAATGTCCGCCAGCTGGAGAACACCTGCCGCTGGTTGACCGTCATGGCCTCCGGGCGGGAGGTGCACATCGGGGATCTGCCGCCGGAGCTCAGGCTCAGCGATGGCGGCGCCCAGCAGACCACCAACTGGGAGTCGGCCCTGCGCAACTGGAGTGACCAGGAGCTGGCGCGGTTCCGCCCGGGGCAGAGCACACCCCTGCTGGACGTGGCCATGCCCAAGTTCGAACGCATCCTCATCGAGACCGCGCTCAAGCACACGGGCGGACGGCGCCGTGACGCCTCCGAGTTGCTGGGCTGGGGGCGCAACACGCTGACGCGCAAGATCAAGGAACTGGGCATGGACGCCGAGGAGGACGGGGAAGACGACGACTGACGTCACCGGCGTGACAGCGCTCCCATCTGCCGGCTCAAACCGATTGCATCGATATACCGTTTGGCGGGAAAATTGGACCGTTCGTCGGTGGGGATGTGGTGGAATGGAAGCGAGCGACCATCGCACTGGGGTGCGAGAGGTTCTGCGGGACCGGGTGATGGCGGCAGGGCTGCTGCTGGCCCTGCTCATGGCGCCTGCAGTTTGGGGCGGCCAAGGCCTCGAGTCCCACACCGGCCAGCTCACCATCCGCCTGCTGATTCCCGAACCGCCAGCACTGAATCGGGACCAGCCGCACCGGCCTTGTCTGCGCCAACGCCCGGCAGCCCTCCGGCCGGTGGAGATTCAAGCCCAGCCGCAGGTTGCCATTGCCGGCTGCGAGCAGGCCGAGAGGCTGGCCCGGGAATCCCTGTCCGCTGCCGACGGCGGCCTCCAAACCTATCTTGTCATGCCCATCTGAGGTATCAGATGGGCGCCACGGTGAGGGTCAGCCGGCCTGCATAGCTGCCGGGCTGGGCGGTGGCGAGGACGGTCTCGTCGATGCGGACCCGGACGCTGGCATTGGTGGCTCCGCCGCAATCCGTGGCTGCAGCGTGGGCATTGCCCGCCGCCACCGGCGCCCCGCCTGCGGTGAGGCTGCGCCAGCCACTGCCATCGCTGTAGTCCACCGCAAACGGCAGTTCCACTCCGTCCTTGGCCACCACGAAGGCCTGGCCCGCCCCCTTGCCGCTGGCCTCTACCAGATAAGCTCCCGCCGGATCGTTGCGGTAGACACAGACGGCATCACTGCCGCTGAGGTCACCGCTGCCGGGGAAGAACCCCAGCGCGATGTCGTTGAGGCTGGAGATCCGCACCAGGTCGGGAATCTCCACCCGGATCACGAAGGTGGTGGAGTCGGTGTCCC
>JAFIFJ010000091.1 GCA_020832085.1 Gammaproteobacteria bacterium | reverse complement strand
CCGCGCAACGAGGAGTTCAACTGGGTCCGCGAGGTCTCCGTGGAGCTCACCGGGCAGATGCTGGCCACACTGTTCGCCATTCCCCAGGAGGACCGCCACAATCTGATCCACTGGTCCGACGTCTCCCAGAGCATCGGCGATCCGGACGTCTTCGAGACGCCGGAAGAGGGCTTTCTGGAACTGTGGAAGTGCTGGGAGTACTTCGATGCGGTGTGGAAGGAGCGTGCCGCCCAGAAAGAGCCGGGCAACGACCTGATCTCCATGCTCGTGCACGGTGAGGCGACTCGCAACATGCCGCCGAACGAGTACCTCGGCAATGTCCTGCTGCTGATCGTGGGCGGCAACGACACCACCCGCAATTCCATTTCCGGTGGCCTGCTGGCGCTGAACCAGTTTCCTTCCGAATACGAGAAACTGCTGCAGAACCCCGGACTGATCCCGAACATGGTCTGCGAGTTCATCCGCTACCAGTCACCTGTGGCCCACATGGCCCGCACGGCGCTGGTAGCCACGGAACTCCGCGGCAAGAAGATTGCCAAGGACGACAAGGTGGTGATGTGGTACGTCTCGGGCAATCGCGATGACGATCAGTTCGAGAACCCGAATCAGCTGCTGATCGACCGTCCCAATGCCCGCAAGCACACCTCCTTCGGTTTCGGCATCCACCGCTGCCTCGGCAATCGCCTCGGTGAGATGCAGCTGCGCATCATGTGGGAAGAGACCATGAAGCGCTTCGGCAAGATCGAGGTGGTGGGCGATCCGGTCTACCTGCGCTCGAGCTTCATCCGCGGCATTCGCGAGCTGCCGGTACGCATTCCGGCCTGAGCCAAACTGGCGCGCCACAAAAAAGGGGCCGCAGTCGCGGCCCCTTTTCATTTCCTCGTCGCCTCCGGACGCTGCGGTCCGGCGCGCCGTCAGCTCACCGCGAAATGACGGTACAACCGGACAGGCCCGGAGCACCGTAAACGTGGGTGTAACCCACCTTCGGATTGTTCTGGACCTGACGCTCACCACCTTCACCGCGCAGCTGCACGCAGACTTCATAGACCTGACGCAGACCGGAGGCACCCACGGGCTCACCATTGGCGAGACAGCCGCCGTCCGTGTTCACCGGCAGCTTGCCGTCGATCTTCGTATAGCCTTCCTGGATC
Organism: Gammaproteobacteria bacterium; assembly: GCA_020832085.1. Taxonomy (GTDB): domain Bacteria; phylum Pseudomonadota; class Gammaproteobacteria; order Pseudomonadales; family Azotimanducaceae; genus SLTB01. The sequence continues at coordinate 8,838 of JAFIFJ010000091.1, read as the reverse complement.
CACTTCTCCTGATCGCCATCGGCACAGAAGCCGTTCTCGGCCATGTGCATAATTTCGGCACCGGACTCCGTGTCCTGGAGCTGGGCGACCTGAATGTCCTCCGGACCGACGCCGGCCATCTCGAAGGTGGCCTGGGATGCATCCACGCTGGGACTCGGCGCCTGATCGAGGGCCTGACCCTGGGTGAAGACCTCGAAGGATCCGAAGTGGCGCGTGCGCACCACCGCCGCCTTCAGGAACAGCGGATGGGAGGTGAGCTGCTTGGCCTTCTCGACGCTGGCGAGAATGATCGCGCAGCCGCCCTCCGCCGGCGAGCAGAACATGTACTTGCGCAGCGGATGGCTGATCATGGGCGACTCGGCGATCTGCTCATAGGTCAGCGCCGTCTTGCGCCAGGCGTGGGGGCAGAGGGCACCATTGGCGTAGTTCTTTTCAGCCACTTTCACCAGGGTGTCATCGGTGATGCCGTAGTCGTGCATGTACTTTTGGATCTTCATGGCAAAGAACTGGGTGGTCAGTGCCAGGCCGACGTCGCCGTACCACTTGCCGAGGCCCATCTTCTCAGGCTCCACGGCAAAAGCGCCGCGGGGATGCTTGTCGAAACCCACCGCCACGCCGACGTCGAACATGCCGGACTTGATGGCCATATAGGCCGACTGCAGTGCGCTGCCGCCGGTGGCGCAGCCATTGGCCACGTTGACGAACTGCAGGCCGGTCAGGCCCAGCTGGTTCACCAGGGCGTCGGCATTGCCCGCGGCGGACGAGCCACCGTAGGCGAACTGCATGTCACCCCAGTCCATGCCGCAGTCCTTGAGCGCCTGACGCACCGCATACGCGCCCTGTTCCAGACCCGAGACGCCGTCAGTGCGTCCGAAAGGATGAATACCGATGCCGATGATCGCTACGTCAGTCATGGTTGCTGCCCTCCCTCTCCCGTCCCGGCCGCTTCAGGCGACCGGGCGGAATGCGTAACTGATGATTTCCGTACCGTCTTCGTCGGTGCGGAACGGTTCGAAAACGAGTTCCATGTCCATGCCGATCGCGAGTTCCTCGGGCTTCGACACGTTGATGCGACCGACCACGCGTACCTGCCCTGGCATCTCCACGTAACCGACTCCGAAGGGCTTGAAGTCCTCGAGAGTCTCCGTGCCGGCATACGGCGGCGACTTCGGCAGGAAGCCTTGAATCGTGAAGGACCAGAGCTTGCCCCGGGTGCCGAGTTCACAGTTCTCGACGTCTTCACTGCAGCAGCGCGGGCAGCTAGCCTGCGCCGGGAACGAGGTCGTACCGCAATTGTTGCATTTGCTGCCCAGCAATCGCGGCTTGTTGGAGGGCCACGTGAACAGCTTCGGATCGATGGATTTCTGGGGCACGTTGGCGCCCGCTGCCTGACTCATGTTCTCCTCCCGCTGCGGATGCCAGAAAGCCGACGCCTGCTGCGTCGGAGAGCGCCGGATGATGGCAAAGCCGCTGTAAAGAAACAACTGTGACGGTTTTATAGTTCAAGTCACGCGTGCTGGCAATGACAACATCTGCGGCAGGGTGAACGCAACCGGCTCAGCGCTGGCAGATCTGCGCCGGGAGTCCAGCGCCAGGAGTTCAGCGAGAGAGGGATTCGGGCGCCGCACCGGCTCGGGCCAGCTGGCCGAGCAGCTCTCTAAGGTCGCTCTTGGACCAGCAGGCCTGGGCCCCGCCTTCCACCGCGGCCCCCTGCAGTGCCAGAGGGTCGTGGCCGGTGAGCAGAATGACCGCGAGATCGGGTCTCGACGCCAGGGCACGGGGCAGAAGATCGAACCCTGATTCAGCGCCGATCTCCAGGTCGAGGAGCAGCAGCTCAGGATCACACTCGGTCAGCAAGGCCATCATCTCGGCCCCGGAAGCGGCTTCGGCGATCATGGTCAGCTCAGGCTGCCTGCCGATCAGCCGCACCAGCGTGCGCCGGAACAGAGCGTTGTCGTCCACCACCGCGAGCTTCAGAGGCTGATTCGCGCTGGGCACCCGCAACCCCGTGGCTTCCCGGCCCGACGTCATCGCGAGCTTTCACCCATGCCGCTGGGGGCATCACCATCTGGGATGCCGCCGTCAGGCGCACCGTCGTCGGGAAGCAGGCCATGGCGCATGGCAAAGCGCACCAGACCGACCACGTCATGCACATCCAGCTGGCGCATGATGTTGGTGCGGTGGGTCTCCACGGTCTTGATGCCGAGATGCAGCAGCTCGGCGATCTCGCGGGTGGTATGACCTTCCGCCACCAGCTGCAGGACTTCCCGCTGCCGCGGGGTCAGGGCATCGAGCGGCGAGCCACCGCTCTGGGTGCGATTCACGTAGGCGTCAATCACATGCTTCGAGACTTCCGGACTGAGGTAGCGGTCCCCCTTCACGGCAGCGCGTATGGCCAGTTCGAGTTCCGACGACGACGCACTCTTGAGCAGATAGCCCAGGGCGCCGTTGCGCAGGGCGCGCAGCACATACTCCTCATTGGCGTACATGGAAAGCATCAACACGGCCACATCGGGCCAGCGCTCGGTAATGCGGGCACAGGCTTCGAGGCCGTTGAGAACCGGAAGCGCCACGTCCATGAGCACCAGTTTTGGCGCGTGCTCCCGAACGCGGGCAATGGCATCCCGGCCATTCTCGGCCTCGGCCACCACTTCCACGTCACGAATCGATTCCAGCAGACGGCGCAGGCCGGCCCGCATCAGGCCATGATCATCCACCAGGACGATGCTGACAGCGCTCATCCCCGCTCACCCCCTACGTAGGCGCCAACCCTCTATCCCCGAAGACCAGCGCGCCGCAATGCGAGCCTGGATGATAGCATCCATCACTTCATCCGCGAGGATCATGCCCTTGAAAAGCGGGAATGCTGCAGGCGCCGGTCCGATCGAGACCATGAACCCGCTCACTATCGCGCTGGGATACGCCGCGCTGGCCACCATCTGGCTCCTGGCAACGGATCTGCTGGCCGGCAGCGTGGCCGAAGGCTCCACGGCACACATGCTCAACGGACTCGCGTTCGTGCTGGGCACCGCCGGAGCCCTGTTCCTGCTGCTGCGTCGCCTGGCCCAGCGCGATGCCGCCCACCGCCGCAATCTGGACACCATGGCCCGGGCCTATCGCCTGCTGTTCGAAGGCCACCCACTGCCCTCCTGGGTCTGCGACCCCGACTCAAGCCGGGTTCTTGCCGCCAACGCGGCCGCCGTGAAGCTGAACAGGGACGGCGCCGAGGTCGTGGGTCGAACCCTGCCCGACCTGCTTGGCCGCGATCCCGATGACGACAGCACGCTGGTGCAATCCCAGGGCCCACATTCAGAGCGCGCCTTCAGGCTGCTGTCAGTCCCCTGCACCTTCGCCGACCGGCCCGCCATCCTCTATCTGGCCCATGAACTCACCGAGGAACGCCTCGCGCTGGACCGCGCCAACCGCTATTCCGAAGAGATGCGCCTGCTGACCCGGCGACTGATCAACGCTCAGGAAGCGGAGCGGCGGGCCATCGCCCGCCAGCTGCATGATCAGCTGGGCCAGACGCTGACGGTGGCACGCCTGCTGGTGGAGAGCACCCTCGACCAGATCGAGGACACCGAAGTCCGCGCCATGCTGCGCGAGGCCATGGCCGCCCTCGAAAGCGGCCTGAAGGAAACCCGCACCCTCACCGGCAACCTGCGGCCTCCGATGCTGGACGATCTCGGAATCGTCCCGACCCTGCGCTGGCTGGTGGATCGCAGCACTGCCGAAACCGGCGTCATCGTGACGCTGGATCTGCCTGCCGACCCCGGCCCGCTGGTGAGCGAGATCGATGTCGCCCTCTATCGCATCGCCCAGGAGGCCATCAGCAATGCCCTGCAGCACGGTGCCCCGGAGCACCTGAAAGTCCGCCTGCGCCTGCGCAACGCCGTCATCACCCTGAGCGTCGAGGACGACGGCCGGGGCTTCGATGCCATCCATGTCCTGCAGGGGCTCGTTCCCTTCGGCCGCTCAGGGCTGCTCGGCGCACGAGAGCGGGCCGAGTCCCTGGGCGGCGGCGTCAAGGTGCGCTCCCACCCGGGCCAGGGCACGGTGGTCCGGGCCATTCTTCCGCATACGCCGCCAGCCCGCGCCGCTCAGTGATGCAGCGCCGCTGCTGGCGGCAGGATCCGGCAGCTGAACTATGCTGCCAACATGGTTTTGATTTCGAGTTGACCTCGCCCATGAACATGCATGTGGAAGCCGGCAACAATCTCGTCGTCATCGACGATGAACCCCTGATCTGTGAGTTCATCTCGGACGTGGCCGGCTCCTATGGTTTCGAGGTCCGCTCCTGCTGCGGCCTCGGCCCCCTTTCCCAGGCCCTGACCGACTTCGAGCCCAGCCTGGTCCTGCTCGACCTGAACATGCCCGTCCACGACGGCGTCGAGGTGCTGCGCTTCCTGAGAACCGAACATCCGGACTCCGCTGTGATGCTGATGAGCGGAGAGGGCGGTCGGGTACTCGAATCCGCCCTGCGCTTCGGCCAGGATCTCGGCCTGAACATGCTCGGCTACCTCGAAAAGCCGCTGGAACTCGAAAGCCTGGAAACCATTCTCTACCAGAACTGGCGCGGTCACTGGCTGATCAGCGAGGAGGAGCTGCGTCTGGCCCTGGACCAGGGGGAGTTCCTGGCACTGTTCCAGCCCCGAGCCCACCGCGAAGCGGATGGCAGCTGGCGAGTGCGCGACGTCGAGGCGCTGATCCGCTGGCAGCATCCCCGATTCGGCCTGCTCACGCCGGAACACTTCATCCCGCTGGCGGAAGAACTGCCGATGATCAGCGAGATGACCGACCTCATGCTCCAGCAGTCCGTGGACCATGCCACACGCTGGCTGGATGCCCACGGCATGGAACTCGGTCTCAGCATCAACCTGCCCACCACCCAGCTCTGCGACAGCGGGCTGCCGGACCGCCTGCTCGCCATCGCCCGCAGGCGCGGCGTCGATGCCAGCCGCATCACCCTGGAAGTCACCGAACGCGGCACCATGCGCGACACCGCGGCGGCAGCGGAGATCCTCACCCGCTGCCGCCTCAAGCAGTTCAATCTGGCCATGGATGATTTCGGTACCGGATGCTCGTCGCTGACCCACTTGGCCCAGCTGCCCTTCAATGAACTGAAGATCGACAAGTCCTTCGTTGCCGGCCTCGAAACCCGCAGCAGCGACCGGGTGATCGTCCGCTCATGCATCGCCCTCGCCCACAGCCTGGGTCTGAAGGTCTGCGCTGAAGGGGTGGAGTCCGCGGCCACCTTCCAGCTCCTCGACCGCATGGGCTGCGACACCATGCAGGGGTTCTGGGTCAGCCCAGCGGTTCGCGCTGCGGACATTCCGAACCTGGCCAGCAATTTCCGCTATCAGCGACTGTGACGCCGACATCATGGCCAGCTTAAGCTATCAGGCAGACGACCCCATCATCACGATGCTCAAGCAGCGCATGGTGTCTCGTGCGGCGCCACGACTGACCCATGACCTCAACAACGACCTGACCATCATCGGCGGCCAGGCGGAACTGGCTCAGCGCCGGGGCACTGAGCGTCTGCATGAGCGAATGGAGCAGATCAAGCTCGCAGCCCGCAGCGCCCAGACGCGCAATCTTCTCCTGCAGCAGCTCGAGCAGGACGACGACGCGACCGCTGAACTCTCACACGGCGCCGACATCGCCGATGAGGTGCAGAGACTGGCCGCATTGCTGAGCCAACGGAACCTTGCCACAGACGCTTCCGTCAACGGACCGCTGCCTACCGTGAACCGGACCCGGCTGCGCTGGATCACGGCTGCAGTGCTGATGGCCGCCCTGCCCAACGGAATCTCACCCGGCCACATGACGATGACCATGAGCCGCGGCGCGGGCGGGCTTCGCTTCGATTGTCACGCCCGGGGCGTCGAACTGGCGGAGTGGCTTGAACCCACCCTGGCTCGTTGCGCGACCGCCGCTGACGTAAACCTGCAGGAAGGTGGCTGGCAGGCGCTGATCATGCTTGCCGAGGCGATCTGATCCGCTGCCCGGGGAGCGGGTTCAATCACTGAATCCGGACCAGACCGGCTGCACACGCCCACCCACCTTAATCGGCCCGGAAGCATAGACGCGCAGGTGCAGTCGCGAGGGCCGTTGCATGGCCACGCCCTGCTCGAGCACGAAGGCACCGTGGCGCCCTGACTGCCGCAACAGCTCGCCGAAAAGCGCGGCCGCGCTGCCGGTGGCCGGATCTTCCCGCAGGCTGTCCGCCAGAAAAAAGCAACGCACCTGCCAATCTGAGCCATGGCCGTTTCCGTCCATCGCCGGGGATGGCGCGGCCAGCAGCACCCCGGTACGCCCACTGTCCGCCAGCAGAGCCGCCAGGCCGCCCACGTCGGTCACGGGTTGCGCCAGCGCAGCCGGATCTTCCGTGCTGACCAGCATCACGGCCGGTCCATTACTGCCCAGCGCCGCGGGCAGGGGCCCGGAGCGGAATGCGTCCGCCACCAGACCCTCCAGTTCCGCGAAGTCCAGCGCCTGCAGCTGGGCCTCAGGAGCGTCGAGCCAGACCATGGCTTCGCGGCCGTCACCTTCGAAGGTCACCGGGACGAGACCGCGCCCGGTGCGCAGCAGGATCTCATCCAGCGGCTCTTCGCAGAGCCGTTCCCGGATGACCCACGCCGTCCCCAGCACCGGGTGACCGGCAAACGGCAGCTCCTCGCTGGGGGTATGGATCCTGACCGACCAGGCACCGTCGGGATCAGCACAGGGGCCGAGGAAGGTCGTTTCGGAAAGGTTGGTTTCCCGGGCAATGGCCTGACGGACTTCCGCGTCCGGCAGGCGCTCGGCGACCACTACCGCCAGCGGGTTGCCGACCAGCGGCCGTTCGGCGAAGACATCCACCACGTAGAGTTCGAAGGGTGACGACATGACTGGCATCCCTGCAGGCTATGCAGGAATGCTGCACCGAATTGGCGCCAGAGGAAACCAGTTGGGGAAGCGTCTGGCCGCCTCGCAGCGAGGCAGCCAGACGCAGGTCTTGCTTCAGCTCTTGAAAGCTGCGACCAGCCCGGCGATGGACTGCTTCGCATCGCCGAAGAGCATGCGCGTGTTTTCACCGAAGAACAGCGGGTTATCCACTCCGGAGAAACCCGAACCCATGGAGCGCTTGAGCACGAACACGGTGCGGGCGTGGTCCACGTTGATGATGGGCATGCCGTAGATCGGGCTGTTCTCGTCTTCGCGAGCTGCAGGATTCACCACGTCGTTGGCGCCAATGACGATGGCGACGTCGGTGTTCGGCAGACGCGGGTTGATGTCGTCCATCTCGACCAGCTGCTCATAAGGCACATTGGCCTCCGCAAGCAGGACGTTCATGTGCCCGGGCATGCGGCCCGCCACCGGGTGAATGGCGAAATTCACCTCACAGCCGTTCTTCTCCAGCAGTTCACCGAGTTCCCGCACCACGTGCTGGGCCTGGGCCACGGCCATGCCGTAACCCGGGACGAAGACCACGGAGCTGGCAGACTCGAGAATGAGGTAGGCGTCGTCGACGTTGATGGGCTTGACCTCACCCTCGACCTTGCTGGCCTGCTTGACTGCGCCGAAGCCCGAGAACAACACGTTGGCCAGGGAGCGGTTCATGGCCTTGCACATGATATTCGTGAGGATGATGCCCGCCGCGCCCACCGTGGAACCGGCAACGATGAGCAGGTTGTTCTCGATGGCGAAACCCGCCGCACAGGCCGCCAGTCCGGAGTAGCTGTTCAAAAGGGAGATGACCACCGGCATGTCAGCACCGCCGATGGGGATCACCGCCATGACGCCCAGCAGCAGCGACAGGCCCAGCAGTACCCAGAACCAGGTGCTGCCAATGGCCGGATCCATGGTGAACATCACCGCCGATACCACGATCCCGAGCAGGATCAGACTGTTGACGATGCGCTGGCCGGAAAACACGATGGCGGCAGAGGTCATCTTTTCCGCAAGCTTGGCGTAGGCGATCACCGATCCCGACGCAGTGACGCCACCGATGAGGATGGACAGGATCACCGTGATCAGCGTGAAGGTGGAGACGCCCGCAGCCACCCCGGCCGTTCCCAGCACCCCATCCGCAACGGCGCCCGCAGACGGCAGCAGTTCGTCGTAGAGCACGGCCCAGCCCACCAGCAGCGAGGCCGCCCCGCCTGAGCCGTTGAACAGGGCCACCATCTCCGGCATCGAGGTCATGGCCACCAGGCGCGCCGCCAGGGCGCCGATGATGGCACCGGCGAGCATCGCTCCGATGATGTACTCGAAGCGGACGATTTCCTGGGCAAACAGCGTGAAGACGATGGCGATGAACATGCCGATGGCCGACAGCAGGTTGCCGCGCCGGGCGGTGTCCGGATGACCGAGCATCTTCAGGCCATAGATGAAGAGGATGGCCGAAATGATGTAGGTGAAGTTGATGAAGACCGGAGAGAGGGTCATGCCGCACCTCCCTTATCCTTCTTTTTGAACATGCCGAGCATGCGGTCCGTCACCATGTAGCCACCGACCACGTTGATGGTGGCGAACATCACCGCCACCGCACCCAGCCAGGTGGCGGCAGCAGCATGCTCCTGACCGGCGGCAATGAGCGCACCGAGCACGGTGATGCCGGAGATGGCGTTGGCGCCGGACATCAGCGGCGTGTGTAGCGTTGCCGGAACCTTCGAGATGAGCTCGAAGCCCAGGAAGATCGACAACATGAGAATGAATGACAGGAATACGGCTTCCATGATCTTCCGGCTCCCAGCTTAAAGCTGCTTGATGGTTTCGTTGACGATCTCGCCGCCGTGGGTGATCACACAGCTCTTGAGAATGTCGTCTTCGAGGTCGAGACCGAAAGTTCCG
>JAFIFJ010000089.1 GCA_020832085.1 Gammaproteobacteria bacterium | reverse complement strand
TCGCGCAGCGAATGGGCCGATTGCGAGACGTTGTGCCGAAGCTGAAGGCAGCGGCTTCGCAGAACGTCATGCCAATCGGCGCATCGCCCTGCGGGCGCTAGCGCTCTGTTGCGCGCCATCCATGGCGCGCCCCGCTTCGCGGCGCACTGCGTGCGACGTATTTCGATCCCGTCGAAATGCGCCCACAGTCAGCACATCGCAAGTTTCTTCCGCGACAGCGTGAACGAACGTTCTTGGCGAACTCCCACAAGGCTTGTCGCACGCAGCTGACGTTGTCCAACTGTGAGAAGCTGAAAGCGCTGCCTTCGCTGCAGGTCATCGACATCGCAGCGGCACTACCGCGCCGCTGCCAGCTTCAGGTCCGCCCCCCGGCGCAGTGCATTGCGCACCAGCAGCGCCGTCAGGTCCTCGAAATCGTGGCCGAGCGCCCGGGCCCCGTCCGGATACAGGCTGGTTGGCGTCATGCCGGGCAGGTTGTTGACCTCCAGCAGCACGAAGCGATCCTCGGCCAGCACGAAGTCCGCCCGGGACAGATCCCGACAGCCCAGCCAGGCGTGGGCGGTGACGGCCACCTCCTGCAGCGCCCCGCCCACGTCCTCCGGCACATCGGCCGGCACCCGGTGATCGCTCTGGCCGGGGGTATAGCGATGCTCGTAGTCGTACCAAGTGCCTGCGGGTGTGAGGATCTCGATCACCGGATGGGCGATGCGGGTCACCGCGCCGGCCTCATCCACCACGTCGAGCACGCCGACGGTGATCTCGCGGCCATAGACGCGTTCCTCCACCAGCACCACGTCATCCAGCCCCAGGGCTAGTTCCAGCGCCTTGGCCAGCTGCTGGGCATCGTCCACCAGGGTCACCCCCAAGGCGGAGCCCTGCCGCGCCGGCTTGACCACCACCTGCTCCCCGAGGGTGTCGAGAATGCGCGTCATGGCCGAGCTGAAATCCTCCTCAGCGCGCACCACCACGTCCCGGGCCAGGGGCAGGCCCGCGGCCCGGAAGATCTGCTTGGACACCAGTTTGTCCATGGCGCAGGCGCTGGCGCGGACGCCGCTGCCCACGTAGGGATAGCCCAGCAGTTCCAGCAGACCCTGCACGGTACCGTCTTCCCCGGGCGGTCCATGCAGCGCAGGAAACACCACGTCCGGTGCGAAGGCACGCAGGGCATCCACGAGGCCCTCATCGAGCTCGATGCAGGTCACCTCCGCGCAGCGTGCGCGCAAGGCCTCGGCCACGCCGGCCGCAGACACGCGGCTCACGGCGGCCTCCGCCGCCGGGCCGCCTTGCAGCACAGCGACGCGGGCACGGGACTCGATCATGACGGCTCCTGGACGAGAGATGCGGAGCAGGCATTCTACTGGAAGCCGGCATTCCAGCGAGGTGGTTCAGTCGCAGACGCCCGTCACTGAAGTGCACTGCGCACCGCGGTATCGATGGTCGGCGGCAATTCCGATTGCGCCAGCAGCTCCCGCGCCGCGTCGAGTATCGCCGCAGCCTGGGTGGCGTCGGTTCCGTGCAGGGTGCGCACGCCCTCACCACGGTTGCGGGCGAAGGGATTCAGGGCGTGACGGCTGGTCACCCCCACTTCGAGTCCGCCCTGGCGCGACCAGCTGACGAAATGCTCCTTGAACAGGAGCTGGAAGACCACGAGGCCGTCGTCCGCATCCAGCCAGGCAAAGAGATTGAGGTCACCGCGTTCCGCACAGATGTAGCTGCGACGATGCAGGGCTCTGCCGTCAGGGCCGACCTCCGCATCCTCGTTGCGCGCCGACCGGATTTCGTAGAACTCGTACCGGGCCATCCGCTCCCCTCGTCTGCCACGGATCCACTCCCCGAACCATCGTACCGTCATCGGCCGCCGGGAACCCAGACCGCAGCTGGCGGTCACAATTCCGAGGCAGTCCGGCGCTCTGGGACACGACCGTCCGCGTCCCCTAAACTAGCGCGCTCGCATCCTCGCCCACCCGAAGTCAGCAAGGAGACATGCATGGGGCATCACGCCGCCGTCCACAGCCTGCAGGACTGGCTCAACAGCCGCATCATCGGCCAGGCGCAGCTGGTCCGGCGCCTGCTGATGGCCCTGTTGTGCGATGGTCATCTGCTGGTGGAGGGCGCACCCGGCCTGGCCAAGACCCGGGCCGTGAAGGACCTCGCGGCGGGCGTGGAGGGTGACTTCCACCGCATTCAGTTCACCCCGGACCTGCTGCCCTCCGACGTCACCGGCACCGAGATCTTTCACCCCGAAACCCGCGCCTTCGCTTTTCAGCCCGGTCCGATTTTCCACAACCTGCTGCTGGCAGACGAGATCAACCGCGCACCCGCCAAGGTGCAGTCCGCCCTGCTCGAAGCCATGGCAGAACATCAGGTCAGCGTCGGCCGTGAGACCTTTCCGCTACCGGAGCTGTTCCTGGTGATGGCCACCCAGAACCCCATCGAGCAGGAGGGCACCTACCCGCTGCCGGAAGCCCAGCTCGACCGCTTCCTGCTGCACGTCCGCGTCGGCTATCCCGATGCCCAGGCCGAACAGCGCATCCTGCGCCTGGTGCGCGGCGAGGCCCGCGGTGAGGTCGCTGACTCACCACCGGTGGAACTCAGTCAGACCAGCCTGTTCGCCGCCCGCCGGGAGGTCCTCGATGTCCACATGGCCGACGCCGTGGAGACCTACCTGGTACAGCTGGTCATGGCCACCCGTCAGCCTGCCGGCTGGGGCGAGGATCTCGCCCGCTGGATCGAGTACGGGGCCTCGCCCCGGGCCAGCCTCGCCCTGGATCGCTGCGCCCGGGCCGGCGCCTGGCTGGAAGGCCGCGACTTTGTCACTCCTGACGACGTCCGCGAGGTATGCCACGACGTTATGCGTCATCGCCTGATCCTGACCTTCGAGGCCGAGGCTGCCGGCATCGATGCCGACCGGGTCCTCGATGAACTTTTGAACCGGGTCCCCGTCGCCTGAATCATGTCGAGCGCAGCCCACACAGTCACCACGACAGCGGTCACCGGAGGCGGTCTCGAAGGCGCTTTGCCCACTCTCGATGACCTCATCGCCCTGCGCGCTGCCGCCCGCCATCTCGATTGGCTGATGCGCCAGCGGGTCCGCACCGCCCGCTCCGGCACCCGGCAGTCACGCTTCCGCGGCCGCGGCATCGACTTTGCCGAGGTTCGCGTCTACGAGCCCGGGGACGACGTCCGCCACATCGACTGGCGCGTCACCGCCCGCACCGGCACGCCCCACACCAAACTGTTCCAGGAGGAGCGGGAGCGTCCCATCCTCGTCGTCGCGGACCTCGGCCCGAGCAGCTTCTTCGGTACGCGCAGGCGCATGAAATCCGTCGCCATCACCGAACTCGCCGCCCTGCTTCTCTGGCGGGCCTTCGATCACGGCGACCGGGTCGGCGCGCTGATCCGCGACGCCGACGACCATCAGGCCTTCCGGCCACGCCACGACCGGCGCACCCTGCTGCGCATTCTCAAGCATCTCGAAGGCAGCTGTGCCCGGCTCGCGGTCGGCTTCCACGCCGGCGCAGCGAAAGTGCCGGAGCCCTCGTCCTTCAGCCTCGCCGATGCCCTGATGCAGGCCCGGCGGGTGGCCCGACCCGGCAGCCGTGTCCTCATCCTGAGTGACTTCAGCGCCCCGGATGCCCTCGATGACGGCGGCAACGTGGCGCGCAACCTGCGCCAGCTCGGACGGCACTGCGACCTCGAAGTCCTCCACGTCAGCGACCCCTTCGAACGGGAGCTGCCCCCGGCAGGCGTCTATCCGCTCACTGACGGCGCCAGTCGAAGCCTGATCGACACCGCCCCGGTGGCGGCCCGCAGGGCCTGGCAGCAGCGTCATGCCGAAGGCATCGAGCGCCTTGGCGAACTCGTTCGCAGCGCCCGCGGACGGCTCGGGGTGTTCAGCACCGATGACGACCTCGATCATGCTCTGGGGACATGGCTGCGATGATCTTCCCCAACCGCGATCTCTGGCTGCCGTGGAGCAGCGAGTCCCTGTCACCGGGTTCCCTGGATCTGCTCAATGCCCTGCGCGACATCCGCGAACCCGCAGCCCCGGGCTTCTGGCCGCTGGCCCCGGGATGGTGGTTGCTGGCGGCGCTGCTGCTCATGATTGCGATGGTGCTGTGCTGGCGGGCCTGGCGCCGACGGCAGCGACAGCGGCCGATCCGGCGCGCGCTCGAAGAGCTCGAAGCCTGGCGGGCGCGGGCTCCCGGCAGCGCCGATACCGAAGCCGCCAGCGAACTGGCAGCGCTGCTCAAGCGCGCCGCGCTCACCCGCTATCCGCGCCACGCCGTAGCGCGACTTTCCGGCGATGCCTGGCTCGCCTTCCTCGACGAGAGTGGTGACACCGACCGTTTCTCCGCGGGTGCCGGACGCGCCCTCGGCGACCTGCGTTACGCACCCGAAGTGGTCTTCGATGCGGATGATTTGGCCGTCCTGGCCCGTGACTGGCTGCAGCTGCACCTGGACGGGGCACCAGGAAGCAGTCCCGCAAGTCTGACGGAGGCCCCTGCCTGATGGTGACCTTCGCCTGGCCATGGATGTTTCTGCTGCTGCCCTTGCCTTGGCTGTTCCGGCGCCTGCTGCGCCCGAGCGACCAGCGCGATGCCGCCCTGCGCGTGCCCCATCTTGCCGCCTTCGAGGCGCTGCTGCCCCGGCGTGGCCGCAGCACCGCCAACCGCTGGCTGCCGCTGCTGGCGCTGTGGTTGATCTGGATGGCGCTGCTGACCGCAGCAGCCCGCCCCGAACGTTTGGGCGATACCGTCATGGTGCCGGTGTCCGGTCGTGACCTGATGCTTGCGGTAGACCTGTCCGGTTCCATGAACCGGGAGGACATGGTGCTCAATGGTCGCCCGGCCTCGCGCCTGGAAGTCCTGAAACTGGTGTTCGACGATTTCGTCACGCGCCGTGGCGGCGACCGGGTCGGGCTGATCCTGTTCGCCACCAATGCCTACCTGAAGGCGCCGCTGACCTTCGACCTCGCCACCGTCAATCGCCTCATGCAGGAGACGCCGCTTGGCATCGCCGGCGGCCGCACGGCCATCGGCGACGGTATCGGGCTGGCCGTCAAACACCTGCGGGACCGGCCGGCACAGAACCGCGTCCTCGTCCTGATGACCGACGGCGCCAACAACTCCGGCGAACTCGAACCCATCAAGGCCGCAGAACTGGCCGCCCAGGCCGGGATCCGCATCTACACCATCGGCTTCGGCTCCGACGAGATGGAACGGCCGAATCTGTTCGGCGGCGCCTTCGGCCGCCGCAGTCTCGAGGCCGGGGCGGACATGGACGAGGACGTCCTCATCGAGATTGCCAGCATGACCGGCGGCGAGTACTTCCGCGCCCGCCACAGCGAAGAACTGTTGCAGATCTACCGCAATCTCAACGCGCTGGAGCCGGTTCCCGGTCCCGAAGAGACCTTCCGTCCCCAGCGGCCGCTGTTCATCTGGCCGCTCTCGGTAGCCCTGTTCACCAGCCTGCTGCTCGGTCTGCTGCAGGGTCGGCGGGGCTTGGGAGGTCTGCTGTGATCGCCGCCCTGGCCGACTTCCACTTTCTGCGGCCCATGTGGCTGTGGGCACTGCTGCCGCTGGCTGCAGCAGCGTTTTTCCTCCTGCGCCAGCGCCTGGCCAGCGGCGCGTGGCGGCGGGCCGTGGATCCGAGACTCATGCCCTGGCTGGTGGAATCGAGCTGGCGACGGACGGGGCGCACCCTGCTGGCCACCGTATTCGTGGCCTGGGCCCTGGCGGTGGTCGCGCTGGCGGGCCCCACGTGGGAGCAGCAGCCTCAGCCCGTGACCCGCAGCGGCGATGCCCTGGTGATCGTCCTCGATCAGACCCTGTCCATGTACGCCGAAGACCTCGCGCCGGCCCGCTTCGTCCGTGCCCGCCTGAAGGTGGAGGACATTCTCGCCGAGCGTGGCGACGGTCAGACCGCCCTGGTGGCCTACGCCGCCGACAGTCACGTGGTGGTGCCGCTGACCGAGGACGTGCGCACCATCGCCAACCTGCTCACGCCGCTGGAACCGCGGATCATGCCGCTGTTCGGCAACCGCCCCGACCGGGCCATCCGCCAGGCCAACCAGCTCTTCCTCGATGCCGGCATCGACCGCGGCCGGATCCTGCTGATGACCGCCGGTGTGCACGATCCCGCCACCCTGCTTGCGGCCGTGGACGGTCGCTTTCCGCTGTCCGTCCTCGGCGTCGGAACCGAATCCGGCGGCCCCATTCCCCTCGACCGGCTCAATCGCGATGGCCACCTGCGGGCCGACGGCGAAGTGGTCATCACCCGCCTCGATGAAGCCGTCCTCGGCAGCATCGCCCGCAGTGGCGGCGGCCGCTACGCCCGTTTCGCCGCCGACGGCAGCGACCTCGAACGCCTGTTCAGCGCCTCCGATGCCGCGCGTCTGGAAGCCAGCGACCGCCAGCGGGAGCATGAACTCTGGATCGATGCCGGACCCTGGCTGATTCTGCTGCTGCTGCCCGTGGCCCTGTTCGCGTTTCGCCGCGGCATTTTCGCAGCCCCCCTGCTGGCGCTGATCCTGCTGCCGCCGGACGCCGCTGCATGGGAGTGGCGCGACCTCTTCCAACGCCCCGACCAGCAGGCCCATCGCGCCCTGCAATCCGGGCGCCCGGAGGCGGCTGCCGAACGCTTCCAGGATCCGGATTGGCGCGCCACGGCGCTCTACCGCAGCCAGCAGTACGATCAGGCTGCACGCGCCTTCCCGGGAGACGATGCCCGCAGCCACTACAATCGCGGAACCGCCCTGGCCCGTGCTGAGCAGTTCCAGGCTGCGCTGGAACAGTACGAAGCCGCTCTGGAACTCGAACCCGAGTTCGAAGACGCCCGCCACAACAAGGAGCTCATCGAGCGCATACTCGAGCAGGATCCGCCGCCGGCAGCCAACGATGAGGCCAGTCAGCGCGACAATCCGAGCTGGGATGACGACGACGAGGGCTCAGCCGTGTCCCGCCAGGGTGACGGCGGCGACCCCGACCGCCAGGACCGGGATCCCAGCGAGGGCGCCGAAGAAGAACTTCGGGAAGGTGAACAGACCGAGGACCCGCAGTCCCAGAGCGGGCAGCCGGACGAACCGCAACGGCCCGAGCAGACCCAGGCCGAGCGCGATGCCCAGATCGCCGAGGATCGGGAGCGTGAGCAGGCCCTGGAGCAATGGTTGCGGCGGATCAACGACGACCCCAGTGCGCTGCTGCAGCGCAAGTTCCGCTATGAAGCGGAACGGCGGCGCCGGGAGGGTCATGAACTCTCCGAGAGCGGTCCGCCGTGGTGACCCGGGCGAGCAGTGGCCCGCTCGTGCGCGCCACCCTGCTGCTCGGGCTGCTGCTGGCGTCCCCGTGGCTGCGTGCCGAACTGGCCGCCCATGTGGATCGCCAGGTCATCGACGAAAACGACGTCATCGTTCTGGAGCTTCGTTTCGGCGGCCAAACCCGCGGCGACGACTTTGGCAGGGGCGACTTTGGCTTTGACCGACTCGAGGACGACTTCGTCATCCTCAACCAGCAACGTGCGCATCAGCTCACCCTGATCCAGGGCCGGCCCCACGCGGTCAGCAGCTGGTCACTGACCCTGCAGCCGAAACGGCGCGGGGCGCTGACCATCCCCAGTTTCAGTATCGAGGACCAGCGCACCGAGCCCATCATCATCACCGTCACCGAACCCACCGACCAGGCCCGGCAGGAAATGGCACGGATGGTGTTCATGGAGACTGACGTCAGCAGCAGTGAAGTCTGGGTCCAGGAACAGATCACCTACCGCGTACGTCTGTACTACTCCGAGAATGCCGTCCTGTTCGGCGAACTGCCGCCCATGCCGCGTTTCGAGGAAGCCGTGGTGGAGCCCATGGGCGGGGCGAGCAACCACATGGAGGTTCGCGACGGCGAGCGCTATCTGGTCATCAAGCGCCGCTATGCGCTCATTCCCCAGCGCAGCGGCACCCTCGAACTGCCCCCCGAGAGCTTCGTTGGGGCCGTACGCCTCAGTACCCCGGACGGTGCCGTACGCCGCCGCAATCTGCGCCTTGCCAGCGATGGGCATCGCATCGATGTGAGGCCCCAACCCGACGCCTGGCCGGCTGACACGCCCTGGCTGCCCGCCCGCAACCTCACCCTGGACGATGCCTTCGACCCCACGCCGACCCGTTTCCGTCAGGGCGAGCCCGTCAATCGCGTCCTGACCCTGCAGGCCCAGGGGCTGGCAGCCAGCAGCCTGCCGGAGCTGAACTTGGGAAGCGCCGCTGGCGTGCGCAAGTACCCGGAGTCCCCGGTGCTGGACGAGGACCGCCGCGGGGACCGCTTCATCGCCACGCGCATTCAGGCCGCCACCCTCATCGCCCAGGTGGTGGACTTCATCGAACTGCCCGAGATCAGCGTGCTGTGGTGGGACCTGGACACGGACACCATCCGCCGCGCGGTGATCCCGGCACGACGCTTCCCGGTGGCACCCTCGACCCTGCCCCAGGCCCTGCCCGATCCCGAGGCTGCCAATGGCCGGGCGCGAATCGAGGCAACCGATAGTCGACCGGAAACCCCGGTCGGTGAAATCCGACCCTGGCCGGCCATGACCCTGATCGCCATCCTGCTGTGGGTGGGCGCGGCCCTCTACGCCCTGTGGCTTTTCCGCCAGCGGCACAGGCAACCCTTAAGCACGATCCCACCGCCGCCCCATGCCGCCGCCGAACGCAAGGCGCTGCTTGCGGCCTGTTCGGCTAACGATGCAACCAAGGCGCGGGCGGTACTCGATCGCTGGCTGCGGGCCTGCGGCGGCCGGGGCGACACCCTGCTGCAGAGAGCGCGCCCCGAATCCCGGGCGTCCCTCCGTCCCCTGCTCGACGAACTCGATCAGGCCCTGTACTCACCCACAGCCGCGTCCACCTGGAACGGCAGCGCCCTGGCGCGCTGGGTCAAACACTACGATCGCGGCACTCACTCACGCCGCCCCCGCCCCGCCGCACTCCCGGAGCTCTACGCCCCGAATCGCTGATCGACAGCCGTAGCGCGGCATTGACGCCAGCCTTGCTGCCCCAGGCGGCTGCGTTCGAGAGCGCATCCCGGCTACGCACCCAAGGACTTGCTCACCACTTCGTAGATGTCACGGGAGAGGTCGTCCTCGGCGGCGATGCGTTCGAGGGCGGCACGCATCATGGCCTGCCGGCTGGCGTCGTAGCGCTGCCAGCGGGTCAGTGGGGCCAGCAGGCGGGCGCCGATCTGGGGATTGCTGGTATTCAGGCGGATCACCCAGTCGGCCAGGAAGTCGTAGCCGCTGCCGTCCGCGGCGTGGAATCCCACCGGGTTCTGCCCGCAGAACGCTCCCACCACGGCGCGGATCTTGTTCGGATTGCGGGCATCGAAGGCCTCGTGCTCCGTCAGGGCCTTCACCCGGTCCAAGGCCCCCGGCGCCGTCGCAAGCGCCTGAGTTGAGAACCACTGATCCACCACCAGCGCCTCGCTGCGGTATCGCGCGAGGAAATCGGCCAGCAGCCGCTCGGCAATGGGTGCTGCTTCCGGACGGGCCGACCATGCCACCACCTTCAGCGCAGCAAGGCGGTCCGTCATGTTGTCGGCATCGGTGTACTGCTGCTCGGCCAGCGCAAGGCCGTCAGCCGAAGGCGCCAGGGTCAGATAGGCCAGCGCCAGATTGCGCAGGCTGCGGCGCGCGAAACCCACTGCATCCGGGACGTAGCCGTCGTCACTGCCATTGGCCCCATAGATCTGTGTCAGCCGCTCCACGTAGCGCACGCCGATGCGTTCACGCAGCGCTTCTCTGGCCCCATGAATGCCGTCCACGTCCACCACATCCATCTGCTGACCGAGGTATTCCTCTGCCGGCAGCGTCAGCAGCGCCGCAAGCAGGGCTTTCGCCTCGCCGTCATCCGGCGCCAGCAGGGCCGCCTCCAGAATGCGACCGACCACGCCATCCACCCGGTTCTCGATCTCGACATCCGGATGCGCCACGTGGTCCAGGATCACCTCGGAGAAGAACGTCTGCGCCGCATCCCAGCGCGCAAATCCGTCGGCGTCCGAGGCCATCTGCACGATCAGATCCTCTCGCGGACGCTGCATGCTCACCTTTACCGGCGCGGAGAAATCCCGCAGGAAAGACAGCACCGGCCGCGCCGGGACGTTGCTGAACACGAAGGTCTGTTCCGCCTGCTTCAGGTGCAGGATCAGGGTTCCGTCCCCCTTCGGATTCTCCACCTCGGTGTCCGAGACCACCTGCACGTCGAAGCCGTTGGCCTGCCCCGCCGCCCCGGCCATCTCGATGCCGTCCTGACCGACCAGGCCCACCGCCAGCGGAATGTGGAAGGGCTTTTTCTCGGGTTGTCCCGGCGTCGCCGGACAGCTTTGCCCGACCGTCAGCCGATACTCCATCTTCGTATCGTCATAGGCTTCGCTGACCTCGATCCGCGGCGTTCCGGCCTGGCTGTACCAGAGCTTGAACTGGGACAGATCCACGCCGCTGGCATCCTCCATGGCCGCCACGAAGTCGTCGCAGGTCACCGCCTGACCGTCGTGGCGATCGAAGTAGAGGTCCGACCCGGCACGGAAGCGCTCGGGTCCGAGCAGGGTATGAATCATGCCCACCACCGCCGAGCCCTTTTCGTACACCGTCAGGGTGTAGAAATTGGAGATCTCGATGTAGGAATCCGGACGCACCGGATGGGCCATGGGGCCGGCATCCTCGGCAAACTGCATGGTGCGCAGGATGTTCGCGTCCTCGATGCGCTTGATGGTCGGCGAGTTCTGATCCGCCGAGAACTGGGAATCCCGCAGCACCGTGAAACCTTCCTTCAGGGACAGCTGGAACCAGTCCCGGCAGGTGATGCGGTTGCCCGTCCAGTTGTGGAAGTACTCATGGGCCACCACCGCCTCCACGCGCTGGAAACCGGCATCCGTCGTCGTCTCCGGTGCCGCCAGCACGCAGGAGGTGTTGAAGATGTTCAGGCCCTTGTTCTCCATGGCCCCCATGTTGAAGTCGTCCACCGCCACGATCATGAAGATGTCGAGATCGTACTCGCGGCCGTAGACCTCTTCGTCCCAGCGCATGGAGCGCTTCAGGGCATCCATGGCGTAGTCGACCTGACCGATGTTGTGAGGCTCGGTGTAGATCCTGAGCGTCACCTCGCGTCCGCCCATGGTGGTGAAGCGGTCCTCGATGTGCTCGAGCTTGCCGGCCACCAGCGCAAACAGGTAGGCCGGCTTCCTGTGGGGATCCTCCCAGCTCACCTTCGTGCGGCCGTCGTCGAGAACCTCCCGCGCCACCTCATTGCCGTTGGAGAGCATCACCGGGAAGGCGTCGCCGTCGCCGATGATGGTGGTGCGGAACGGCGCCATGACGTCCGGCCGGTCCAGATAGTAGGTAATGCGGCGGAAGCCTTCGGCCTCGCACTGGGTGCAGTACATGCCACCGGATTTGTAGAGCCCCTCCAGCGCGGTGTTCTCCTCCGGGACGATGCGGGTCACCACTTTCAGGCTGAAGCTGTCTTTCGCCCCGTGCAGCGTCAGGCCTTCGTCGTCGAGGCTGTACTCGTTGCTGCCCAGCACCTCGCCGTCGACGGCGACTTCCAGCAGTTCCAGCTGTTCGCCGTCCAGGCGCAGCGGCGCCTGGGCATCTTCCGCCTCCGGATTGCGCCGCAGGCGGATCTCGGAGGTCACGGTGGTACCGCCCTCCGCCAGTTCGAAGGTCAGCTCGGTCTGGTCGATGAGGAACGCCGGGGGCCGATACTCGGCGAGGCGGATGACGGGGGGCTGGCTTTCCTTCATGAGCATGTCGGTCTCCAGTGGCGTTGTGGGCTGAGGGAGGGTCGCGCAGGCGATCAGACGGCGGCGAGCAGCTCCACCTCGTGCCCGGTGTACTTGCGGATGTTGATGACTCCGGAGCTGAGAATCAGGTACTGGCCTTTGATGCCCAGCAGCTCCCCTTCCACTTCGCCGAGCTTCTCCAGCGCCAGCGAGCGCACCTTGGCGGGAAACTCCAGCACCGGATAGTCGAAGGACCACATCTCGGCATCCTCGGCCGGGACGATGGCCTGGATGCCGAACTCACTCTGCAGCCGAGCGATCTCGGCGGCACAGCGTGCCAGCAGATCGCTCCTGGCAGCAGCCAGATCCATGGGCTCCGGGTTGCCCTTCAGCAGGGTCTGCCACTGGGTGCGGTCGCTGACGTGGGCCTTCATGGCCGACTCCAGCAGCCCGGCCTGCTGCCGCGTCGCGGTGCGGGCCAGCGGCAGCGCCTGCACGGCGCCCTGATCGATCCATCGCGTCGGCACCTGACCGGCGCGGGTAATGCCCACCTTGAGTCCGGTCCCGTTGGCCAGATACACCACGTGGTCCGTCATGCAGTGCTTAAGGCCCCACTCCGGTTCCCGGCAGGTACCTTCGCGGAAGTGGCAGCGCTCCGGGCTCATGATGCAGGTATCGCAGGCCGCCAGATTCTTGAAGCAGGGATAGCAGTAACCCTGGTTGAAGCTCTTGTTCGTCCGCCGACCGCAGGCCACGCAGAGAATGGTGCCTTCGAAGCGCAGCGCCACCCGCTGACCGAGCAGCGGGTTCATGGCCACGTCCAGATCACCCACCGGCATGGCATAGGCCACCGGCGCTGCGGCCTCACTGCGCATTTTCGCCAGGGTGCCCAGCGCCAGACGCGACAGGCCGCTCACCCCTCCCCCAGGATACGGATACGGTCGGGAAGTGGGGCGTCACTGCAGGCCTTCGGCTCGATGTAGCCGGTGCGCTGCTCCGGCGGCAGGTGCACCGCCTCCCAGTTCAGCACCGCCTCCATGCAGATCTCCCGCTGCCGCGCTTGAAGCGTGCGGCCGTCAGGCCAGCGGCCGAGTTCCAGGGCCCGGCGCAGGTTTTCGTAGGTGGCGCGATCGAGGCTGGCCACGGCACTGGCAAAGTCCTTCGGGCGCTGACTCTCCGGCGCGCGACGCCGTGGGGTATCGGTCATGACGGGGCCTGAACTCCGCGGATTTCAAGGTCCCACATCATAGCATCACGCCTGCCAGTCCGGCCCGCCGCCCGGCGTCGGCCGGACACTCCGGACCCGCAGCAGACCCCAGGTCACGCCGGCGATGAAACCGCCCCAGTGGGCGGCATTGGCGATGTGCAGGCCGAAGGCCGAGGTGACCCCCGTCGAGAACAGCACCAGGAACACCAGCAGGATCACCACCAGCGCGGGCGGCAGCATCAGACGCGAATCACCGGTCACGCGCCCGGCCACGATCAGATAGCCGAGCAGCCCGTAGACCACGCCCGAGAGGCCGCCGAACATGGGCCCGTCGCCCACCAGCCACTGGGCGACGTTGGCCACCGGCGCCAGCAGCAGCACGGTCTCCAGCAGGCGCCCCCGCCCCTGGGCGTCCTCGATGCGGCGACCGAATTCCCACAGCCACAGCAGATTGAAGGCCAGATGCAGCACCGAGAAGTGCAGCAGCGCCGGCGTCCACAGGCGCCAGAACTGGCCGGCGCGCAGGGAAGCCTCCAGGGTCGTGAACTGGATGAAGTCGCCCACCTGCTCGGTGGGGACGATCAGCATGGCCCGCAGCATGAGGCTCAGGGACTCCGGCAGCGACGATGTGGCCGGATAGCAGAGCAGGGTGATGATGACCAGAAAGATGCACAGGGGATTGCGCTGGGCAAGCGCCAGCAGCCCATCGGCCACACCGCCAACGCTGGAGGCCACCACCGCAGCGGGCAGCTCGCCCCGGTTCTGGGCCTCCCAGCCCTCGTCCACGAGGGGCTGAAAGCGCTCGTCCGGCACTTCCAGCCGCAGCCGGCCTGACACCTCGAAGATCCGGTGCGGTACCCCTCGCGCGCTGAGCCACGCCGACAACGGCCGCAGATCCACCTCGGCATTCACTTCCAGGGCAACGTGCAACGTGAACTCCACAACCATCAACAACGCGGCATTGTGCACTACCGAAGCCACCCCGCGAACTGCGGAAGCCCACACTGCGCGCGCCCCACGGCAGGGGCCTGCGGCGCGCGGACGCTCATCCTTTTCGCTAGAATCCGCCAACGGGCACGTGCAGGAGAACGATTCATGGTCGAGTTCGAACTCAACGGCGTCGCGCGCCGGGTCGACATGCCCGCCGATACCCCGCTGCTATGGGTGATCCGGGACGGCCTCGGTCTTCCCGGCACCAAATTCGGCTGCGGCATGGGCCTGTGTGGCGCCTGCACCATTCACCTGGACGGTCAGCCCATCCGCAGCTGCGCCATCCCGCTGGCCGCTGCCGCCGGCCGCCGCCTCACCACCATCGAAGGCCTCGGCGCCGGCCCGGCCATCAGCGATCTGCACCCGGCTCAGCAGGCCTGGATCGAAGGCAGCGTGGCCCATTGCGGCTACTGCGAGTCGGGCCAGATCATGGCGGCCGCGGCCCTGATCGACGCCAACGACGATCCCAGCGACGCCGAGATCGACAGCGCCCTTTCCGGCAATCTCTGCCGCTGCGGCACCTATCCCCGCATTCGCGCCGCCGTCCGGCGCGCCGCTGAACTCAAGCGCGGTGGAGAAACGGTGGTACAGAGCTTCGATCCCAACGTCGCCATTGCCCCGGTGGGAGGCCTGCGCGCATGAGCACCGACAAGCTCGGCCCCGCCCTCACCCGCCGCAGCCTGCTCAAGACCTCGGCCGTCGCCGGCGGTGGTCTGATCGTCGGCGTCAATCTCTCTGGTTGCGCCAGCGCGCCACCCATCGGCGCTGACGGTGATTTGAGTCCGGATGCCTGGCTGCAGATCACGCCCGATGACCGGGTGATCTTCCAGCTCGACAAGACCGAAATGGGCCAGGGTGTCATCACCTCGCTGCCGACCCTGGTGGGCGAGGAGCTGAACCTCGATCCTGCCCGCATTCACGTTCATCTTGCCCCGGTGCACCCCCGCTTCCAGGATCCCATCCAGATCACCGGCGGCAGCACCAGCATTGCCAATCGCTACCAGCCCCTGCGCCAGACCGGCGCCGCCGCCCGGGACATGCTCCTGGCTGCAGCGGCAGAGCGCTGGTCCGTGCCCAGGGCTGAACTGGAGCTCGAAGACGGTGCGGTCCATCACCGCAGCAGCGGCAACAGCGCCCGCTTCGGCGAACTGGCCGAGGCTGCCGCCCGCCAGAGCGTCCCGAAGCATCCCGCTCTCAAGCCCGCCTCGGAGTTCCGGTGGATCGGCCAGTCCGTCCCCCGCACCGACCGGGTCACCAAGAGCACGGGAGGGGCGGTCTTCGGCATCGACGTGGGACTCAATGGCCAGGAACTGCCGAACCTGGCCACGGCCGTGGTGGTCCGGTCGCCACGCTTCGGCGCCGAACTTGAGGGATTCGACGCCGGGGAGGCACGCAGGATCCCCGGCGTCATCGACGTCATCGCCGTCAGCACCGGTGTGGCCGTGATCGCCGACGGCTACTGGCCCGCCCGCCAAGCTGCCGGCAAGGTCGTGGCACGCTGGTCCGATGGCCCGCTGAAAGGCCTCGACAGTGCCGCCATCGAGGCCGCCCAGCGCCGGGCGCTGGATGAACAGAAGGGCCGCAGCGCCCGTAACGACGGCAATTTCGCCCGCGCCGCCGAGCGAGCCCACCGGGTGATCGACGCCGAATACGTCATCCCCCATCTCGCCCACGCCACCATGGAACCCATGAACTGCACCGCCTGGCTGCACGACGGCGTCTGTGACGTCTGGGTGCCCACCCAGGGTCCGGACATCGTCCAGGCCGTGGCGGCGGAGGCTGCGAAGCTGCCTCGGGACCGGGTCCGGGTGCATTCCACCCTCATGGGCGGCGGCTTCGGTCGCCGCGGCATTCCCGACTATGCCGCCGAGGCGGTGGAAGTGGCCCGGCTCGCCGGCCGGCCGGTGAAAGTGGTGTGGTCCCGGGAGGACGACATGCGCCACGACTTCTACCGTCCTGCCACCTGCAACCGCCTGCGCGCCACCCTGGACGACAATGGCGCAGTCACAGGCTGGGAACACCGCCTCGTGGGGCCCAGCATCATCGGCACCCTGGTCCCGGACTTCCTCGGCGCACTCATGCCCACCTGGGTGCCGGGCGGCGTAACCAACGTATTGGGACGTGCCGGCGGCGCCGTGATCCGCGGCCGCGACAGTTCCAGCACGGAAGGTGCAGCAGATCTGCCCTATGCCATCGACCATGTCAGGGTGGAATCCATCCTGCACGACCCCGGCGTGCCCATTGGCTTCTGGCGTTCCGTCGGTCATTCCCAGAACGCCTTCGTGGTGGAGAGCTTCGTCGACGAGGTGGCCCACGCTGCCGGCGCCGACCCGCTGACCTTCCGCCTCGAACGTCTTGCCGCTCATCCCCGTCATCTGGCCACGCTGCAGCTGGCGGCGGAGAAGGCCAACTGGGGACACCCCGACGACGGCCGCAGCCAGGGCATTGCCGTGCACGAGTCCTTCGGCAGCGTGGTCACCGAGATCGCCGAGGTGTCCGTGGACAACGGGCGCATCCGGGTCCATCGCGTCGTCTGCGCCATCGACTGCGGCCTGGTGATCAATCCGGACATCGTCCGCGCCCAGATGGAAGGCTCCATCGTCTTCGGCCTCACGGCCGCATTGAAGAGCAAGGTCACCCTGGAGGACGGTGGCATCAGGCAATCCAACTTCCACGACTACGATCTGCTGCGCATGGACGAAACGCCGGTCATCGAAGTGTATTTCGTCAATCAGGACGCTCCGCCATCGGGGGTTGGCGAACCGGGCCTGCCGCCCATCGCCCCGGCCGTGGCCAACGCCGTCTTCGCCGCCACCGGCCAGCGCCTGCGGACCATGCCGCTGCGACTCGCCTGAAGCGCGCACCTCGAGAGTGCCGGCAGCCATGTCGGCTTCGGAGAGACTGGGAAGCCGGCAAGGATCAGGTTACCCTGCTCACCTTCATGCCTGCAGGAGAGTAGCAATGATCAGCAGTGGACCCGTCGAAGACCGCCTTGCCATCCGTGAACTGGTGGAGTCCTACAACGATGCCGTCATGCGTCACGATGGTGATGCCTGGGGCGCAAACTGGGCCGAGGACGGCAGCTGGACCTTGCCCGGCGGCAGTGCCGTCGAGGGCCGCAAGAACATCCGCGCAGCCTGGGAAGGTGCCATGAGCAACTTCTCCTTCGTCGGCTTCTTCGCTTCTGCCGGCCCCATCATCGTCGACGGCAATAACGCCACCGGCACCTGGTACCAGCAGGAGTTCCTGCACCAGAAGGACGGCGTGCGCCGCAACATCACCGGCCTCTATCAGGACACCTACGTCAAGACCGGGGGTCGCTGGTACTTCAAGGCGCGGGTCTACTCGATCATGAACGCCGAGGAAACCAAGGCCTGAGGTTGCAGCCCACTTGCTTGAACGCGCGCCTGCGGGCGCGCGTTTGCAACAATGTAGTGTCGGTGTCAGTTCAGTGAGGAGAGAACACCTGCACGCCCTCCCGACCTTCCGTGTACTGCAGGATCAGCATCAGAGCGATCCGTACCTTCTGAGGTGACAGGTCCCACGCGAAAACGGCACCTGCCGATTGCAGGCTGGCGCCTCCGCCGTCGTAGCCATACACCGGAGCCACACTCCCGTCAGCCACCCGGCTGCTGATCATGACCACCACGCCTGCCTCGATCGCTGCCTCGATGGCCCGGGCCATGGCCGGATTGACGTTCCCGAGACCGAGGGCTGCTATGACGATACCCTCCGCACCTGCCGCCACCGCGGCTTCGATGCCGGTGCCATCTGCGCCAGGATACATGGCGACAATGTCGACCCTGGGCAGTTCGGGAATGACGATCGGCATAGGGTCTTGCCGTCGTTCCGGTCGCCGCCAGAAGACCGGCCCGACGGTCCGCACTTCGCCCAACGCACCGGCTTCCCCAGAGTTGAAATCACCACGGGACGTATGGCCCTTGCGCACCTCCCGTCCGGCGTGAATCAGATTGTCCATGACCAGCATGGTCCCCCGCCCGCGGGACGCCTTCGAAACACAGACCTTGGCGGCCGCGAGCAGGTTATGCGGCCCATCGAAGTCCCGGCTCGCGGCGTCACGCATGGCTCCCGTGAGCACCACCGGCTTCTCGGACTTCACGGTCAGGTCCAGAAACCAGGCGGTCTCCTCCAGCACGTCGGTGCCGTGGGTGACGATGACACCGGCAACGTCGTCGCGATCGAGCGCGGCCGTGACGGCCTCGTGCAGCCCGACCCAACGCGCCGGGTCCATGTGCGGCGAGGGCACGTTGTAGAGATTGAGCACCTCCATGTCTGCCAGCGCTGCCAACTCCGGCACGGCCGCCAACAGGGCCTCACCCGAATCTGCAGGCACCGGCGCGCCGCCCTCCTCGGCCGGGCGCATGGCGATGGTGCCCCCGGTGGCAATGAGCTGGCAGACCGGACGCGTGTCCGCTGCGCCATAGGCCATCGCCAGAGACAGGAGCATTCCCAGCACCGCGCTTCTCATGACCACGCCTCCAATCAGACCCGCGTCTGCATACCCGTCTTGACCCTGCCCGGTCTGGTCATCACTCTGAATCACTTCAGACATGGGTACCAGACGAGGCTCGATGATGACAGACGCATCAGCGACTGCGGTCAGCCGCAACGGCGTCAGCATTGAGTGCGTGAAGGGCGATATCGCCCGCCAACCGGACATGGATGCCGTGGTGAACGCCGCCAATGCCCAGCTGCAGTCCGGCGGCGGCGTGGCGGGGGCCATCCATCGCGCCGCCGGGCCCGCCCTGACCCAGGAATGCGCTGCCATGGCGCCGATCCGGCCCGGCGAGGCGGTCATTTCCGGCGCCCACGGGCTGCCCAATCGCTACGTCATCCACTGTCTCGGACCGGTCTACGGCCACGACGGGCCCGAGGCGGAACTGCTGGCCGCCTGCTACCGGAATGCCCTCGACCTCGCTGAGGCCCATGACCTGCGCGCGGTCGCATTTCCCGCATTGTCCACCGGCATTTTCGGCTATCCCATGGCAGAGGCTGCCAAGGTGGCATTCCGCACGCTGCTGGCGCGAGCGCGGAGCCTGAAATCCGTCCGCCACATTCGCTTCGTGCTCTTCGATGCAGCGGATCTGGAACTTCACACATGGGTGCTCAACGACATCGCAGGTGAGGACAACGCCACATGACCGATGATCTGGAAAGCGCCCGCAAGGGTTGGCAGCATCGCGGGCAGCAACGCCCACCCTTTGCTCATGCAGCCGGACCGGGCCAGGAATCGGTCTGGGACTACCCGCGCCCGCCCGCCATCGTGCCCGATGCCCGGGAGGTGGTGGTGCGGGCTCATGGGGTCGAGATCGCGCGCAGCCGGAATGCGATCCGCATTCTCGAGACCGCCAGTCCACCGACGTTCTACCTGCCACCGGAGGACGTGAACGCGGAGCACCTGCTGCGCATCGCGGGCAGTACGTTCTGCGAATGGAAAGGTGCGGCCACCTACTTCGACGTGGTGGTCGCCGATGGGCGTGTATCCGGCGCAGCCTGGGCCTACTTCGAACCGTTTCCGGAGTCCGCTGCCATACGGGGCTGCTATGCCTTCTACCCCGGCAAGGTCGAATGCTTCGTCGCGGGTGAACGGGTCCGGGCCCAGGCCGGCGGCTTCTACGGCGGCTGGATCACCGACGAAGTGATCGGACCCTTCAAGGGCGAGCCGGGCACGGGGGGATGGTAGGCCGAATCCGTCCCTCCGAACTGTGAACTGGCGCCACGCTACAAGGTTCCCAAAGGGCACCTTTTTAATTCCAACTCGTTCTATTTATTCACTTTTATTCGAGATCGATGGCAGGTAGCATATACTGTATATATAGCCATATATGGTGATTGCCATGGACCAGGCAACCCCCAAGACCTTCGAGCGTCTCACCAGCGAGATCATCACTCTCAACGGCCAGATGCAGGATTCAGAGTTCCGGTTCATCGACCTCATCCGCCAACTCGACGCGCTGAAGCCCTGGCACAGCGAAATGCCGGACTGCGCCCATTGGCTCAACCTCCACTGTGACATGGATCTGGTCACCGCCCGCGAAAAGGTGCGCATCGCCCGCTCCCTGGGCGACCTGCCGCTAATCGAAGAAGCCTTTCGCAGCGGCGAGCTCAGCTACTCCAAGGTTCGGGCCATCACCCGCATTGCCGAGTGGGATACCGAAGCGGAACTCATCGAGCTGGCCAGGGGAACCACCGCCGAGCACGTCAGCCGCTTGGTGCGTGCCCGCCGGCAGGCGGATCATCTGGCGGCGCCGGGTGCTGCGCTCAATGCCTGGAAGCATCGCTATCTGGACTGCCACACCGCTGCCGATGGCTCCGTGGTGTTCGAAGGACGCCTGCCTGCGGAACTCGGCGCCATTTTCCTGCAGGCGCTGGAGCGAGCCGGTGACTGGATGCGGGCGGAGGACCATACGGTTGGTCCACGCTTCAAAACCCGTGTGCCCGATGAAGCCGTACCGGAACGGCAGCAGGCCCAGGCCCGCCGCGCCGATGCCATGGCGCTGCTGGCAGAGCGGTTTCTCGCTGCATCGCCCGGCGACGACGAAAGCCTCAACACCGCCGACCGCTTCCTGATCACGGTGCACGCTCCCGCGGAAGCGTTGCCCGAATACGGGCGGGTCGACCCTGCCGATCCACCCCAGTTCGAAGATGGCAGTGCCGCCGCCACCGAAACCGTACGCCGGCTGGGC
Organism: Gammaproteobacteria bacterium; assembly: GCA_020832085.1. Taxonomy (GTDB): domain Bacteria; phylum Pseudomonadota; class Gammaproteobacteria; order Pseudomonadales; family Azotimanducaceae; genus SLTB01. The sequence goes on along the minus strand of JAFIFJ010000089.1, from coordinate 22,384 downwards.
TGTGATGCTGCTGTCGTCCGTATTCTGGAGACTTCAGAGGGGGAACCGCTGGACGTAGGCCGCAAGACCCGGGTGATTCCCCCTGCCCTGCGCCGGGCACTCAAGCGTCGCGACGGCGGCTGCCGCTTCCCCGGCTGCACCCACACCCGCTTCGTGGATGGCCACCACATCCAGCACTGGGCCGATGGTGGGGAGACCTGTCTGTCCAACCTTTTGTCTCTCTGCAGGTTTCATCATCGCCTCGTTCACGAGGGCGGCTACTACATCGTCAAGGATGGCAGCGCGTTCCGCTTCTTCAGAAGCGATGGCTTCGAGGTTCAGGCGCTTCCGCGGAAGCGTGAGTTCTGCGCCACTCGGATTCCGGAACCCGTGGATCCGGCACGATGGCAGCGCATGACGCGATGGGGATCGGCGCCCATTCCGCCGCCTACTGGGCCGCCATGAATGGTCAGAGTCAGCGTTGACAGCAGTACAGACTGTTCTGGTGCCCGGGGCGGGACTCGAACCCGCACGCCTTTCGACTGGGGATTTTAAGTCCCCTGCGTCTACCAGTTTCGCCACCCGGGCTTAGCCGGTGCGCAGGATACCACCACCCCGACTTTCCCCTCTCGGTTCGAACGGGCAGAATCCTGCGACCTGATCCTGGAGGAGGATGGCATGTACGCAGAGCAGAAGCAGGTCCGGGCCCAACTGACCGGCCCCGGCGGGGACTTCGAAGTCGTGACGGTGAACGTCCGCGGCAACCCGACGCTCACCTACAAGAACGGACCCCAGAACCTGCGCGAGCTCTGGCTGGCGTCGACAGCCTTTGCCGACCGTGAGTATCTCGTCTACCAGGACGAGCGCTGGACCTATGCCGACGCCCATCGCGACGTGGCCACCATCGCCAGCTGGCTCAAGGCCCAGGGCGTGCAGCCCGGCGACCGGGTCGCCATCGCCATGCGCAACTATCCCGAGCACCTGCTCTGCTACTGGGCCATCGTTGCCATGGGCGCGACGGTAGTGGGCATGAATGCCTGGTGGGTCGGGCCGGAGATGGTCTTCGGCATCCAGGACTCAACGCCCAAGGTGATCTTCTGCGATCAGGAGCGCCTGGAGCGTTTGCTGCCCCACCGCCAGGAGGTTCCGGAGCCGCTGCTGGTCGGCGTTCGGCTCCAGGGCGATTTTCCCCCAGAGGTGGTCTCCTACGAGAAGCGGGTCAAGACTCACGAGGGCACCCTGCCCGAAGTAGAGATCGACCCGGACTCGGATGCCTGCATCTTCTACACCTCGGGCACCACCGGCCGCCCCAAGGGCGCCCAGCAGACCCATCGGGGCTGCGTGAACAACGTCATGAACATCCTCTGCATGGGCGCCATCGGCGCCGGCGTGCAGGTCATGACCGGCCAGCTCGATCCCAAGGACTTGGAGAATCCGCCCCAAGGGGTGGCCTTGGTCACCACGCCCCTGTTCCACGTTACTGCCATGAACTGTGTCTCCCAGGGTGCCACCGCCACCGGTGGCAAGCTGGTGCTGATGTACAAGTGGGACGCCGCTGAGGCCCTGCGGCTGATCGAAGAAGAGAAGGTCTCGAGCATGAGCGGGGTACCCGTCATGTCCAGGGAGCTGATCGCCCACCCGGACTTCCCGAAACGGGACACTTCGAGTCTGCTCGTCCTCGGTGGCGGCGGGGCCCAGCTGCAGCCCGATCTGGTGGGCCGGATCGAGAAGGACGTGGCCACTGCCCGCCCCAACACCGGCTACGGCATGACCGAAACCTGCGGCATCATCACTTCCATTGCCGGGGACTTTTTCGTCGACCGCCCAGACAGCTGCGGGCCGGTCTGCCCGAACTTCGAAGCCGAGATCCGGGATCCCGACGGCAATGCCCTGCCCGTCGGGGAAGTCGGCGAGCTCTGCGTCCGCGGCGCGCCGGTCATCCGCGGTTACCTGAACCGCACAGACGCCACCGCGGAAACCATCAAGGATGGCTGGTTGCATACCGGCGATCTGGCGCGGATGGACGAAGACGGCTTCGTCTACATCGTCGATCGGCTCAAGGACATGGTGCTGCGCGGTGGCGAGAACGTGTACTGTGCAGAGGTGGAGAGCGCTTTATTCAATCATGACGACGTCGCCGAGTGCGTCGTCTTCGGGGTGCCGGATGATCGCCTCGGCGAGGAAGTCGGCGCCTGCATTGTGCCGAAACCCGGCACCCAGCTCACCGCCGAGGCGCTGCGCGCCCATTGCGCGCAACAGATCGCCAAGCACAAGGTGCCCCGCTATATCTGGTTCCGCGATGAACCTCTGCCACGCAATGCCAACGGCAAGTTCCTGAAGCGGGAACTTCGCGAACAGCTCACAGTGGACGATGCCGCATGAACGCACCCGCCCGAGGAGCACCGCCGAGCCCGACTCAGAGCCTCAGCGCCCTGAAGCGAGCCATGGACGAGGCCGAAACCTTCGAGGAATGGAAGCTGGCCGCGCTGGCTCACGATGAGCGCAGCGGTGCGGCGCGCTGGAAACGGGAAGAGCGCAGTTCCCGTTACGGTTATGCCCGGGTCCGGCACAGACTCGACCGGCTGCGGGAGTTGCGCGCGGCAGACGATCCCCACGAGCTACTGTTCTATCTGAACGAAGGCATCCACGGCAACATGGACGGGATCGGCAAGCCCGCGCTGTACAGCGAAGCGAAGTTCGGCACCAAGGAACTCATCGACGCCTACGTCGGCGAACTCAACGACGCCATCGAGCAGATCGCCGCCACGCCAGACGACGTCATCCCCTTCGCGGACAAGCTCGATTTCTTCCGTCGCGCCAGCCACTGCTATGGCCGATCAGCTCTCATGCTCAGCGGCGGGGGATCCCTCGGGCCCTTTCACCTCGGTGTCACCAAGGCCCTGTTCGAGCAGAACCTCGTGCCCACGGTGCTGTCGGGGTCCAGCGCCGGGTCCTTCGTGGCGGGGGTGCTCGGCACCCACACCGATGAAGAACTGGCCGCGCTGCTAAGCGACGAGAACGCTGTCTACTTCTCTCCCGCGCCCGTAGGACAGCGCCTGACCATCGAGGATGTTCAGGCCACCCTCGAACGGCTGATTCCTGACATGACCTTTCAGGAAGCCTTCGAGCGCACCGGTCGCAAGATCAACATCTCCATCGCGCCCAGCCGGCTGCATCAGGCTTCACGCCTGCTCAACGCCATCACGTCGCCCAACGTCTTCATCCGCGAGGCCGTGCTGGCCTCCTGCGCCATTCCCGGCGTATTCCCGCCCGTCATGCTCATGGCTCGGGATGCCCACGGTGGCCGCAAACCCTATCTGCCGGCAAGCCGCTGGGTGGACGGATCCGTCAGCGATGACCTGCCGGCCAAGCGCCTGACGCGGCTGTACGGCGTCAACCACTTCATGACCAGCATGATCAATCCCCTGGTGCTGTGGTCCGTGCGCGACAGCGACTGGGATGGCGGCATCGTCTCCAGGGTCTGGGACATCTATCAGCGCGCCAGCAAGGAATTGCTGCGGGCCACCTACCCCACGGCCATGAACGCAGTCCGCAACATCTATCCGGTGAACATGGTTGTGCGCATGTGGTACGGCGTCGTCACCCAGGACTACACCGCGGACATCAACATCATTCCCCGGCAGCGGCTGTGGAGCCCGGGCATGCTGCTGTCGATCCTGTCTGAAGATCAGACCCGCCAACTGGTCAAGGAGGGGGAGCGCTCCACTTGGCCTCGAATCGCCATGATCCGCAACTGCACGCAGATCAGCCGCACTCTCGATCGCATTCTCGACAACTTCGAACTCGAACACACCAACCGTTTCGGTCACGTCCACGCCGGTGCCCACCTCACACCCTCGGGACACGCCAACGCGTGATCCCACAGGCGGCAACCGTCACGAGAGCACAGCCTACAAGCGACTGATCTCCTCCTTCAGGTGATAGCTGCGATCCGTGACTATGGCCTCCAGCGCCCCGACCCGCTCCTTCAGGGAGCGAATCTCGGATTCCAGCGCCGCCACGACAGCCGGATCCGGACCCCGATTGCCCTTCTTGTAGGCCTTGTATGCACTGAGCAGACAGCCGGCAATGATCGCCAAGGCAGCCAGTTCGAATGGACCCATGTCATTTGTCCTCCCTTGAATGCATCCAGCCCGCCGACTTGCCGGGACTTCCAGCGTAATCCGAAGCCTTCTGCATGCGACGAACCATCGTGGCGGCCAGCATCGCGCCGCCCACAAGTACCAGCCCTGCCAACAGCAGCACCCCGTGCGGCACGCCCAGCATCCCGCCCCCCGGAGCCGCGAGCAAGAGACCGGCGGCGAAGATCGCCCCCCGTACCAGCAGACCCGAAACGCCTCGGCCGAGGTCTCCAAAGCCGAGCAGCCAACCCTGCAGCGCACCGGACACCAGGGCGACGCCGATCATGGCGGTCAGCAGTACCGTCAGGATTTCCCCGGCCTCGCCCTGCATCAGCAGCGCCGGGTTGAATACGAAGAAGAACGGAATGAAGTAAATGATGGTGCCGAGCCGCATGGCCTGCAGCCCTGCGCGCATGGCCGAGACCTGAGCCACCGACGCCGCGGCAAAGGCCGCCAGGGCCACCGGCGGCGTGATGAAGCTGAGCATGCCCCAGTACATGATGAACATGTGCGAGGCCAGCGGATCGAGTCCTGCATTGACCAGGGCCGGAGCCAGGACGATGGCCAGAAAGATGTAGGCCGCCGTGACCGTCATGCCGATGCCGAGCACGAAACTGGTCACCGCCCCCATGATCAGCAGGATCACCACGTTTTCGCCGGCGATGTAGACCAGATCATTGGCCAGGGTCCCCGCCATGCCGGTCACCGCCAGCGACCCCACGATCAGGCCGATGGCGGCGAGGATGCCCGCCAGCTCTGCCATGAGCTGTCCGCAGGCCGCAACCAGCCGCTTGAACCCGGCCAGATCCAGACGATGGGACGTGAACTGATTGATGATCAGCAGCAGGCCCGTGGCCAGAAACGGCGCGGTGGCCTCCCGCTGCATGTACACCAGCAGGAAGATCAGCAGCACGAACACGAAGATGAAGTACCAGCCTTCCCTGAACACCTCACCGAGCTTCGGCAGCTCCTCACGGGGCAGGCCATGCAGTTCATGGCGCGCCGCGTAGGCATCGATCTGCATGAACAGCCCGAAGAAGTACAAGAGTGATGGAATCACGGCAGCCAGAGCCACAGTGACGTAGCTGACGCCGAGAAAATTCGCCATCACGAAGGCAGTGGCACCCATGATGGGCGGCATCAGCACGCCGCCGGTGGACGCACAGGCTTCCACGCCCGCCGCATACTCACGAGAAAACCCGATGCGGCGCATGGCCGGAATGGACAGCGGCCCCGTGGTCAGGGCGTTGGTCACCGGACCGCCGCTCATGGAGCCCATCAGGCCGCTGGAAAAGATCGCCACCTTGGCCGGACCGCCGCGCAGGTGCCCAAGCAGCGCAAACGCGAAATTGATGAAGAACGGCCCACCGCCGGTGAAACGCAGGGCCACGCCGAACAGCAGGAAACCGAACACCAGCAGACCAAAGGCCTGCATGGGAATACCGAACAGGCTCTCCTCGCTGAGCACGTGGAAAATGGCCGTTTCCGGCAGCCGCATGCCAATGCCCGCCACCACGTCCGGCATGCGATCGGAATACAGCGGGTACAGCGACAGCACCGCGACGATGACGAAGATGGGCCAGCCACCCGCCCGGCGCCCCGCCTCCAGAACGATCAGCCACACCACCATGGACAGGGCGATGCCGATGGGCGGCGCAATGTACTCCCAGGCTTCGAGCACGATGCGCTCGGCGTTCCAGGCGAAGTAGCCGAAGATCACGGCGATGGTGGCCATGATCAGGAGGTCGTACCAGGGCACGCGATCCTGGGCAGCACGGGCGCCGGCGGGAAATGCGATGAAGACCATGGCCAGCATCAGGCCCGTGAGCAGATACAGGTAGCGGCCGTCGAGCAGCACCTCGCCTAAGAAGAAACCGAAGTTGAAGATCTGGTTGATGGCCAGCAGCGTGGCAGCACCGGTGATCAAGGCCATGACGCCCTGCCAGAACGGCGACAGCAGCCGATAGCGGGTGGCGCCTTCATCGTGCAGCGTGGGCTCAGTCATCGATGATGGTCACCATGTCTCGGGACTCCAGGGCAGCCCGGCGGGCAGCGAGCCAACCCTGCTCGAAGGTTTCGGCGTCGGTGGCGGCCCCACTCGCCCAGGCCTCCCAGGAGCGGCGCAGCCGCTGCCACCATCCCTGTTCGTCCGGCCGGGCTGCTTCAACTTCAGCCAGCCAGTCCTCCCAGGCTTCACGCAGGACGGCCTGACGCCTCAGATTGTCCTCATGACGGGCCTGGGCCGCTTCGGTCCAAGCACCGATCTCCCGCCAGTAGCGAATGGCACCTTCGTGATACGGCACGAAGGCGCGCTCGAAGTGCTGCCGCTCCAGGGCCCAACCGTTGGCCCCTGGGGCGTTGTCCTTGTAGCGGTCGAAGTGAATGTGAATGGCCTTGACCAGGCTGTAGACCAGGTCCTCCCGGGCATCTTCCATGGAGACCAGCATGGGATAGGGCGAGGTGAAGACCTCCAGACCCTCAGGCGGCACCGTGGGACCCTCGGTCGTCAGGTGGGGGATGTACCAGGGCAGCCGATCCAGCACCCGCTGCACGGCTTCCTCGTCGTCATGGGGGAAGCGCAGAAACCGCAGGCCCCGCGGGGAGGCTTCGAGGCGCAGAAAGGGCGGCGAGTTGCAGCCCCCACCCACCACATCGGCGCGGTCATTGATGACCGCGTCCACGGAAGCCGGATAACCACCCACTTCCACCTTCACCACGTCGTCCCAGTCGAGATCCGCGTAGGCCAGCAGCGTCCGGCTGCCATTGTTCAATGATGGCGCGCCCTGCACCCAGGTCAGGCGCCGGCCGCGCATGTCGGCCACCGTTTCGATCCCAGAGTCCGCCGCTGCTGCAAACGAGAACGAGCAGCTGTCCGCGATGGACCACATGGCCAGCCGCAATGGCTGGGGCCCCCACAGCGGCGAGGCAAAGTTCAGCAGCGCCTCCTGGGCGTAGACTGCCTCGGAGCCCCCGGCCGAGAACTGCACCCGACCCGCCCGCAGCGTGGCCAGGCGGGAAACATCATTGCGGCCAGGAATCACCCGCAGGTTGGTCCGGTATTCACGCTGCAGGACGCTGCCGATGGCCACCGCCTGACTGTAGCCCTGGGTGCCCGTGGGATAAGCGGACCAGGCTACGGTCCGGGGCAGGCTGACCTCGTCGGCGAGGGGAGATCCGACGAGCAAAGTCAGCGTGAGGGCCGTCACCGGCCATCGGCTGCAGGCGGCCACGGAGCCTGCGATCGCGCGCAGGGCTGCTGCGAGGCTAGGCAGAGCTTGTGGGAGCCCGACCTGCGGGCGATCGCCCGCGAAGCGCGCTCCCACGACGACATCTTCCGCACACGGCACGGCCACTGGAGCGGGGCTCTGTGAACCCGACATGCTGACCCTCCCCAAATCACCAGTGATATCCTGGCCGAAACGAGCCGCTTTGCCCATGCCGAACAGTCACGAGGCAGGCGTCACTTCCCGTTGCCAGCGACACGGCGTAGGGTGATCTCTTCTCAGCCCCTGTCGGAGACACCCCGTTGCTGCGCCCCCTCGCCCTCATCACGCTGCTGTTGCTCAGCAGCTGCGCCACCCTGCCCCAGCTGCAGCCACCCGGCATTGCCCTCGAGCGCATCGATCTGCTTCAGCTCGGCTTCGACGAGCAGCGCTTCGGACTCGAACTGCAAGTGACGAACCCCAACAGCATCCCCCTGCCCATCACCGGTATGCGCTACGGGCTGGCAGTGAGCGGCATCGCCATCGGCAACGGCGCGAGCACGGAAACCATGCGCATCCCCGCCAACGGAACCACACGGGTGCAACTGGAGCTGTCGGTGAGCGCCGTGCGCCTGCTCGGCGAATTGAGCGAGTGGACACGACGGCCACCCACCGAGCTGAGCTACCTCTTCGACGGGGAAATCGACGTGGAACTGTGGCCTCGCCCGCTGCAGGTCAGCCGCGAAGGCCGGGTACCGCTGCGCATCGCCCCGGGAGCGTTTACGCTCTAGGCGGCAGCAGCCCTTCTTCCTGATAGATCCGGATCCACTTGCGGAACATGGCCTCGGTATCCATGCACTCGGCGAAACCGGCCTGCCGCAGGTGGATGGTGGAGACCAGGGCGGCGGCAGTCCGCTCAGGCACCCCCGGCGTGAACGTGAAATCCATGTAGTGATGAGATTCACCGACGAAGGCTGACAGCTCCGGCGCACGCAAGCGGTAGCGATCACGAATGGCATCCCATTCCCCGGCCTGTTGCGGCAGTGCGGCCGCCATGCTGCGGGGCCGCTCCTCGCCCACGGCCATGCCGAAGGCATCGGCAATGGCCGGCCAGACTTCCCGCCAGACGAACACATCGCCGTTGGTGACGTTGAAGATCTCGTTGGCCGCGGCATCACGCCCGCTGTCGTCTCCGGCCCAGGCCATGGCCCGGGCCAGCAGGTCCGCGTCCACCGCCTCGATGACAAAGGTCGATGGACCGCCCGGATAGTGCAGCGGTTCCCCCCGCTCCCGCAGCAGCGCCGCGTAGACGCCAATGGGCGGAATCAGATTCATGGCCGCGCCAAGGGCCATGCCGAAGATCAGCTGGGGTCGGAAAATGGTCCATTGCCAGTCACAGCCGGGTTGGCGCTCACGAATGCAGCGCTCCTGCTCCCAGTAGAAGTTGGGCTGACTGTGCAGTTCGTCCCGATGCTCTCGGGCCGGCAGGGGGATCTGGCGGACATGGGCGCCATAGGCCTTGGTCCCCTGCAGCAGGGAGACGTGACGAAGATCTCTGGCCGCAGCGGAAATCGGATCGAGCAGGTTCTCGAACATGCGCCGATTGGTCTCGATGTGATCGGCCTCCACCCACCCCGGCATGAGCCCGGGTTTCTCGTAGAGCGCAGCAAAGACCACTCGGGTCACGTCGGTCATGGTGCCGAAGGCGGCGCGGCAAGCCTCGGCATCCATCAGGTCCACGGCCAGATGCTCCGCCCCGAAGGTGTTCAGCGGCGGCCGCCTCGACACCGCCGTCACCCGGCAGCCGCGCTCGGCAAACAGTTTCATGGCCGCATAGCCAACGACACCGGAAGCGCCGGCCACCAGAATGTGTTCCCGAGTCATGGGCTGCCCGCCTCATCGCCTTGCACGTGGAAGCGGCAAGCTATCAGAGCACCTACAGGCGGTCGATGGGCAACTTCAGATAGACCGTTCCATTGTCCTCCGCCGGAGGCATCCGGCCGGCACGGATGTTCACCTGAATGGACGGCAGAATCAGGCGCGGCATCTCCAGGGTCCCATCGCGCTCATCCCGCATGGCCACGAACTCGGCTTCGGTCACGCCTTCGTGGATGTGAATGTTGTGGCGGCGCTGATCACCCACAGTCGTTTCGAAAGCGTGCTCCGGGCGCGATTCGGGGGGGTAGTCGTGGCAGACGAACAGGCGGGTGTCGTCCGGCAACGCCAGCAGCTTCTGCACGGAACGGTACAGGGTCGCCGAATCACCGCCGGGAAAGTCGCAACGGGCCGTACCCACATCCGGCAGGAACAGCGTGTCGCCTACGAACATGGCATTGCCGATCAGGTAGGTCAGATCCGCCGGCGTGTGCCCCGGCGTGTGCATGACCTGCCCCTCGAGATGGCCGAAGCGGAAGCGGTCGCCATCTGCGAACAGATGATCGAAGTGGCTGCCATCAGGCAGAAAGGAGCGCTCCAGATTGAAGATGTCCTTGAAGATCTTCTGAACGTCACGGATGTGTTCGCCGATGGCAATCCGCCCACCCACCTGATCACGGACGAAGGGCGCGGCCGAAAGATGATCGGCGTGGGCATGGGTCTCGAGAATCCAGTCCACAGCCAGGTCCTGCTCCCGCAGGAAGTCGACGATGCGCTTGGCCCCGCTGCTTCGGGTGCGGCCGGACTTGCTGTCGAAGTCCAGCACCGGATCGATCACCGCGGCATGGCCGCCGGGTTGGTCATAGACCACGTAGCTGAACGTCTCGCTGTCGTCGTCGAGAAAGGCACGGATCTGCGGTTGCATACGGGTCTCCTGATTCCTGTGGCTGCTGCGTCGGCGCTCGTTCTGCGCCGTATCAGCGCAGGCCGGTCTGTAGCCCGGCCGTTAATTAACTTGATAACATAATAACTATCTTTATAATGTTTTCAAGCCAACTGTTGTGACGCCGGAAACCGACATGCCCAACACCGCCATGCTCGAAATCAACGACATGCGCGCCGCCGCAGGAGAAGCGACCGCAGCCCTGCGCAGCCTGGCCCATGAGGACCGCCTACTTCTACTCTGCCAGCTCAGTCAGGGGGAGCGCTGCGTCAGCGAACTCCAGACGGAACTCGACATCCAACAGCCCATGCTGTCCCAGCAGCTCGGGGTGCTGCGTCGAGCGGGACTGGTCAGTACACGCAGGGAGGGGAAACGTATCTACTACAGCGTCACCGACCCACGCATTCTGGCCGTCCTGCAAACACTCTACGAACACTACTGCCCTCGATGAGGAGTCCACGATGAACATCGACTGGAGTGCCTTCACCCCCTACACCGCTCTGGCGGGAGGAGCCCTGATCGGTCTGGCAGCCGCCATGCTGGCCCTGCTGAATGGGCGCATTGCCGGCATCGCCGGCATCGTCGGCGGCGCTCTGCATCCCAAGCGCGGTGAGATCGGTTGGCGTCTGACCTTCATCCTCGGGTTGCTGCTGGCACCGGCAGCCTGGCTGCTGGTCACCACCCTGCCGGAGGTTCGCATCGATGCCAGCTACCCCATGCTGATCCTGGCGGGACTGGTGGTCGGAATCAGCACCCGCTATGGCGCCGGCTGTACCAGCGGCCACGGCGTCTGTGGGATCTCGCGGCTGTCGCTTCGCTCCATCATCGCCACTGTCGCGTTCATGGCCACGGGTTTCCTCACCGTGTTCGTGCTGCGTCACCTGATCGGGAGCTGATGCCATGTCCCGCTCCATGCTCACCGCTTTTCTCACCGGGCTGATCTTCGGCATCGGACTGATTCTCTCCGGCATGGTCAATCCGGCCAAGGTGCTGGCCTTTCTCGATCTCGCGGGTCCCTGGGATCCCTCCCTGGCCCTGGTCATGGCGGGCGCGATCGCCATCGCCCTGCCCGCCTTCCAGTTTCTGAAACGCCGTACCCAGACCGTGTTTGCCGAGCCCTTGCACCTGCCTACTCGCCAGGACATCGACGGCCGCCTCATCCTCGGCAGCCTCGGCTTCGGCGTCGGCTGGGGACTGGCGGGATTCTGTCCCGGCCCAGCCCTGGTCGCCGTCGGAGCCCTGAAGCCCGAGGCCGTCGTGTTCGTGGTCGCCATGCTGGCGGGCATGGGCATCTTCGAACTGATCGAGCGCAGCAGAAAGGCATGAAGCTCGGTCCGCCTGCCTGGGTCACGGCCTACCAGCGCGGACAACTGCCCGGCGACCTCATTGCCGCGCTGGTGGTGACCATGCTGCTGGTCCCCCAGGGACTGGCCTACGCCAGTCTCGCCGGCCTGCCGCCCCAGCTCGGGCTCTACGCCAGTGTCCTGCCCATGGTGGCCTATGCCCTGTTCGGCACATCCATGGTGCTGTCGGTAGGTCCCGTGGCTGTCACTGCGCTGATGACGGCTTCGGCACTGACCCCCATCGCCGCCCCGGGCAGTCCCGAGTACGTCGCCGGGGCGATCGTCCTGGCCCTGCTGTCGGGTCTGATGCTGTTTGCGTTCGGAATGCTGCGGCTGGGGCAGCTGGCACGTCTGCTGAGCCATCCGGTGATCAACGGCTTCATTTCCGGGGCCGCCATTCTGATCATCATCGGCCAGTTGCGACCCTTGTTCGGTATCCAGAGCGGCGGCGACACGGCCGTGGAACTGATCTGGGAATTGCTGCGGTCAGCGGGCAGCGCGCAGCTCCTCACCAGCGCCTTGGGCCTTGCTGCCCTGCTTCTGCTCTGGATCGCGCGCCGTCATCTGGCCGGCTGGCTCGAACGCGCCGGCATGGCCGGTGCCCAGGCCACCCTGCTCAGCCGCATGGCGCCCATGGCGGTGGTGCTGCTGGCTGCCGCCGGCGTCGCCGCCGCGGGTCTCGCTGACCGCATGGCCGTGGTAGGCGATCTGCCAACCGGTCTGCCGCAGCTGGTCTGGCCGGCCCTGGACTGGTCACTGCTCAGCGCCCTGTGGCTGCCGGCGCTGATCATCAGTCTCATCACCTTCGTCGAAAGTGTCGCCATAGCCCAGGCCTTCGCCCGTCAGGCCGGCACGCGCATCGATCCCAACGCCGAACTGCGTGGCCTCGGTGCCGCCAATCTGGCCAGCGCCTTCTCGGGCGCCTTCCCGGTGACCGGCGGCTTCTCCCGGACCGTGGTGAATGCCGAAGCCGGTGCCCGTACCCCGCTGGCCGGCATCCTTGCTGCGGGCTTCATGGTGGTGGTGCTGCTGTTCGCCACCGGGGTCTTTCGCAGCCTGCCCAATACCGTCCTGGCAGCCGTGATCATCATCGCCGCCCTGAGTCTCGTCGACGTCAAGGGACTCAAGCACGCCTGGCACTTCGACCGCCTGGAAGGCATGGCCTTCGGCGGCACCGCGCTCGGGGTGCTGCTGGCGGGGGTCGAAGCAGGCGTCGTCTTCGGCGTGGTGTTTTCGCTGGCACTGCTGGTCTGGCGCGCCAGCCATCCCCACCTGGCGGTGATGGGCCGCATGCCCGGCAGCGAACACTTCCGCAACGTGCTGCGTCACCCCGAGGTGGAGTGCCACCCGGACCTGATCATCGTCCGGGTGGACGAGAACCTGTTCTTCGGCAATGCAGAAGGGATCGAGGAACGACTGTTCGCCATCGCCGACGACCACCCCGATGCGAAGCACCTGATCCTGGTGATGTCCTCGGTGAGCCACGTGGACGCCACCGCCGCCGACATGCTGGAGTACCTCAACGCCACCCTGTCGGCGCGCGGGGTGCGCCTGCACTTGGCCGAGGTGAAAGGCCCGGTCATGGACCGGCTCGAAGCCGGCACCCTGCTCGGGCACTTGAGCGGCGAGGTGTTTCTCTCCACCCACGCCGCCGTCTGCCAGCTCAGCTCGGCAGGCCGGTGATCATGCCTCCGTCCACCACCATCTCGGTTCCGGTGATGTAACGGCTTTCGTCCGAGGCGAGATACAGGGCCATGTTGCCGATGTCCTGCACCGGATCACCGATGTAGCCCATGGGCAGATAACCGTTGATGTGCCGTTCCACCGCTTCCGGGTTGCCGCTTGCGGCCATGGCGGCGCGCAGCATGGGGGACTCGATGATGCCCGGATGAATGCTGTTGCAGCGGATGGCGTGGGCCGCCCCCTCCAGCGCCACGGTCTTCGACAGCATCTTCACCGCCGCCTTGCTCGCACCATAGGCCGCGCCCCCGACCTGCCCGCGCAGACCGGTCACTGACGACAGGTTGATGATGGCACCCCCGCCGCCGGTCTTCATGATGCGCACGGCATGCTTGCAGCCCAGGAAGACGCCGATGACATTGACGTCGAGCACCCGGCGGAAGTCCGCAACAGGCGTCTCGTCCACCGGAGAAGAGGTGAAGATGCCCGCATTGTTCACCAGCACATGCAGGCCACCGGATTCCGCAACGATGGCCGCGAGCACCTGCTCCCACTGGGCTTCGTCGCAGACATCCAGAGGGATGTAGCGCGCCGACGGCAGCGCCGGTGCATTGAGATCTGCATTCCAGACCGTGGCACCCTCCTCCAGATAGCGCTGCACGATGCCGGCACCGAGGCCCGACGATCCACCGGTGACCAGGGCCACCTTGCCTGCCAGCCGACCGCTCATGCCGATTTCTCCAGGGCCTGATCGATGTCGGCCAGGATGTCGTCGATGTGCTCGATACCCACGCAGATGCGGATCATTTCCGGACGCACGCCCACGGCCACCTGCTCCTCCTCGCTGAGCTGGCGATGGGTGGTGGAAGCCGGATGGCAGGCCAGGGTCTTGGCATCACCGATGTTCACCAGCCGCTTGATGAGCTCCAGCGCATCGTAGAACTTCACGCCGGCATCGAAGCCGCCCTTCAGGCCGAAGGTCAGCAGCGACGACGGCCGGCCGTTGGTATAGCGCTTGGCCAGCTCGTGATAGCGATCCTTCGGCAAACCGCCATAGCTCACCCACGCCACCAGGGGATGCTGCTGCAGATGCTCGGCCACCGCCTGGGCGTTCACGCAGTGCCGCTCCATGCGCAGATACAGCGTCTCGATGCCCTGCATGAGCAGGAAGGCGTTCATGGGTGAGAGCGCCGCGCCAGTGTTGCGCAGGGCCACGGTCCGAACCCGCGCCACGTAGGCGGCAGCACCGAAGGCCTCGGCATACACCACGCCGTGGTAGGCCGGCTCAGGCGTGGTGAACATGGGATAGCGTTCGGCATTCGCCTTCCAGTCGAAGGTGCCCGCATCCACCACGATGCCGCCGAGGGTGGTGCCATGCCCGCCCATGTACTTGGTCAGGGAGTGCACCACCACGTCGGCGCCGAACTGAATCGGCTTCAGCAGCGCCGGTGTCGCCACGGTGTTGTCGACGATGAGGATCACCCCGTGCTTGTGCGCCATGGTGGCGATGGCCTCGAGATCGACGATGTTGCCCGCCGGGTTGCCGATGCTCTCGCAGAACACCGCCTTGGTGTTCCCGTCGATGAGCTTCTCGAGGCTTTCAGGACTGTCGTCCTCCGCAAAGCGCACTTCGATGCCAAGGTCGGGCAGCATGTGGGCGAACAGCGTGTAGGTGCCGCCGTAGAGCTGAGGCACCGTGACGATGTTGTCGCCCTGCCGGGCGATATTGACGATGGCGTAGTGAATGGCCGCGCTGCCGGCCGACAGGGCCAGCGCCGCCACGCCGCCTTCGAGCTGTGCCACCCGCTCCTCGAGCATGCCATTGGTGGGATTCATGATGCGCGAGTAGATGTTGCCCGGCACCGCCAGGTTGAAGAGGTCCGCACCGTGCTGAGCGCTGTCGAATTCGTAGGCCACAGTCTGATAGATCGGCGTGGCCACCGACTTGGTGGTGGGATCGGTGGTGTATCCGGCGTGAATGGCCAGGGTCTCGTCACGCATGCTTGGGCTCCTTGTCTTTGTCCATGTTGGTATCCAGCCTGATGATGCGCTCAGGCAGCGTCGCGTATTCCTCTCTGAGTTCCCGCTTGAGGACCTTGCCGCTCATGCCACGGGGCAGCGGATCGTCTCGCAGCAGCAGGTAGCGCGGCATCTTATAGTCGGCAAGTTTGCCGCGACAGGCAGCCAGAACCTGCTCCGCGGTCAGCGCCTTGCCACCGGTGTTGACGATCACCATGGGCGTCTCACCCCAGCGCTCGTGGGGTACGCCGATGACCGATAGTTCGATGACGCCGTCGAGACCGGTGAGCAGGCGCTCGATCTCGGCGGGATAGACGTTGAGGCCACCGGATATGAGCATGTCCTTGGCCCGGTCCACCACCTTCAGGTAGCCGTCTGCATCCAAAATGCCCAGGTCGCCGGTGTGCAGCCAACCGTTCTGCAGCGCCTTGGCGCTGGCCTCCGGATTGTTCCAATAGCCCGCCATGACCTGAGGGCCGCTGATCAGGATCTCGCCCACCTCGCCCGGCTCACACCACGAACCGTCTTCGCGGATCACGGCGCTGCCGCCGTGAACGATGGGCAGCCCCGCCGAGCCGACCTTGGTCAGGGCATCATGGCCGGGCAGGATGGTGGCCGCCGCCGACGCCTCGGTGAGGCTGTAGCCCTGCAGCATGGGCACCCCTCGGGCCTGGATGGCACGGATCAGCGACTCCGGGACGGAGGCGCCGCCGGAACAGGCAATGCGCCAGGACGACAGGTCCACCTGCTGCCAGCGCGGATGCTGGACCAGCACTTCATGAATCTGCGGCACCGCCAACAGGGCCGTGATCCGTTCCTGCTCGAACAGATCCAGCGTGCGGTCGGCCTCGAAGGCGGGCTCCAGGACCAGCCGGGCTCCCGACCACAGGGTGAAGAGAAACACCGCGAATCCACCGGTGAAGGCCAGCGGGAACGGCAGCAGCACCCGATCCTCCACCGTGAGTTGGATGGCCTGGACCCAGCCCTGGGAAGCGGCGTTCCAGGAACCATGGGTGAGCACGGCGCCTTTGGGATCGCCGGTGGTGCCAGAGGTGTAGCAGATTGTCGCCGGATGAGACGGATCCAGATCCAGGGCCGGCACGCTGCCCTGACCATCCGCCATGGCGCGGACTTCGCCCACATCGAGGATGGGCAGGCGCCCTTCCACTTCGGCCAGCGTCGGCGCCAGCGCGGCATCCGTCAGCACCAGAGAACAGCCTGCGTTGTCGATGACGTAGGCGGCCTCGGGCGGGGCGTAGCGGACGTTCAGCGGGACGACGACGGCACCGAGCTTCCAGGCCGCAATGCTGGTCTCGATGTACTCAGGACAGTTGCCGAGCAGGATGCCGATGCGATCACCGCTGCCGATGCCGCGCTCTGCCAGCATTGCCGCGAGCGCATCCGTTCGCTGATCGAGGTCCTGCCAGGTCAGATCACGGTCGCCGAACCGTATGGCCAGGGCCCGGGGTTGCCAGCGTCCCCAATGCCGAAAGATATCTGCCAGATTCATCGGTGACTTTCCTCCCGCTGTCGACTTTGGCGCGAACCTGCGCCCGATGGCTGAGCGAACCACCGGCCATGCCGTAGCGTCGCAGTGTGCCCGCCGGAAGGCTGGAACGGCAAAACATACCCGACTCCAGAGCTGCGACTGCAGGACGAGACGGGTTTCCCGACCAGATCCGCACAGCACTTTGCCAGCTGGGGCAGCCAAATCCAGCACGCGCGCACTATTCTGAAACAAATGGGCCGAAATCCAGGCGCTTTTATTGACACCTCGAAACGTCTTGCATACGTTTCGTCACAGGACGCACTCAAAAGAGGCCGTGAGCCCCGCATCCACACATCAGCGTCCGTCCTTGCACGCATCAGCGTCCATCCTTAGTTGTATGGGGATCAAGACAATGAAGGTATCCACTTCCGGTCGGGTGACCTCCGTCACCCTGGCAACGTTCGCCCTGGCATCAGCCGGCGTCGCCCAAGCGCAACAACCCGTCCAGCCAAGATCCATCGAAGAGATCGTGGTCACGGCACGGCAACAGGCCGAGACCCTGCAGGATGTTCCCGTGACAGTCGCCGCCCTGAGCGAAGAGGACCTCAAACGCTACGGCGTCACCCGCCTCGAAGACGCCTCGAGCCTCGTGCCGAACTTCCAGATCTACCAGACGGGTTCCGGCAACGGCTCCATTCTCCGACTGCGCGGCATTGGCTCCAGTGACATCAGCGCGGCCTTCGATCAGTCGGTGGCCATCAACGTCGATGGCGTCGTGGTCAACATCGGCCGCTTCATCCACAACGCCTACATGGACATGGGCCAGATCGAGGTCCTGAAAGGGCCCCAGAGCCTCTACTTCGGCAAGTCCGCCACCGCCGGCGTGGTGTCCATCACCACCAATGATCCCGGTCAGGAGTTCGAAATCGAAGGCATGGTCGGCTACGAGCACGAGTTCGATCAGCGCATGTTCGAGGGCATCATCTCAGGCCCCATCACCGACACGCTCGGGGCCCGTCTGGCAGTGGGCTACACCAAGGCCAACGATCGCTGGGAAAACTTCTTCCCTGGCGTTGAGAACCCCAAGCGCGGGGAGGAGTCCCAGAACTATCGCCTCACCCTGCTTTGGGACCCTCTGGACGATCTGACCTTCCGCGCCAGCTACTCCTACTCCAAGTACGAAAACGATGGCCCCTGGGCCACCATGGAGGACACCTGCCCGGAGGGGTCCGTCCAGCCCACGGCCTTTCCGTCAGCCGCCACTGCTCTGGTCGTGCTGCCCGGCGCCAGCGACTGCCGCCTGAACGGCAGGACGTCGATCAATGACGTCAACCCGACCCTGGCCACCGGTCTGCCCTACGGCGCCGACGACGGCATTCCCTTTCTGGAACAGGACACGCATTTCTTCTCCCTGCGCGGCGACTGGACTATCAACGAGAACTTCGTCCTGCGCTCAACGACCGGCTATGTGGATCTCGACCACACCGATCTCGAGGCCTATGACGGCAACGCCGGGGTCTTCGCCGGCCTGCATCGCAACACCTACGAGAGCATCTCCCAGGAGTTCAATCTCCGCAGCACCTTCGATGGTCCGTTCAACTTCATGGTCGGTGCGTTCTACCAGGATGTGGAGCAGCGCTTCGAGGCCTACCAGTACGCCTTCAACCTTGCGCTGACCCCGAACATCCTGAACTTCGACCCGGAAACGGTCCCGGTCTCCGAAGCCCTTGGCTTTGATACCACCCCGGGCACTACCTTCGGCCTCGATCCGGCCACCGGGCGCGGTTCGGACTATTGGCGCTTCCACTTCACCGACACCGAGGTCTACTCAGCATTCCTCGCCGGCTACTACGACATCACCGAAGACCTGCAGTTGACCGCTGGCGCCCGCTACACGCGGGAGAAGAAGAACGGTCGCATCGATCTGCCGTACTTCCATGCCGCCGCTGCCGTATTCGGCTTCGGCGGTTTCGACAGCGTCGAAGGCCTCGAATTCTCCGACAGCAACTGGTCACCCGAGGTCGCCCTCAACTACTACGTCACGCCGGACATCAGCGTTTTCGTGGCCTACAAGGAGGGCTTCAAGTCTGGCGGCATCGACAACAGCGCCCTGCCGACCAACGCCCTGAACCCGAACGCAGAGGGCTTCGAAGGTTTCGACTTCCTGATCTACGACTCCGAGACCGCCGTGGGCTGGGAGACCGGGGTCAAGGCGCGGCTGCTCGACAACACGCTGCGCGTCAATGCCACCGCTTTCACCTACGACTACAAGGACCTGCAGGTCCAGCTCTTCGACGCCGACATCATCCAGTTCGAAACCTTCAATGCCTCGAAACTGAACAGCCGTGGCCTGGAAGCGGACTGGCTCTGGCTGACGCCGGTGGACGGGCTCTCCATCCGCGGCAATCTCGCCTACACCGACACCCGCTACAAAGACGACTTCTTCAATGCCTCGGATCAGAACCTCATCGGGCTGCGGGCGGCAGGCAGCGCGAAGTGGGCCGGCGCCATGGGCTTCAGCTTCGAGCAGGGTCTCGGCAACACCGACTGGCGCTGGGAACTTTCCTCCGACGCCCGTTTCAACAGCGGCTACCCCTGGACGGCCACGCTGGATCCGTTCACCCAGAGCAGCCACTGGATGCTCGATGCCGCCGTCCGCTTCTACAGTGCGGATGAACGCTACGAGCTGTCCTTCATGGGCCGCAACCTCACTGACAAGATCATCGCCCAGGGTGGCGGGGCTCGTCCGGGGGCATGCCCGCAGGCTGATCCCGGCAATCCGGATCCCGCCGCGCGTTGCACCTCCACCGGCCCCAACTCCCAGGACCAGGTGACCTACACCAACTTCGGGCGTTCCCTCATGGCCCAGTTCCGCGTTCGCTTCTGACGAACCTCGGGCTGCTCGCGCAGCTCATCCTGAAAACCGCAGGACCCAGGAGGCAGGCCCATTCGGGCCTGCCTCCTTCGTTTCAGCGCGCGCAAGACAGCCTCCCCTGCACCGCCAATAAAAAACATGCGTGACTGTATTGACTAAGTTTCAAGACGAGATTAGTTTCCGCACACGATCTGCTCAGTAACAGATCGATACAAAGAACAGGCCGGCGAAGTCCCTGGCCAAAAGATTGGGTTAGTCCACTTTCAGCTCATCCCATCCTTCAGGGGAGGAATCACGATGCAATTTGCTTTGTCCCGCCTTGCGGTCGCCACCGCAGCGGCATCCATGTTTGCTGTCCCCGGCGCCTACGCCCAGGCTCCCGGGCAGCAGTCCAGAACGATCGAGGAGATCGTCGTCACCGCCCGCCAGCAGGCCGAGACGCTGCAGGACGTGCCCGTGACCGTGGCAGCGCTCAGCGAGGAGGACCTCAAGCGCTACGGCATCACCCGCCTCGAGGATGCCTCGAGCCTGGTGCCCAACTTCCAGATTTTCCAGACCGGTTCCGGCAACGGCTCCATCCTGCGCCTGCGCGGTATCGGCTCCAGTGACATCAGCGCCGCCTTCGACCAGTCAGTGGCGATCAACGTCGATGGCGTGGTGGTCAACATCGGCCGCTTCATCCACAACGCCTACATGGACATGGGCCAGATCGAAGTGCTCAAAGGGCCCCAGAGCCTCTACTTCGGCAAGTCCGCCACCGCCGGCGTGGTGTCCATCACCACCAACGATCCCGGCCAGGAGTTCGAACTCGAAGGCATGGTCGGCTACGAGCACGAGTTCGATCAGCGCATGTTCGAAGGCGTCATCTCCGGCCCCATCACCGACACCCTCGGTGCCCGGCTGGCGGTGGGCTACACCAAGGCCAACGACCGCTGGGAAAATGTCTTCCCTGGCGTCACGAACCGGTATCGCGGCGAAGAGTCCCAGAACTACCGCCTCACGCTGCTTTGGGATCCCACGGACGATCTCACCTTCCGTGCCAGTTACTCCTATTCCAAGTACAAGAATGACGGCCCCTGGGCCACCATGGAGGACACCTGCCCTGAAGGCTCGGTCCAGCCTACTGCCATCCCATCCGCGGCCTTTCCTCTGGTCGTCATACCCGGCTTCAGCGACTGCCGCCTGAACGGAAAGACTTCCATCAATGACGTCAATCCTCTGCTGGCCACCGGCCTGCCTTACGGTGCCGACGACGGCGTACAGTTCCTCGATCAGGACACGCACTTCTTCTCCCTGCGCGGCGACTGGACCATCAACGAGAACTTTGCGCTGCGTTCGGTGACCGGCTACGTGGATCTCGATCACGTCGACCTCGAGGCCTATGACGGCAACGTCGGGGTCTTCGCAGGTCTGCACCGCAACACCTACGAGAGCATCTCCCAGGAGTTCAACCTGCGGAGCACCTTCGACGGTCCCGTCAACTTCATGGTGGGCGCCTACTATCAGGACGTGGAGCAGCGCTTCGAGGCCTACCAGTACGCCTTCAACCTGGCGCTGGTCCCGAACTTCCTGAACTTCGATCCGGAAACGGTTCCGGTCTCGGAAGCCCTCGGCTTCGACACCACGCCCGGTGCCAACTTCGGCCTCGACCCGACCACCGGCCGCGGCTCGGACTACTGGCGCTTCCACTTCCTGGACACCAAGGTCTACTCGGCCTTCTTTGCGGGCTACTGGGACATCACCGATGATCTGCAGCTGACCGCTGGCACCCGTTACACAAACGAAAAGAAGAAGGGGCGCATCGATCTGCCATACTTCCATGCTGGCGCATCGATATTCGGCTTCGGCGGCTTCACGGAAGTCGAGGGCCTGGAGTTCTCCGACAGCAACTGGTCGCCCGAGGTTGCGCTGAACTACTACGTGACGCCTGACGTCAGCGTCTTTGTCGCCTACAAAGAGGGCTTCAAGTCCGGCGGCGTCGACAACAGCGCACTGCCCACCAACGCCCTGAACCCGAACGCACCTGGTTTCGAGGGCTTCGACTTCCTCTACTATGACTCCGAGAAAGCCGTCGGCTACGAGGCTGGCGTCAAGGCAAACCTGCTTGGCAACACCCTCCGCGTCAATGCCTCAGCCTTCACCTATGACTACAAGGACCTGCAGGTTCAGCTGTTCGATGCCAACATCATTCAGTTCGAAACCTTCAACGCTTCGAAACTGAACAGTCGGGGTGTTGAAGCCGACTGGCTGTGGCTCACGCCGGTGGACGGTCTCGCGGTCCGGGGCAACCTCGCCTACACAGATACCAAGTACAAGGACGACTTCTTCAACGCCTCGGAACAGAATCTCATTGGACTGCAGGCAGCAGGTAGCGCCAAGTGGGCCGGCGCCGTTGGCTTCAGCTTCGATCAGGGCCTCGGCAATACCAACTGGCGCTGGGAACTGTCCTCGGATGCTCGCTACAACGACGGCTACGCCTGGACGGCAACACTCGATCCTTTCACCCAGAGCAGCTACTGGATGCTGGATTCCGCCCTGCGCTTCTACAGCCAGGACGAGCGTTACGAGTTGTCCTTCATTGGCCGTAACCTCACCGACAAGCACGTCGCCCTCGGTGGCGGTGCCCGCCCGGGCGCCTGTCCGATGGCCGACGCTCCCGGAGCGGAGACGCGCTGCACCTCCACCGGCCCGAACTCTCAGGACCAGGTGACCTACACCAACTTCGGGCGCTCCCTCATGGCTCAGTTCCGCGTTCGCTTCTGATCCCCCCCGGGGGGGGGGGCGCCCGGCCCCCCGCGCCCCCCCCCCCGCCCCCCCCCGGGGGCGGGCGGGGCGG
>JAFIFJ010000078.1 GCA_020832085.1 Gammaproteobacteria bacterium | reverse complement strand
GTGCATGGCACCGATGCGGGCGCAGGCCAGCATGGCGTAGGCCGCTTCCGGGATCATGGGCATGTAGATGCAGACCCGGTCGCCCTTGTTCACGCCGCGGTCCTTGAGCACGTTGGCCAGCCGGCAGACTTCGGCGTGGGCCTCGCGGTAGGTGATGTGCTTGGACGCGGCGGGATCGTCGCCTTCCCAGATGATGGCGGTCTGATCGCCGCGGGTGTCCAGGTGGCGGTCGAGGCAGTTGTAGCTGGCATTGAGCGTGCCGCCCTCGAACCAGCTGATCTGGCCCTTGGGCATGTCGGCTTTGCAGACGGTCTGCCAGTCGTCGGAGAACCAGTGCAGGTGCTCCCGGGCCATGCGCGACCAGAAGCCATCCGGATCGTCGATGGATTCCTGGTACAGCCGCTGGTAGCTGGCAGGGTCGATGTGCGCATCGCGCATGCTTGCGGGAACCGGATTGAGTTTGCTCTCCGACATGCTTTTTCTCCAATCTTGCGTGATTTCACCGGCGTCAGCTCGGTCGCCCGTTCCGGCGCGCGCAGCTTCAGATCGCGAATAGCGGACTGCCGTATCGTCGCCGCTGGCGAATGAGTCGTGGATTGTCGTGCCCGGCATCTTGCCGAGCTCCACTCTCCGATGGTCGTATCAATTGATGTTATGGACTATAACTTGAGCGACGGTATTGTATTCGTCCAGAGTTACAAGTCCACCGAGGCTTTCCGATGGCCTGATACAGCAGTTGTTGGCAGGCGGCTTGGCCGTTGGTGCTGGCGTTGCCCCGGAGATGGTGCCGGCACGAGAGATGAATGTGTCGGGGGCGCCACAGTTGGTGGCGTGCTGCCAACTGCCATCATGCGCGCGCGGCCGCGTTGCGCCCCCCGTGCACATGTGGCGTCATGCTCCTGCGTCGAGCGGGCAGCGGCGTCGTTCGGGCCAGTGCCAGCACTGCCGAATGACGCAGGGTGGGACGAGCGGTTCATTGCTGCCTTCTGCTGCGAGCAGAACAGCACCGGCAAGCGCCTCCGCCACCAGAGATACACGCAACCGGAATCTTCGTTGCACAACATCCGCATTCAGAAAGGAATCAGCATGGACTTGGCACTCACCGGCCACCGCGCCTTGATCACCGGCAGCCATCGTGGCACCGGCGAAGTCATCGCCCGTCGCCTCGCCGAAGAAGGCGCGAGCGTGGTGGTGCACGGCTTCGAGCAGGCAGCCGCTGATGCGGTTGCCGCGACGATCCCTAATGCCTTGGGCGTGGCGGGCGACTTGCTCAGCGACGACGGCGCAGCAAGGGTCTGGCAGGCCTCCAACGAGGCCGGCGCCGTCGATATCCTCATCAACAATTACGGTGCTTCCGGCCGCGGCGAGTTCGACAAGACTCCTGCCGAAGCCTGGCACGACATGTACGAGCACAACGTACTTTCAGCCACCCGCCTGATCAGTTTGGCGCTGCCGCAGTTTCGCAATACGCCTTGGGGACGCATCATCAACCTTGGTACCGCCGGCACCCAACGGCCGGGCGCAGGCAACCCGCACTACTACGCCGCCAAGGGCGCCCTGGTCACGCTCACTGAATCTCTGGCCCGCGATCTCGCAGGCACTGCCATCCGCGTCAATCTGGTCTCCCCTGGCATCATCCACACGCCAGAGGTCGAAGCCTGGATGCGCCAGACCGCCGCTCGCGAGGGCTGGGGTGAAGACTGGGCGGACATCGAACGCCAGGCCATTGCCACACGTTTTCCCAATGCTGCCGGCCGTTTCGCCCGCCGCGAGGAGATCGCCGACCTGATCTGCTTCCTGGCCAGCCACCGCGCCGACTACATCCATGGCCAGAACTTTTTCATCGACGGCGGCGCAGCCTGACCGCCCAGCTATCCGAAGATCCACGATTATTCTCCGCTGTCCAGCAGCGTCATTCGGGCGGGATTCCGAATGAGCTGGAGGAGAACGGTCGCCGAAGTGGGGCGGGGACTGACTTCAAGGCGCCCACTTGTGAGTGCCGATCAAGACACATTTTGCGGGACATTCCTGCAAGCGTCCTGCGTGGGACCACGCACTCTTTGTACCGCAGGCTGCGGAAGCACAAGTGGACTCAAGGCGCTCCATCGAAGCGTGAATTGAAACCGAAGCGCGTATACTGCTTGTCTGCCGGGAGACGGTGGTCCTTACAGACGGTATTGGAGAACAGCATTGAGCGACGAACCCTACGACTTGAACGAGCGCTTCATGCGTGGAGACGAAATCCGCAGAGAGGTTTTGGGAAACGAGCGGATCGAAGCTGCGGCGCGTCGAGATTCGGAGAACGACTTCACTCGCCCGCTAACGCAATGGGCCACCGAGAACATCTGGGGACAGATCTGGTCCCGGCCCGGTCTCAGTCGGCGCGATCGCAGCATGATCAACCTGGCGATGCTGGCCGCGATGAACCGGCCGCATGAAATCGAGATGCATTTGCCTGGCGCGCTGAAGAACGGGCTGACCAGAGAGGAAATTCAAGAAGTGCTGTTGCAGGTCACCGCTTATGCCGGAGCTCCTGCTGGGGTCGATTCGTTTTCGGTTGCTCACAAGTACTTCAATCAACTAGAAGAATGAACGGATCGTCGACGTCCGCTCTCCGCAACGGCTTTGGCGATCGCGCCATCGACATCAACCAGGGACGCCGTGGCGAAACCCACTCAATCCCGCTGCCGGATAAGGCCAGGCTACGAATTACGACCAGGACGCCAAGCCCAAGCCGACCGTGGTTGTCTTTGGCTCTGACGACCTGCTGCCCATGAAGGCGCTCCGGAGCGAGCAAGTCGAAGCGGCGCGGTCATCCACACTCTCATGAGGGGTTCTCCACGGGAGCTGTCGAAGGCAGCGCATGAGTGACGTGATCGCCCCAGTACAGTGGCGCCCAGAGAAAAAGATCCCATCAGGATCCAGCGGAGCCCCCCCGCTTTCTGGCGCGCCCACCCTTCGAATGCCCCAGGACCGGTCCTTGGTGCCATGACAAACTGAGTCTGCTGCGTCGATGGAGCCTTCGGGGTAGTGAATGTGACCGCTCCGGCGCCCGAACTGTTCGAAGCGGGTGTCGTCCATGATGCGGCGTGATCCCGTTCGAATTGTCCTCGAGAACGACACGCGCCCGGCGCATTGGCCGGATGATCTCGATGCGTCATGGTCCGACCTTCATTTCAGCACGCTAAAAAGGGGCGCGCCGCGAGCCGTAGAAGCAATGCTGACGCACCAGCTTCGACCACGCTGAACGCGCAGTCGAGGACGCCACGGTGAGGGTATATGGCCATTCTCAAGGCGAAGTAGCACGAGCCATCGGAGGCGTACCCATTAATCCAGGTGCGATCGTAAAAGTTCCAGCCACCGGTGGCTGGATTGGCAACGGGCTCAGGGGTCTGATGTACAGGGTAGTCGTCAAATTGGTTCAACATGGCAATTGCCTGTAGGGAGGTCTGAGGACCGGTTGTGAATTGAGTTATGATACATAACGGAATCGGTGTAGAGTGTTACGTTCTGGGCCTGCAACCGATGGCAGCGGCGTCTCACGACCGACAGTTTCAAAGGTCTCTGGGGGCGGTCGGCTGCGAGGTGGTGCCTCGAAACTCAAATTTCAGAACTCAAAAAGGGAGTGACCATGGCCGCTGAAAGATTTCCTGTTGAGGCGAGTCACATCATGATGTTTGCCCGTTCGGTTTATGATGACAATCCAGTTTACTACGACGCGGAATACGCCGCGGGCACCGAAGCCGGCGCCATCATCGCGCCGCCGACGTTCATGCAGGCGGCCGCTCAGTTCGATCCTGCCTGGCCGCTGCGTCCGAGAATCAATCAGCCCTGGTTTGGTTCCGGCGCCAACCCCTCGGGAATCGATCCCGACACGAAATCAGAGAATGGCGGCAACGCGGGTACCCTCCACGCCGAGCAGCACTTCGAGTATCACCGCCATCCGCGGGTGGGCGACGTGCTCTGTGCCACTGTGCTTCCGGGCAGAACATGGGAGAAGGAAGGCCGCCGGGCCGGCAAGCTGATCTTCAATGAGACCATCACCGAGTATCGTGATCAGGGTGGTGAACTCGCGGTGACGGTGCGGGGTGTTGGCGTTCGTACGGAACGTCCTGCGACTCAGAATCAAGAGTGAAAGGAGCATGAGCGTGGCTTTGAAGGCAAGCGAACTGGTGGTAGGGGACACCCATAGCGAGAGCCTGGTGCAGGACCTCAAGCGAACGCAGTTGGTTCAGTATGCCGGAGCATCAGGCGACTACAATCCGCTGCATACCGATGAACTGTACACCCGTGAGGTGGCGGGATACCCGAGTGTGTTCGCGCACGGCATGCTGACTATGGGCATGACCGGGGCAATGCTCGCCCGTTATGTGGGCGACGGCAGGTTGACGAAGTTCGGAGTGCGTTTCACCGCGCAGGTCTGGCCGGGCGACGACCTTCAGGCTACTGCTACCGTCGAGAGCCTGCGTGAAGAAGACGGCGTTTCGCTCGTGGACCTGAAAGTTTCGACCACGAATCAGAACGGCTCCGAAGTTCTTTCTGGCTATGCCGTGGCACGAGTCGATCCCTGAGGTCGGGTTCCTCGACACTGAGCTGTAAGCGGGTGCGATGCGGGGCCTGGACGTACTGGCAGGATTGCCTGCGCGAAGGGCTTGTGCCGCGCGCTGGTTTCGCGACTCTGGGCGCAGTCGCTTCGTGCATCTGTGAGATACGCGAACTAGACGGCCTCGAAGAACGCTGCAGCCGTCAGGATCATGGTCGACTGAGATTGAAGATGGCCAGCTTCGGCGTTCTTGACGAGGAAGGCCTGCCATTCGGGGTCAGCCTTCAAGGCAGCACGCCGGGCGCTGCGGTCCGCAGCGTCGAGATATGGCCAGATATGGACATAGGTGTTCAGCGGCCCGGTTTCGACGATGCCATAGAATATCGGCTTGCCAAGATGCTTCTCCTGGGCAGCTCGCCCATATCGGTCGTACAGCTCTAGCTGCCGCGGCAGGGTGCCAGGCATGCAGGTGTAAGTGCGGTGATCGAAGATCATCGAAGTTCCTATGGCTTGGCGGGAAGATCAAGCAGCCCGCTCCCGTGCGCGGCCGGGCTGGCCTGAGTAGCGACCTCGAGTGTCGTGGTCAGACCTACAGCTTCCAGCAGCCCGGGCATTGTGGAAAGTTGGCGATCAGCGAGGTTGCATACGGATTCCACCATCGAGACGGATGGTCTCGCCATTCAAGTAAGGGTTTTGCATGATCTGCAGCGCGAGCAAGGCGAACTCGGATGCGTTGCCGAGCCGCTTCGGGAACTGGACCATGTCAATCAGGGGCAGGCGAATCTGATCTGGCGCGCCAAGCATCATTGGAGTTTCGAAAATTCCGGGCGCGATCGTGCACACGCGAATACCGTTGCGGCCAAGATCGCGGGCAATGGGCAGTGTCATACCCGCAACGCCGGCCTTGGATGCGGTGTAGGCAGCCTGGCCGATCTGACCATCGAAGGCGGCTACGGAGGCGGTGTTAACGATCACGCCGCGTTCGCCATCTTCGTTCACCGGATCGTTCTTTGCCATCTGCTCGGCGCACAGCCGCAGCGTATTGAACGTACCGAACAGGTTGACGTTGACCACCAGCTTGAATGCCTCGAAAGCCATCGGCCCGGCCTTGCCGAGCGTGCGCGCTGCCGGTCCGATACCGGCGCAGTTGACGTTGACGTGGATGGCGCCGAAGGTTTCGACCACGCTGGCGATGGCTGCTTGCAAGGAATCTTCGTCGGTGACGTCGACGTTGAAGGCAGCGGCACTCTGGCCAAGTTCCTTGGCGGTGGCATGCGCGAGTTCTTCGTTGCGATCAAAGATGGCGACGGTCCCGCCAGCCTTGATCACATGTTCCGCGGTCGCTTTGCCAAGCCCTGATGCTCCGCCCGTGATAACGACTGTCTTATCCGTCAAGTCCATGAATGTCCTCGTTGCTTCATTAGTTGGCAATTGACCAGAAGTGCTGGCTTGCGGCCGCGCATCCGGTTGACCTCAGTAGCCGCCGTTCAGTTTGGCGTGATCCCAGGAAACGTATCGTTCGGGATGGAAGCTCAGAAGTACCCGCTTCTGAGCGATTTTCACGAGTCGCGCCCTCAGTTCCGCTTCCTCACTGCTCGACACAGTCGTTCCGCGGGTGTTGATGTTGACAAGCGCTTCCATGATCAAGTCGGGATCATCGTCAATTTGCGTCCGGGCATAGATCAGGACTCCCTTTGCCTCAGAGTAAATCTCTCCGGATTCGACCAGCAGGGACGCAGTGGGGTCGCGCCGGAAATTCAGGACCTTCTGGCTCTTGGCGAATGTTGCGCATTGCACCACCCCATTCGACGTCACGTGGAACCACATTGGCATGGGGTGCGGGAATCCATCCTGGCCGTTCGAGACGATCATGATCGTCTTCTGCGCACGCAGATAACCATCGATCTCCTCGGAAGTCATACTGATCAGCGCGCGTCGTGACGGCATGTGGGACCCCTGAAAACCCTGCGCTACAACTCGGAAGTGAGCTGGTTCGACGGATCCTCCTGACTGACCAGCAGCGTCTGCGCATTCGGTCTGTCGACAGTGGCCTTGGGCGTACCCGCCTAACGCAATAATACTATATAACTAACACGTTATTTAGGTCAACACGCGAGATCAGCAGCGGTGGCGGCTTCGAGTTGCCAGCGGCGCGATGATGGTGGCAACGGGGTTCGTGGGCACTGATGTAGCGAGGGGCTTACCTCATCCCAGGCGTAACGGTGTCCCGCTGCCTGGATGCCGGCCGTGCTATAAGCGAGCTTCGCTGCTTTGGTGGGGAAGGGCTCGATCAGGCATTGCCGGCCGGCATGGTTGGGCCTCGACAACAAGTCTGGCCGAAGCAGGAGAGACCCGGGAAGGGGTGTGTCTGACCTTGACAACATACGTCAGGGCGTCAGGGTCAGTCCCGGCCGTGGCGCGCCCAATAGGCTCCGAAAAGCTCCTCTTCCGAGGGTCGGTCTTCCGGAATCGGTACCGCCAAGTGAGTGATGTTGATGAAGTGGCGGTAGCTCAAATTCTCACTGATCGTGTTCCCCTGCCAAGTTCCGCAGCCCATGCTCAGAGTGAAATTGAGTCCGCTTTCAAATCCGCCGCCGTTGCCAAAGGTGTGTGCCATGTTGACCAGCACCCGCACCACCTCTACCTCCTCAGCCACGCGCCGGGCCCGTTCTGGATCTTGGGTGTGTATGCCACACGAGTGACCGCGCCCCTTGAAGTCGAGAATGGCACGAGTGCAAGCGATAGCGGCGTCGAGGTCCTGAGCGCGATAGATGGCCAGGACGGGTGAGAGCTTCTCGTCGGAGAATGGATGCTCGGGTCCGATGCCGTCCTCCTCGACCATCAGGAAGCGAGCATGCGAGGCGGCCTCCGGGAGACCTGCGGTCCGGGCGATGGCTGCGGCCGGGCGCGCGATAAGCTCCCGGCTGAGGTTGCCGTCGGGCCAGAGGACCCGCTGTATAGCGGCCTTCTGTTCACGTGTGGCCCGCCATCCCCCCACCTGCTCGAGCGCGGCAAGCATAGGCTCGTAAACAGCATCGAGGATTACCAGTGCATTTTCAGAGGAGCAGGAGGTCGCGTGGTCGAAAGTCTTTGAAGCATGGATCTTCGCCGCCGCGTCGCGGAGGTCGGCACTTTCATCGACGATCACCGGGACGTTGCCGGCGCCCACCCCAATGGCGGGCTTGCCGGAGCGGTAGGCCGCGCGCACGTTGTTCTGTGATCCCGTGACCACAACCAGATCACAGGCCTCCATGAGTCGCTGCGTCAGGCCTTTGGTGACGGGTTCGGATAGTACCTGCACGAGATCCGCGGGCGCACCTACGCGCGTCAGCGCCGTTCGCATGAGCTCGACCGTGCGCGCAGTGGTGGCGTAGCCGGATGGCGAGGGTGCAATGATGATCGCGTTGCGGCCCTTCAGCGCCATCATGGCCTTGTTCACCGGAGTGGCGGCGGGGTTGGTGGAAGGCGTGAGCGCCGCCACCACCCCGACGGGCTTCGCGTACTTCACGATGCCCAGCTCAGGCTGTTCGTCGATGATGCCCACAGTGCGCGCGCGAAGCAGGTCCCGTAAAGTGCCGAAGGTCTTGCGCTGGTTTTTGACGACCTTGTCTCCTACGTTGCCGAGTCCTGTGTCGGCAACAGCGAGCTCAGCCAGCGCCTGGGCGTGTTCCGGTTTGTAGACCGACCAGGCGATCGCCGTGACCGCTTCATCGACGCCCGCCTGATCTCGGCGCTCGAAGGCAGCCATGGCCTCGCGGCCCCGAGCAACAAACTCTTCGACAACAGCGCCCTCCGCAGACGCGCCATTCCTGGCGGCGTTGGCGTCGGAAACAGTGATATGACTGGCCATGATAACTCCCGTTGAGCCGGCAGGCGCCGGACGAAGAGTGCGCAAGCTTGCGAGGGTCGCAACCGGCCGTCAAGCAAAAGGCCTGCGGGACCTGCTTCAGCCCGGTGAGGCAATCGAATCACCGAAGTGCCCCTGTCGAAGGCAGGACTCCCCGCTGAAGCAATCCTTGGTCGAGGCTATATTCCAGACGAATTCTATCGTCTTGCTTTGCCAAGCGAGCAGTACAATCGCTGCCTGTTGCCGCGCCCGTAGTCGTGGACACGCATTTGTCGTGTCATCGTCAATGTCACGTCTGTCTCGGCAGGCGATCCCCTGGACTTAAAATCTCGCTATCTCTGGTCCTAACGGCGAGGCGCTGTTAGGCCTAGTGTCGTGCCGGAATTGAATGTGGCTGTTGCTGCGGCTGCTGGCATTTCAGGAAAGGACCCATCGCCATGAAGATGACCACCGAAGAAGCCTTTGTCAAAACGTTGCAAGCGCATGGGGTGCAGCACGCATTTGGAATCATCGGATCGGCGATGATGCCGATCTCAGATATCTTCCCGGCTGCCGGCATCACCTTCTGGGACTGTGCTCATGAAGGCTCCGCCGGCATGATGGCCGATGGCTACACCCGTGCTACGGGCAAGATGTCTATGATGATTGCCCAGAACGGTCCTGGAATCACAAACTTCGTCACCGCTGTCAAAACAGCGTATTGGAACCACACGCCTCTCCTGCTGGTGACGCCGCAAGCCGCCAACAAAACCATCGGTCAGGGTGGTTTCCAGGAGATGGAACAGTTGAACGTGTTCAGGGATTGCGTCGCCTATCAGGAAGAAGTCCGTGACCCGAACCGCATCTGCGAGGTGCTGGCCCGCGTGATTGCCAAAGCCAAGCGCTTGTCCGGCCCCGCTCAGATCAACATTCCCCGCGACTTCTGGACGCAAGTGGTCGATATCGAAGTTCCGGAGCCGGTGGAGTTCGAAACGAGCCCCGGCGGGCCCGACTCCATCGCCAAAGCCGCCGAGTTACTGTCAAAAGCGAAGTTTCCGGTGATGCTCAACGGTGCGGGCGTCGTGTTGGCGAGTGGTGGGATCGAAGCCTCCCGAGTGTTGGCGGAGCGGCTCGATGCTCCGGTATGTGTGGGCTATCAACACAACGACGCTTTCCCAGGCAGTCATCCCCTTTTTGCTGGACCGTTGGGCTATAACGGGTCCAAGGCAGCCATGGAACTGATCAGCAAAGCGGATGTGGTGCTGGCGCTTGGCACAAGGCTCAACCCGTTTTCGACCCTGCCCGGTTATGGGATGGATTACTGGCCGGTCAACGCCAGGATCATTCAGGTGGACATCAATCCCGATCGTATCGGGCTGACGAAGAAGGTCACCGTGGGTATCGTGGGCGATGCGGCCAAGGTGGCAGTGGGCATTACTGCTCAGTTGTCCGAGAGTGCCGGCGATGCGGGTCGTGCCGAGCGGAGGATCCTGATTGGGCAAAGAAAATCTGCTTGGGCTCAGGAGTTGACATCCCTGGACCACGAAGAGGACGACCCGGGCACGACCTGGAACGAGCGTGCCCGCGCGGCGCGTCCGGATTGGATGTCACCGCGTCAGGCCTGGCGCGCCATTCAATCCGCCATGCCTGAAGAGGCGATCATCAGTTCTGACATTGGCAATAATTGCGCCATCGGCAATGCCTATCCCTCGTTTCCGAAGGGTCGGAAATATCTCGCCCCGGGCTTGTTCGGTCCCTGCGGTTACGGGCTGCCTGCCATCATTGGTGCCAAGATTGGTCAGCCGCATGTTCCGGTTATCGGTTTCGCAGGCGACGGGGCATTCGGGATTGCGGTAAACGAGCTGACTGCGATCGGCCGGGATGAATGGCCCGCGATCACCCAAATCGTGTTCCGGAACTATCAATGGGGCGCCGAGAAGCGCAATTCCACGCTTTGGTTCGACGATAACTTTGTCGGTACCGAACTCGACATGAAAGTCTCCTATGCCGAAATCGCAAATGCCTGCGGACTCAAAGGAGTGCAGGTCAAGACCATGGCCGAGCTCTCCGACGCGCTGCGTACCGCGATCAAGGATCAGATGGACAATAACATCACGACCTTGATTGAGGTCATCCTCAATCAGGAGCTGGGGGAGCCCTTCCGCCGTGATGCGATGAAGAAGCCGGTAAGGATTGCAGGGATTTCCGCTGCGGACATGACGGCTGAATAGACTCCCCCCGCACATCGGATCCGTCACGCCAGAGGCGCCCGCAAGCGCGGGCGCTTCTGGGCGAACCTGACTCAGAGCATGATCTCCGCCATCACCTCGATGGCTTCCTTCTGGGCCCCACCAATCAGCATGCTGCCGACTTCGCCCCGCTTGCCGGCATCGATCCAGCGCTGGGCGCGTTCCCGTATACGCTCTTTCGGTCCCACGAGGTGGCAGGCATCGATGAGGTCCGCCGGTACCGCGGCCATGGCCTCGTCTTTCCTGCCGGCAAGGAACAGGTCCTGAATCTTCACTGCGGCCTCCTCGAAACCGAGGCGCTTGGCGTAGCTGTTGTAGAAGTTCTTGTCCCGGGCTCCCATGCCGCCGATGTACAGCGCCATGTTGCCGCGTATGGGTTGCATGCACGCCTCCACGTCATCGCCAACGATGACCGTGACGAATGGCGCGATGTCGAACTCGCCCAGCCCCTTGTCGCCGCCGGCCTTGGCGAAGCCCTTGTCGACCGGTTCCTTGAATACGTGGTACTGCTCGGGATCCATCCAGACCGGGAAGAAACCGTCACAGACCTCGGCTGCTGCCTGCACCCCGTTGGGCGTGATCGTGGCGGCATAAATGGGAATGTCCTCGTCGCAGTGCAGGATGCTCTTCAGCGGTTTGCCCTGTCCCGTAGCGCCGTGACCGGTGTAAGGAAGTTGATATTCCGTGCCCTCGAACATCGCGGGTTCATTGCGCTCGAATATCAGCTTCATAATCTGGACGTATTCCTTCAGGCGCGTGACTGGCTTGCCGTAGGGAACGCCATGCCAGCCTTCCACCACCTGGGGACCTGATGCTCCGACACCGACGATGAATCGCTGATTGGAAAGTTGGGCCAGACTCATGGCGGTCATGGCCGCCATGGCTGGCGTGCGGGCAGGCATCTGCATGATGGCGGTGCCCACGCGAATTCTGGTGGTGTTCGCAAGGATCCAGGCGGCTGGCGTGATCGCATCGGACCCGTAGGCTTCCGATGTCCACACCGAGTCGTATCCAAGTTGCTCCGCGTGCAGGATCGCATCCATCGGAAGGTTGAGCTTTGCGCCGGAGAATCCAGCGATCATGCCAAGCCTCATGTGTTTCTCCCTTTTGTGCCGAGGTTCTGCGCTGATTGATGGTCAAAAAACTTGTTCCGAAGTATAGGGCGCCCATCGTCGGACGGTCGAGGGATCAGGCGGAAAAGTACGTGAATAAACCAGGTTCACGAGGAAATGAGGTCAGGCAAAGACCGCACTTCGCTGTGCTTTCAGGGCCAATGGCCTCCAGCCGAAACAACAATTAAGCGCTCCTGGGTTCATTGCTTCAGAAGCCCTTCAAGCTTGAAGGGATCTCGCCGCTTAGGCCTTGGTTCGGTCGGGGGGGAAGATCTGGATCTAACCGCGGTGCGAAGTGGTCCCTATGATGCATTGCGGAAACGCTGAGTTATCGGCGATTCCTGCGGCACATGGACGTGCCGCTCTCGAAGAGATGGCGTGAGTCATTCGTTCGTCGTTGGTCGAGTACGCACATGTGCTGTACGCAGCGT
This sequence comes from Gammaproteobacteria bacterium, assembly GCA_020832085.1. GTDB lineage: Bacteria > Pseudomonadota > Gammaproteobacteria > Pseudomonadales > Azotimanducaceae > SLTB01. The sequence goes on along the minus strand of JAFIFJ010000078.1, from coordinate 57,157 downwards.
GTGTTGAAAAGTTCTAAGCAAATTGATCAGCACCGCTTGTTGTTCGGCCCCTGCGGGCTGCCGAAGAGTGGTGCCATTTCCGACGCCCGTTATCCGAGACGGAGAGCCCGGCTCTGCTAACCGTGTCGAACGCAAGATCATAAAAGGAGTAATGCAGATGCTCATTGGCGTCCCGAAGGAGATCAAGAATCACGAGTACCGGGTCGGGCTCACTCCTGAGAGCGTTCAGGAACTCGTAGCTCACGGCCATCAGGTAATCGTCGAGACGGATGCTGGCGTCGGCATCAATGCTGTCGATGCCGACTATGCGGCGGCCGGAGCAGGTATTGCGCGGACCGCCAGCGAAGTGTTCGAGCGCGCTGAAATGATTGTCAAGGTCAAAGAGCCTCAGGCGTCCGAGAGAGCGATGCTGACCGAGGGTCAGGTCCTGTTCACCTACTTGCATCTCGCCCCTGATCCAGAGCAGACCCGCGATCTTGTCGCGAGCGGCGCGGTATGCATTGCATACGAGACGGTGACAGGGCCCAGCGGCGGGCTTCCGCTACTCGCGCCCATGTCCGAGGTGGCGGGGCGCCTGGCGGTGCAGGCAGGTGCCCACTGCCTGGAGAAGCCGCAGAATGGCCTCGGAGTCCTGCTAGGCGGGGTGCCTGGTGTCGACCCGGCGAAGGTGGTCATCATTGGCGGTGGCGTCGTCGGCAGTCATGCGGCCCATATCGCCATCGGTATGGGCGCTGACACTTGGGTCATTGATCGCTCCAGTGAGGCGCTCAAGCGGCTTTGGACACAGTTCGGGCGCCCGCTCAACACCGTCTACTCGACGCGGCTGGCGGTGGAGCGACATGTCCTCGATGCCGACCTCGTGATCGGGGGTGTTCTGGTTCCGGGCGCCGCGGCCCCAAAGCTGGTGAGCGCAGATTTGGTGAGCCGCATGAAGCCCGGTGCAGTCCTGGTCGATGTGGCCATTGACCAGGGCGGCTGCTTCGAGACGTCGCGGCCCACGACCCATGCAGACCCGACCTACATTCTCGACAACGTCGTCCACTACTGCGTCGCCAACATGCCGGGTGCAGTGCCACGCACTTCGACCTACGCGCTCAACAACGTGACTCTGCCCTACGTGCTGCGACTCGCTGATCGTGGCTATGCACAGGCACTCGCAGATGACAGCCATCTGCGTGCAGGCCTGAACGTTTGCAAGGGTCACGTCACCCAACGCGAGGTGGCGAACGCACTCGGATATGACTACGTCGACTCAATGGCGCTCCTCGAAGTCTGACGGCGCATTCGATCGGCGCCAAGTACCTGCTGCAACCCCGACCCTGGCCGGGTCCCAACGTCGCGTTTCATGAAGTTTGCTCTGGGGCATGCGGTGCCGAAACGCATGCCCCAGCGCTGCCTCACGCTTCGCCGTCGTCCAGGAAGCCGCCGAGCCGCTCCGATGCAGACAGAAATTCCTGCATGAATTCGTAGACCACGGTCCGTGCGGAGACGGATGCCTTGGTCAGACCCACGCCTTGTCCTACGAAATAGCTCGCCAGCCTGCGGGCTCCGGCGTGGCCACCCTCTGCAAGCCGTATGATCTTGTGCATGGGCGCAGTTGTGACAATGGATTGCAAGGGCATGGGCAGCGGGTCCGGCGCCAATGGCGCTTCCCATGCATCGGTCCAAGCCGAACGCAGTTGACGGGAATATTTGCCCGTTCTGGCCTTGGAGCGAATGGTGTCGCGCGAGGACGCAGCGACCAGCTTCTCCTTGAGCACTTTGGAGGTTTCGGCTTCGGCAGTGGTCAGCCATACCGAGCCGGTCCAGGCACCCGCCGCGCCCATGGCCATGCACGCTGCCATTTGCCTGCCGGTGGCGATCCCTCCGGCCGCGAGCACGGGGATGGGGCCATAGGGCGCCACAGCGTCGACGACCTGCGGGACGAGAACCAGAGTCGAGATCTCCCCGCAATGCCCGCCTGCTTCACCACCCTGGGCGATCACGAGGTCGACGCCGGCCTGAGCTTGCTTGACTGCATGCTCTGGAGATCCGACCAGCGCCCCTACCGGCACGCCGGCCTCTCTGCATCTTTCGAGCATGTAGGCCGGCGGCGTCCCCAGGGCGTTGACCAGGAGACTGATGGGGTGCGCGAACGCGATGTCGAGCATCGCTGCTGCGCCCTCGGCGGAGGCGTTCTCGCCCAAACGGGCGCCGTCCGTCAGACGTTCATCGGTGAGATCACTTCCATCGATCTCGTGTTCCGAGAGCAGATCACGCACAAAGGCCTTGTAGGTCTCTGGGATCCGCGCCACCAGAGCTTCTCCGCTCAGGCTTTCCCCTTTCGTGGCGAACGATGCTGGCACGATGAGATCCACCCCGTAGGGATGGCCCCCAATATGTGCGTCGATCCAGTCGAGCTCGATTCTAAGCTGTTCGGGCGTCATGCCGGCCGCGCCGAGCACGCCCATGCCACCGGCTTTGGACACCTCCACGACAACATCGCGGCAGTGTGAAAAGGCGAAGAGCGGAAACTGGATGCGGAATTGGTCGCAGAGTGGAAGTGCCACAGTCTCACCCTCATTGAGTATGGTTGCATATCCGGTAAGGTATAGTGTATAACAATTCTGGTCAACCAAGTGCCGGGGAGCATCAAAATGGTAAGTGAAAGCGAACTGCAGTCTTTCGACGTCATCGTCGTCGGTGCCGGTTTCGGAGGGATGTACAGCCTGTATCGCTTGCGGGAGCGCGGACTTCGAGTGCGGGTGCTCGAAGCGGGCACTGACGTGGGTGGCACCTGGTACTGGAATCGGTACCCCGGTGCTCGGTGCGATGTGGAGAGTATGGAGTACTCCTATTCCTTCTCGGAGGAGCTGCAGCAGGAGTGGGAGTGGACGGAGCGTTACGCTGCACAGCCTGAAATTCTGCGCTACGCCGAGCATGTTGCAGACCGCTTCGACCTGCGCAAGGACATTCAATTCGAAACCCGCGTCACGGCCGCCGCTTGGGACGAGGAGTCAAGCTCGTGGCTGGTTCGGACGGACGACGGTGCCGCGCTGCGCGCCCGTTTCGTTGTCTGGGCGACTGGATGCTTGTCTGTGCCGAACGTGCCCGGGATCGACGGCCTCGACAGCTTTGCAGGTGAGGTGTACCACACCGGCCGCTGGCCCCACGAGGAAGTGAATTTCCGTGGCAGACGTGTGGGGGTGATCGGTACCGGGTCGTCGGCGATCCAGGCGGTGCCCATGATTGCCGAGCAGGGGGCCGAGCTATATGTGTTTCAGCGCCAACCGAATTATTCGGTGCCAGCGAACAACCGACCGCTTGATCCAGAGGTTCAGCAGTCCGTCAAGGAAAACTACACGGCTCTTCGAGAAGAGAACCTCCTCCAGCCGGGGGGGTTCGGGTCGAAACTGCAGCGCCGTGCCGTCTCGGTCTTTGATGAAAGTCCAGAAGAGCGGGAACGTGAGTTCGAGAAGCGCTGGAAGATGGGCGGGTTCGCATTCCTTGCAGGGTACGGCGATCTCTTGCGGGATGAGAAGGCAAACCAGTATGCCGCCGATTTCGTGAGGCGAAAGATCCACGAAATCGTGGATGACCCGGAGCTTGCTGATCTCCTGTCACCACACCACATCATTGGCTGCAGGCGGCTTTGTGTCGATACGGACTACTATCGAACCTTCAATCGCCCCAACGTTCATCTGGTCGATGTTTCGACCGACCCAATCGAGCGCATCACCCCGCAAGGCGTGGTCACCGGCGGCAAGGAATATCCGCTGGATGACATCATTCTCGCGACGGGGTTCGATGCGATGACTGGTGCACTCCTGCGTATCGACATCCAAGGACGCTCGGGGGTCAGTATTCAGGAGAAGTGGCGGGAGGGCCCGAAGGCGTACCTGGGAATGACGATCGCCGGGTTCCCGAACATGTTCACGATTAATGGTCCGGGCAGTCCCTCGGTGCTATCGAACATGATCACGGCCATCGAGCAGAACGTCGACTGGATCGACGACTGCATCACCTACATGCGTGAAAAGGGCTATGCGGCAGTCGAAGCTGAATCGCAGGCGGAAACGGCCTGGGCTGATCGGGTGAAGGAACTTGCAGATGGCTTTCTGTACGGCGGCTGCAACTCCTGGTGGAGCGGGGCGAACATCGAGGGCAAGCCTCGCAGCTTCATGGCCTACGTTGGCTTCCCTGACTATGTCGACCGTTGCAATGAGGTCGTGGAAAAGGGCTATGCAGGCTTCCGCTTCGAATGAGCCACACGCGTCGTAGGGAGCCTGCTTCGCCGCAGAGCGTTGGACGAGCCAAAGAATCGTTATCGCCGTTTGGGTAGACGAACTGAAAGGAGTTTGCCTTGATTCCGATCGTGAATGTCCAAGACCATCTGCTCGGCAACGAGCAGGCGACGGTGGATGCGGCGGCCAAGGTCAGAGATGCCTTGGAAAACGTAGGTTTCTTCTACCTCGCGGGTCACGGAATCGATTGGTCGCTGGTCGATCAGATGTACGAAGAAGCTCGTCGTTTTCACTCGCTCCCGGAGGAGCTCAAGTCGGAACTGCTTGGCTCACCGGACGCAACGGGCTACATCCCGATCAAAACCAGTACTTCACGCGCTTCGAAGATCGGCGGCAGGGTTCGCAAGTCGAATCTGGTCGCGGGCTTCGGCGTCAATCGGGAGTACGCCAAAGGGCAAGCTCCGCGATTTGATGGAGGTGCCGTTCCCGAACGTGTTGTCTGGCCTCCAAGCCGTGTGCTGCCTGGGTTTCGTTCTCGAGTGACGCATTACTGTCGGATGATGAACGATTTGGGACAGCGTTTGCTGCCGCTCTACGCGGTGGCTCTCGGGCTTGGCCCCGACCATTTTTTCGATGATTTCGTCGACGCCATGTGGAGCTTCCGGCTCAGCCACTATCCGCCGGTGGAGGCCGAGGATGGACAGTGGGGGCTTGCGCCCCATACCGATGGCGGATTCCTGACGTTTCTTCCAGACAATGCGGTTGCTGCGCTCGAGATACGGCCAGCTTCCCAGTCTGAGTGGATTCCAGCGCCGTCGATGCCCGGCACTTTTCTCGTGAACGCCGGTGATGCATTGCAGCGCTGGTCGAATGGGCGTTTCCTGTCTACGGAACATCGGGTCCTGCCCAGTAAGCGATCTGAGCGTTACGCGCTGCCGTTCTTCTTTGGTCCGAACGCGACTGCCAGCATTGCACCGTTACTGACTCCCAGTCGCCCGGTGCCTGATCCGGCCTGGTCGCCGATGACGTACGGTGAGTATTACTTGTGGTTTGCGAAGCAGAACTACGATTCCTATGCCGCTGCCGAGCGGCTCTCGACTTGAAAAGGACTGAAAAATGACGAACGCCACCGATAACAAAGTCGTGCTGGTGACGGGCGGTGCCCGGGGGATGGGCGCCGCTCAAGCGCGACGCCTTGCAGCGGACGGGGCGCATGTTTGTGTCGCGGATATCCTCATGGACGCAGCCGAGCAACTCGTGGAGGCGATCACGGCGGATGGTGGTTCTGCGTCGTATCACGAGCTGGATGTCAGCAACTCCGGCGCATGGACTGCCCTCATCAGCGAGATCGAGCGCAAGTTCGGTCGGCTCGACGGACTGGTCAACAATGCGGGCATTCCTATGCGTGCCACCTTGATGGACCTCAGCGACGACGATTGGCGGCGCGTCATGAGCGTGAATCTTGATGGAGTCTTCTACGGTGTTCGGGCAGCAGCGCCCGTGATGCGTGAATCGGGTGGTGGATCCATTGTCAACATCTCATCCATCGCCGGCCAGATCGGCTATCACGCAACGGGCTACGCGGTCAGCAAGTGGGGCGTCACAGGGTTGACCAAGTCCGCCGCGATCGCCCTTGCCCCGTGGAAGATTCGGGTGAACTCGGTGCACCCGGGACTGGTCGGAACCGTGCTCATGGAGCAGGCTGAGCCCGCCTTCATCGAGGCGACCGTGCGGGCGACGCCCCTGGGACGGCCTGGCGAATCGGAGGAGGTGGCCGCATCGGTGGCGTTCTTGCTGAGTGACGACGCCAAGTACCTGACTGGAAGCGAGATCACTGTAGACGGGGGGCTGGCCTCCTGCGGCGCCTATTGGCAGATCCTCGAGCGTCGGGCCGAGTTGGCGTAGCGGTATGTCTGAGTACTTGTCTGAAGAAGAGCGCCGGGCCATTCGAGAGAGCTTTGCGCGGCTGCTGGCCAAACACTGTACGGAATCTGACGTTCGTCGGCTGATCGCAACCCCAGAGGGTTACGACCGGGATCTTTGGCGGCGCATGGCCGATATGGGCGTGCTCGGCTTGCTGGTCGATCCGACCTACGGCGGTTCTGGCGCTGGTGCAGTAGAACTCGAATCCCTCATGGAAGAGGCTGGCGCGGCTCTGCTCCCCGGGCCCTTGCTTTCGAGCGGTGTGCTTGGCAGTAGCCTGTTTTCCGCCTGCACGGATGACGGAGTCAGGCTTCGGCTCCTCCCGGGTCTGGCTTCGGGCGACACGATTGCGAGTGTCGCGCTGACGGGCGATAGCGGTACGTGGCGGCCTGACGGTGTCTCCGTCGACGCTGCACCGAAGGGCGACGCCTGGCTGCTGACCGGCTGCGCCAGCTTTGTGACCTGGGCATGTGCTGCCGACGTGCTTCTCGTGGCGGCACGAGCGCCGGATGGTCTGGGCGTGTTCCTCGTGGAAGACGCGCAGTCCCTGGCTGGTGTCACCGCGCTTCAGACTCACGACCCGACCCTTCACCTTTCTCGCGTGGTCTTCAAGGGTGTCGACGCGGTTCGCCTTCCTGGCCTGGACGAGTCGGCGCTGGAGCAGGCAATGAATCTGGCGCGCATCGCGCTTGCCGGTGAACAGGCGGGTGCTGCAAGGCGTGTCCTTGACGGCACTGTGGAGTACATCAGGACCCGGGTGCAGTTCGGCCGCCCCGTTGGCGGCTTCCAGGCCATCAAGCACATGGCTGCGGATCTGCTATTGGAGGTGGAATCGGCGACCTCCGTCGCGCGCCAGGCTGCCAGCGCCTTCGACGAGGGCGACGCAGACAGCAATGAACTGATTAGCCTGGCGGCATTCGCCTGTGCCGATGCGTTCGTGCAAACGGCGTCCAGCGCCATCCAGATGCATGGCGGTATTGGATTCACCTGGGATCACTGGGCTCATCTCTACTGGCGCAGGGCGAGAGCCGACGCGCAGCTGTTCGGAGGCGCCGACTTCTATCGAGACCGCTACCTCGCTGCCAAGGAGAGCCGGAATGCAAAGTAATGACTCCGACGATGCCATAGACCCTCTTCGGGCCGAAGTCAGGGGCTGGCTCGATGAACATTGGGACGCCTCGGCGCGAAAGCCTGCACATGATTTCGGTATTGGCTGGCGACGGCTGGTCGTGGACGCAGGTTGGGCAGCCCCGCGCTGGCCTGAGCAGTGGGGTGGACGTGGACTCTCCGACGACGACGCACTTGTGGTGGAGGAGGAGTTCAACCGCGTCGGCGCGCCCGGTTGTGGGCAGGACAGGTCGCATGTTTCAGCCAACACGCTGCTCACATTCGGCACGGATACGCTCAAGCATGAGGCGTTATTCAGGTTGATCGCCGAGGAGATCACCACGTGTCTGCTCTACAGCGAGCCAGGTGCAGGTTCGGATCTGGCGGCCGTGCGAACGCGCGCCGACTGGAACGGCGAGCATTGGGTGATCAAGGGTCACAAGATATGGACGTCCGGTGCGCGAACGGCCGAGTACGGTCTGCTGCTCGCGCGTACAGACTGGGATCGACCCAAACACAAAGGCCTCAGCTTCTTCTTCGTGCCGATGAAACAACCAGGCATCGATATCAAACCCATTCATCAGATCACGGGAGACTCACATTTCAACGAAGTCTTTCTCGACGACGTAGTGGTTCCGGCGTCGAATTTGCTTGGGGAGCTCAACGAGGGCTGGAAGGTGCTCCTGGTGGGTCTCGCCTACGAGCGCTTGATCATGGGGGAGGGCATCGGGGAGCGAAAGCAGGGATCCAGCAAGGACGACCACAACCGCGCTGATCTGATCTCAATGGCCCGTGACGCAGGTCTGCTGAAAGATAGCGTCTTCCGGAGAGATTTGGCACAGGTCCTCGCGTATCGGCAGCTCAACGAACTGAATGTCGCGCGGGCCAAGATGGAGCTGGGCCGGGACAAGTCGTCTCCCCTGATGTCGATGAGCAAGCTGGCGATGTCTCGGATACTGCATGAAGAAGCCCGAATCATGACAAAGATGTTGGGTGCCGCGAGCCTGCTCGACGGTGAGCCCCACGAGGCGGCGGCTGATGTCAATTACCGTGCTGCCAATGCCTATATGACGTCCATCGGCGGCGGGACGGATCAGATCCAGCGCAACATCATTGGCGAGCAGGTCCTCGGACTGCCCCGGGAGCAGGAAGCCGACAGGCACATACCTTTTCGCGACTCCCGCTCTGTCACGGGCTGAGTGAAGACGCAAGATCAGACGAATCAGGAGAGTCGAAATGAAGACGGCGGAAGCTGCATCAGATGCCAAGCTCGTACTCGTAGAGCGGGTCGAGAACGTAATGGTCATTACTTTGAACCGACCTGATGCGAGAAACGCGGTGAATCTTCCCGTACAGCTCGCAGTGGGCGAAGCGCTCGAGGAGGCAGACCAGGACCCGACGGTGGCGGTCGTCATTATCACGGGTGCGGGCGATAAGTCATTCTGTGCAGGAGTCGATCTCAAGGCGCTGGCCCGGGGCGAGCAGCTTCGGCCCGATGGTGCGCGAGAGCAGAACTGGGGCTTCGCCGGCTACGTCAATCATCAGATCAGGAAGCCTACGATCGCTGCAGTCAATGGCGCAGCGATGGGCGGAGGTACGGAGCTCGTGCTGGCAAGTGATCTGGCCATCACCGTGGAATCGGCCACGTTCGGGCTGCCCGAAGTCAAGCGGGGGATCATGGCCGCGGCCGGAGGTGTGTTCCGCGTCGTCGAGCAATTGCCCGCCAAGCGGGCAATGGAGCTCGTACTGACGGGTGATCCCATCGACGCCAGGCAAGCGCTCGAGCTCGGGTTGGTCAATGAAGTGGTCCCTCAAAGCGAGCTAATGGACGCGGCCATGAATCTGGCCCGGCGCATATCTGCCAACGCCCCCCTGGCTGTGCAGGCCAGCAAACGGGTTGCCAGAGGTATCGTGGATGGAGAGGTCGAGCGGGAAGTCACGAGTTGGAGAAGAGCCCGCGCCGAGCTCGAAGTGCTGATGAGCTCCGAAGACGCCAAGGAGGGCGCCCGCGCGTTTGCGGAAAAACGCTCCCCGGTTTGGCGAGCCCGCTGATTCACGCTTTGACCGTAGAGGCATCAACATGATGGAGAAAGAGGCTGCCAGGATTCCCGTGATTGTCGGGGTCGGCCAACTGAATGATCGACCGAGCGATCCCGATGCCGGTCTGGATTCGCAGGCGCTGATGAGAGAAGCGCTGCGGCTCGCTGATCGGGATGCCGGTGGGGGTTGGCTGGCGCGACTGGACGCACTGCTCGTGGTCAATCAGATTTCCTGCCCTGAGCTTGGTGACGTCGCCGCGGGCCTGGCGGCCGAACTGGGTATTGCTCCGAAGATCTGCCAGCAAACTGAGGCGCCGATGGGTGACAGTCCCATGCGGTTGCTGAACGACGCTGCGAACCTCATTGCCTCTGGAGACATCCGGGTCGCCGCCATCGTCGGTGGGGAGGCTCTGAGGACCGCAGCAAAGCGAAGCAAGCGACCGGATGGGCAGGCGGGCAGTGCTTTGGAGCAGGTGTCTGCGCGTCGAGCTGGATCCTACCGGGCCAGGTATGGGCTCTCCACTGCCCTGGATCTCTATCCTCTTTATGAGAACGCCACCCGAGCGGCTTACGGCCAGACCCTGGGCGAGGCCCAGCAGGAGAGCGGAGAGATCTGGAAGAGGTTTGCCGATGCGGCTGTGGCGAACGATGGTGCCTGGATCCGTGATCCGAAGACGGTCGATGAGATCATCACGCCGAGCGCCAGTAATCGTCTGATCACCTTTCCCTACACCAAGCTGATGGTGGCGAACAGTTCCGTCAACCAGGGCGCTGGATTCCTGGTCACGAGCCTTGCTCACGCTCGTGACCTCGGGGTGGCGGAAGATCGACTTGTCTATGTGGGACTGGGTGCCGCTGCCCACGAACCAACGGATCCATTGGCACGGGATGGCTATCGTCATTCGGTTGGCATGGAGGTGTCCCTGACCCGCGCACTCGAGCTCAATCGAATCTCCGTAGAGCAACTCGATCATGTCGAGCTGTATAGTTGCTTTCCCTGCGTTCCGAAGATGGCGCGTCGCGTTCTTGGCCTTTCCATCGACAAGCCGTTCTCCGTTTGCGGAGGCCTGACCTTCTGCGGAGGCCCGATCGCCAACTACATGAGTCATGCGGTCGTCAGCATGGTGCAGAAGCTGCGCGAGAGCGGAAAGTACGGACTGCTGTTCGCGAATGGCGGATTCGCCACCCACAACCACAGCATCGTTCTGGGCAGTGAGCCGCTGGAGCAAGCCAAGTTTCCGCAGGATTACGACTACCAGCGTGAGGCGGACGCCGCCCGCGGCCCGGTGCCTGAGGTCGTGGAGACCTACACCGGACCGGCGCGCCTGGAGAGCTACACGCTCCCCTACACGCGGGACGGTCATCCTGGCCCGGGTGTGGTGATGGCGCTGACCCCGGATGGGCGCAGAACGCTCGCCCAGGTAGCAGCTGAAAACTCCGGCGCCATCGAAAGGCTACTTCAGGGCGCGCCGGACCTGATCGGCGCTGCTGGTGACGTTGCTCCTGGCGACGAGGATATTCAGGTCTGGTCGTTCGCAGTCGTGAATTGAACCGGTAACGGGCTTTGGGGCGCCGTGCCGGCGCCCCCGGAGTCAGCGAGGGATAACCCTCACGGGTAGCTCCGAATAGCCCCGGATGAAGGACGAAGGGACCCGCGTCGGCTCGCCTGTCTGTTCCACTTTGTGAAAGCGTTTGAGAAGCTCCTCCCAGACAATCCTCACCTGCATCTCGCCCAATCGATTACCCATGCAGCGATGAATTCCGAAACCGAAGCTGAGATGACTGCGGGCGTTCGGTCGATCGATCCGAAGCTCGTTCGGATTCAGGAAAACCTCTGAATCCCGATTGCCGGAAACGAACCACATGCAGACCACCTCGCCCTTGCTGATCTTTTTGCCCCCGAGCTCAACGTCTGTGGTGGCACGGCGACACATGTGTGCCACGGGTGTTTGCCAGCGAATCACCTCCGAAACCATGTTGGGAATGTGCGAGGGGTTGTCGCGGAGCTTCTGGTACTCATCGGGATGCTGATTGAGAGCCAGCACTCCGCCGGTCAGAGAGTTTCGGGTCGTGTCGTTGCCGCCGACGATCAGAAGCAGCACGTTTCCCAATAACTCCATGGGTTTCATGTCCCGGGTCGACGGGCCTTGGGCCAGAATGGAGATGAGGTCATTTCCGGGGGCTGACTTTCGCGCGCGCTCTTTCCATAGGTCGCTGAAGTACTCCAGACACTCCAACAGTTCGCTCCGACGCTGTTCCGGAGTTTGGACAGGACCATCGGGGCCGGGGGGCAAGGTGGCAACATCAGACCAGTGGGTCAATTTGTAGCGGTCCTCGAACGGAAAGTCGAAAAGCGTCGCAAGCATCTGCGTCGTGAGTTCGACGGACAGGTGCTGCACCCAGTTGAATTCCTCACCACGCGGTAGCGAGTCGAGAATCTTCACCACCCGATCTCGAATCTGTGACTCCAGAAGCGCCAGATTCCGGGGGCCAGTCACCGGGGCGACAACCTTGCGTTGCTCGTCGTGTTCAGGGGGGTCCATCGCGATGAACATGGGCAGCTGAAAGTCTGCTTCATTGCCACCGAGTGTCACTCCGCCCTTTGACGAAAAGAGCGCATGATGCGTGTCGACGTACTTGATGTCGGCGTAGCGGGTGATCGACCAGAACGGGCCGAACTCGCTTTGCGGCGTATAGTGCACTGGGTCTTCGGTACGTAGCCGATCGAAATAGCTCCAATGGGCGTCGTGCTGGAACAGCACCCGCTGACTGGGATCGATGCTTTCCAGCGGCAAGCTGTAGGGATTGGCGATGTTCGGCGCGTCAGATTGGTGCTTGGTCATGTGGTCTTGAGTTTTCAAGGTCCGCCTCCGTTGATCAGGCTGCTTGTGGTTTGGGTTCAGGATCGCGCGTTGGGGTCTTTCGGACTTACGTTGCCCACAGCACGGCAAGCAGCGTCATCGGAACAACGAGAGCCCAAAGCCCGGTGGCCAGCCAGACGACACGGCCGCGCATTTGTTGAAGCACTTCCCGGGTCAACTCCGTGCCAACGAAAAACAACGCAACCACGAGCAGGCTCTTGGTCAGTATCTTCGCAGTAGCATCGACGCTGACAGGAAAGGACAGAAGGGACCCGGCGGTGGTTGCGGCGATAAACGGCAGGACGAAACCGGGCATGGGAAAGCGGCGTCGCCCCTTGTTCATGCGAGGCCGTTCGGCTGAGCCTCGCGATGCCTCCCAGAACGCGAAACCGAGGATAAGTGGGATCAGCCAGAGCGTTCGGCCAAGCTTGATGGTCGTTGCAACCTGCAGCGCTTCGTCACCATACATCGACGCTGCGGCGAGGACAGAGCTGGTGTCGTGAATGGCAAGTGCGGCCCAGATGCCCAGCTGAAGCTGGGTAAGGTTCAACCAGTGTGCCAGTGGCGGGAACGCGAACACGGCGACGGCGTTCATCAAAAAGACGATGGCTAGAGCGAGGGCGATCTGATGGGGTTGCGCCCGGACCGTAGCCCCCAGCGTCGCGATGGCCGTACCACCACAGATGGCCGTGCCAGAAGCGATGAGCTTCGTCGTGGGCCCCTCCGTGGCCAGCAGTCTACCGGCCAGCAACCCAATAGCGAGGGTGGCGAGCACGTACACCGCGACCAGCCAGGAGTAGCTGGCGCTCAGCTTCCAAACGGTACCCAAATCCAGTTGCAGGCCCAGAAGCACGATCGCTGTCTGCAGGCAGTATTTGCTCATGGTGCTGGCGAGTGCGAAAGGACGGCAGTTCAGCGCCAATGCAATCCCGCCGCCGACCAGAAGCGCCACGGCGGGATTGGCCAGCAGAACCAATGGCGGTAGCGCCACGATGGAAGCCGATCGGGCGACCGTCCTGCTGCGGCAATGGGTCTCGACTGTGGAGTTGAGAGCGATGGCCTTCGCGCCTAAGCTTAGTGAGCATATCTATAAAGGAACAGACTATAAGGTTCACGCGCCAGGTCTAGAGCCAGGATCGGGGTAGGGTTCGGACCAGAGGTGGAAGAGTGGCCCCTCAGTCGGATCGCCGAGCTTGCGCCATGCGAGTGCTTCTCCATCACCGAGACCATTGAAATTAGAGGTTCGGTCGTGATGACCCGAAGCGCTTTTACGTTGTGCGTCACAGTGATCGCATTGATTTGTCCGGCGGTTGGGAAAATGCAGCTTCTCCAAGCTGGCCTGATCCAACCGGCGCATCTGGATATAGAGGATAGCTAAAACGTTATGTAGCTTCCGAGATCGCAACTCCCAGCGCCGATGTGAACTCACTGAAGTGTCGAGGACTTGCGTACCTGGATGTGAGCGCTCGCGTGTCACGCATCGAGAGAACCACAGGGCCTGGATACCGAGTCTGCGACCAGGCGCTTCCGACAATCTATTGGGGAGACCGAGCATGGTGAACAATCTGGCGGGCCTTTTGCCTAAGGCAGCGTTATTGCTGGCTAACGCAGCGGGCGTAACGTTATTGATGCACAGCCCAGTGGTACAGGCTGATCAGCCTGCCCAGAGGATGATCGAGGAGGTCGTAGTCACGGCTTCGCGCCGGGCCGAATCCCTTCAGAGCGTGCCTATCGCGGTCACCGCGTTCTCGGAAGAAGACATTCGGTCTCGGCGCATCGACGGGCTAGCGGCGCTTTCTAATCGGTCTCCAGGGTTCGCGATGGGTGAATTCATGCCTTCCCAGCCCCAGGTCTATATTCGTGGAATTGGCTCTAACGATGATGGGCCCGCAGCGGATCCGTCGACCGCGGTCTTTGTCGATGAGGTATACGTGGGCCGCGCCGCCGGGTGGACCGCCAACTTGTTTGATCTCGAACGGGTCGAAGTGCTCAGAGGGCCCCAGGGTACTCTTTACGGGAAGAATGTCGTGGGTGGGGCGGTGAATTTGATCAGTCGTAGGCCCGATGAGAATTTCCGCGCTGCAATCAACACCTCGGTTGGCACCTTCAATCTGAGGGAGTTCCAGGGCATGGTCAGTACGCCTCTGACTGATAATCTGTTCGGAAAAATCGCCTACTCCAGAAAATCCCGTGATGGTTACCTGAAGTCGATGGTTGGCGACTTCCCCGAGTTCTTCCCACAGCGTGACCCGAATTCGCTAGGCAAGATCGATCAACTGAACAGAGACACCGAAGCCGTTCGCGCGAACCTGCGCTGGTTGCCGACCGAGGCGCTGGAGGTCAACATTGCCGTTGACAACGCCCAACTTGACGAAATTGCTCCCGCTTTTCATCGCATCGGACCGGACGCTGATGGCGTACGGTTGCTATCCGGTCTCATCGAAAACTATCAGAACCGCCCCCGCACCAATTTAAAGAGCGAACCTGGTATCACCAAGAATGAAACCACGGGCGTCATGGCTCGAATCGATTACGATCTGGGATGGAGCACATTTACCTCACTTTCAGCCTACCGCGAGTCGGAAACGCTGAATACGGGTTGTTGTGGACTTCCTAACGAGCAGGAAGCCTTGCTGGAGGCGTCATCCCCCAATGCCGAGGCAGGTATGCGGCTGACCTTCGCTCCGAAAGGGAACGAACAGAATGAAAACGCGGAGCAGTGGTCTCAGGAGTTCCGTTTCACCTCGACAGGCGCTGGTCCTTTGGAGTGGGTCGGCGGGCTATATTACTATAAGGAAAACGCGATACGGACGGAGTCTTTCGACTTCGGCCTGGCGGTGCTCGATGGTGTCGGAGGGCTGAATATTCTGGTCCCGTCTTCGCTAGGCATCAGCTTTCAGGACGCCGAGACGGAATCCTATGCGGTCTTCGGCCAGGGAACATGGAGCGTGAACGATCGACTTCGTCTGACTGCTGGTGCTCGGTGGAGCAGGGATGAAAAAAGCGTTAGGAGCATCGTCCAACAAGGCGGTCTGCTCTTTCGCGAGTCGTTCGATGTTGACGTGAGCAAGTCCTGGAGCGAGCTCACGCCGAGGTTCGTAATTGATTATCAATGGTCGGACGATGTCTTCGTTTATCTTACAGCCGCCAAGGGATTCAAGTCGGGCGGTTTCCAAGGACAGCCTCCAGCGCAGATTAACGCGGAGCTTCCTTTTGAACCCGAGACTGCATGGCTCTACGAGGCCGGTGTAAGAAGCGATTGGTTCAATCGGCGCGTTCGCGCTAATCTCAGCGTCTTCCACACGGATTACGACGATTTGCAGATTCGTCAGTCGCTTATTCCGCCAGGCACACCTCCGGGTCAGGAGTTCGTTGTCGCTGTAGTCCAGAACGCCGCAAGCGCTGAGGTTCGGGGAGCTGAGCTTGAACTGACACTTCTGCCGCCGGTGGAGGGTTTGACGATAACGGCGTCCTACGCGTACCTGGACGCGACCTTCAAGGAGTTTTTCGCGCCCCCCGGTTTCACGACCCCGACGGGCGTCGACATCAATCAACGGGCCGGTAATCGACTGCGTAATTCGCCGAAGCATTCCCTCTCAGTACTCGCCCAATATGAAATGACGCTCGCTGGCGGCAACCGCATGACGTATGCACTCGACTGGCGCTACCAGGATCGCTTGTTTCAGGATCCAGATAACGCGCCACTGGCCGCTATCGATTCCTACAGCCTTTTGGATGCCCGAGCTTCCTACATGACGGCGGACGGGCAGTGGGAGGTATCGTTGTGGGTGGAAAATCTGCTCAATGAAGATTACTTCATCCACAACTTTCCGGCGACCGATGGTGGAGTAACGACTCCGGGGGCTCCCCGCATGGGCGGGGTTACGGTGCGTTGGAGCATGTAGCCTTTCCGAAGTGATGGGTGCCGGGAGTTTAGCAGGCTCGGCACCCGGGAAGTGCAGTCGAGTTATGTCCAAGGCGACGGCCTCGAGTTTCTCCGGGGAGCGAAGTAAATGAAATCAACATGGCCTGGCGGCCGCGGTTCCCGGGTGCAGTGGGTCCTGTCGCGGCGTGCGTTGCTTGGTGCGGGCATGACTTTGGCTGCGGGCGGCGCTTTGGCTGCCGCGTCCCCGAGCGGGATCGGAGGACGCGGATCTGGATCGGATCTGCTCGGGAACGCGTACCGGATGTCGTCGGGTCGTGTTGTTTCGCGTATCCCTGACTTGAAATGGCCAGAAGGGGTGCGCTGCGTCGTCAACGTAACGCTGGATTATGACGCGCAGATGGCGCGGGTCAGTAACAAGGAACCGCGCCTGGAGGCGACGGAGGGCGAATTTGGGGGACGGGTAGGCATCTGGCGACTCCTGGACGTGTGTTCGGAAAATGACGTTGGCCTAACGTTATTCTTGCCAGGCCGGATAGCTGACCTCTATCCCTCCTCAGTGCAGGAGGCGGCCCGGCGTGGCTTCGAGTTTGCCGACCACTCCTGGGATCATCCTGCCTGGGCGGAGATCGTTACTCTCGATCGAGACCAGCAGCGGGAGCACCTCCGCTTGACGATGGAGCGCCTGCAATCTATCAGCGGCAAACCCGTGATCGGCTCCCGCTGGTTTTACGCCTTAGAGGATTTGGTCGACAACGGAATTCTGTACGAATCGATGGGCTTGGCCGACGACATGCCGTATTTCGTCACCGAGCAAGACCGTTCGGTCGTCGTGTTGCCGCTCGGCGTCGAGCACAACGATGCGATGTACTGGAAGTTTGCGTGGCTGCGAAGCGAGCCGCAGGGACAGCGGATTGCCGACGCTCAGAGCGTCGGCAAGATCTGGCTGGAGGCCTTTCGAGAGGTACACGAACGTGGCGGTTACCTCAACATACTCTTGCATGATGCCGTAGGCGGGCGAGCCAGTCGGGTCGCGATGCTCGACAAGCTATTCAAAGAGATGCGTAACGCGGGTGGCGTCTGGTTCGCTACCTGTGGCGATGTGGCGCGCTATTGTCACGAAAACTATGCACCTGGGCGGAGTGGCTAGCATGGGCTGGAAGGCTGGCTATACCTTTTCCGATGAGCGTTCCCCTACTCAGCTCAGGTGGCCGAATCACGCCGTCTGCGCCGTGTCTGTAGTGGTGGATCTCAGCGTTCCCGGCGGCTCGGATGGCATCCGTCCGGCCGATCTGGAAACAACGGAGGCTAGGTATGCCTTTGATGTGTCCTTGCCGCGCATACTTGCGCTGCTCGAGCAGAATGGTATCCGAGCGACATTTCCGGTTCCGGCAGTCATTGCGCAGAGCGAGTCACTTTCCGTCGAGCGCGTGATCAGTCGAGGGCATGAGATCGCGGCGCACGGTCTTCGCCATGAGGATGTAACGGCCCTCGCGCGCCCGGATGAGGCGGCTCGCATGGACCAGACTATCGATGCGCTCAGTGCCCTTACAGGCCGCCGACCCGCCGGCTGGTATAGCCTGGCCCGACAGAAGGATCGATTTCCCGGAGGCTCTATCAGCGCGAACACCATCGACTTGCTGATGGGGAAAGGGTTTAAGTATTTTGGTAACAGCCAAGCTGATGACGTGCCACATTACTTGGTCACGGATCCTCGACGTCCGAGGAAGTTGCTGGCCCTGCCGTACAGCTATTCCTGTGACGATCAGTTTTTTGTCAGCTTTCCACCGCGACCTGGCGGTACCAATATTGAGCGGATATTGACTTTGGAGAGCATCTGGAACGAGGAACTCGAGGCAATGATCGGCACTGAGGAGCGCCCTGGGTTCAACCGGGTTGTGACGGCGGTCATCCATCCGTATCTGAACGGCTGGGGTCACCGGCTCCGCGTCCTTGAGCGGTTCTTAAGAAAGATTTCCCGGCGCAAGGAGGTCTGGGTACCTACCGGTTCAGAGCTTGCGTCCCATTGGTTTTCGATCAATCCGCCCGAATCGATCGAGATCAGAAAGTCTCTCTGGCGCGACGCTCCTGGCAAGGTCGACTGAAAAAGTAATCTGGGCAAAACGATGCTGCGACGTCAGGAGCACCGCTGTGGTGGTATTGGTGCAATGTTTCCGGACACCAAGACTGCCGTGTTACTTTTCGAGATAGCTGAGCTACCCGCGCGCTTGGCCCTTGATCGGCACACTCCTGCTGGCGATGTGTCTGGGCAAGACGCTGATCACGGATCGTATTTGTAGACCCGCCCCCCTTTCATGACGAATACAACCCGACTCAGTGCGGTGATGTCCTCAATAGGGTTCCCCTTTACGCCAATAATATCGGCTTCTTTTCCCGGTTCGAGCGTGCCGATGGAGTCCTGCATGCCGATGGCTTGTGCAGCGAGCGAGGTCCCGGAAATGATAGCATCCATCGGATGCTGTCCGCCCTTCTCGACACGGGCGATCAGTTCGTCGGCACTGCGACCGTGGCTGCCTGCCACTGCGTCCGCGGTGAGAACGATTTTAAGATTCTCGTGCTCGAGTGCGCGCTTGAACATCTCCAGAATCTGCGGCACCACTGCATTCATCCTGGCGAAATGCTGATCGGTAAAGCCCAGCGCCAGGAACCTGTCTCGGTTCTCGATGTAATTCTGTTGGAGCACGCCCACGTTGGGCCCGAAATAGGTGCCATGTTCGACCATCAACTCGAATATCTCGTCGGTCAGAAACCCGCCGTGCTCGATCTGGGTGCATCCCGCAAGGATCGCGGTACGCGTCTCGGGCGGGTTGTGAGCGTGGACGAGGCTGCGCAGACCGAGGGTTTTCGACTCTTCGCAGGCGGCCTGGATGAACTCGTCCGTATTCGTTCGCTCTCCGCCATCGCGCAATAGGCCAGAGATGACGATCTTGACGAGATCGGCGCCGATCGTTTTGAGGTCCCGAATCCGCTGCCTGACCTCGTCAGGCGTGCCGTCATAGATAATCCCGGCGGAAGTCAGGATTCGGGAGCCTGGAAGGACGCCTCGCTCGATGGCGTCCCGAACTTCGAGGTCGGATTGTGCTCCTACGCTCTGCAGCGTCGTCACTCCGCCCATCAGCGAGACATAGGCGTTCTCGAGGGCGTGGGACATGCGTTTTTCCGGCGAATCATCGCTGCCGAACATGTCAGATCCGGAGAAGTAGCTGCCGATGTGCTGATGGCCTTCGATCAGGCCTGGAAGCAACGTGAGTTCGCTGAGATCGTAGGTGGTGGACGAGGCAGCGGTGGCCGAAATGTCAGCGATCCTGGAGCCTTCGACGACTACGACGACATCTTCTTGAGTCCCGCCCCGACCATCGAGCAAGGTTCCGGCTCGAATCGATATGGGCTCGCTCGATAGGGCCTGGGACGTCGCCAGGCTGACGGTCAGGACGAGCGCTGTGGCGAGTTGATCTACTCTTCTACCGGGTTTCATGGCCGAAGTGGTCTCCTGAGGTTGATGTGTTCAGGCAGGTGGCCTTATGTCCGTGCCTATGGATGGCAGAGGCCCCCGGGTGTGGCGGCGCTGTAGCCAGCTTGCGCAAGTCGATCCGGATCGCAGCAGCGGATACGGACGTTTCACTTACTGAACAGGTCGAGCACAGACGTAGTGCCTGACCAACCGCTCGATGTGCTGCTGATCGGCATTCGGTCCGATTCCGATGGTGACCAGGTTTCCGCAATGGGGTTGTTGGCTTCTCAGTGGGCTGATGTCCCACCGTCGACCGACGACGTGCAGTTGTACGATGGATCCGGCCGGGTCGCGCAGGATGGCCTTGGCGCGTAGCACGCCAAGCCGTGCATCGGTCAATGCCCCGGCAAGACCCATTGCGTCCACCGGTTCTGATACGGAGACATGAGCAGTCTGGTAGAAGGATGTATCGTGAAATCCGGTGTTCGGAAGTGTGGCTGGCTTTACAGGGTTGATGTCCAGAACGACCTCGATTGGCAGCTGGCTTTGCAGGGTCGGGACGATGGGGATGCCCGGGGCCAGGCGATACAGCCACTCAACTACGGCGGGAATGGTCTTCGGTTCCACCAAGTCCGTTTTGTTCAGAAGAATGAGATCGGCCCCCTCCAGCTGAGCGGTGATGGTGTCCGCCAGGTATTTGTCGCGGGAGAGCTCCAAGATCGCACTTGCATCGCAAACGACAGTGACACCGATCATGTGATAGGGCTGCAGGAGTGAAACCGAGCTCGCCACTCCGATCGGCAAGGCGACGCCGCTACTCTCGATCAAAACGTGGGTGGGCCTGGCCTGGGCGCGCAGGAGGCGCTTAAGGGCGTCCGTCAGGTCGCTGCCGTAGCTGCAGCAGACACAGCCGCCAGCGATGCTGATGAGTTCTTCGTCCTCAACCTCGATGAGGTCTCGATCGATGGGCAGCCCGCCGAAGTCATTGACCAGCACAGCCAGCCTGCGGCCCTGCGCGTTGCGCAGCAGATGGTTGACCAGCGTCGTTTTTCCACTGCCGAGGTAGCCGCCAATGACGGTAACAGGCAGTTTGGGGCTCGCGCGCATCGTCAATCATGCCTCGCTGGCGGGGAAAATCCGGCCA
Source organism: Gammaproteobacteria bacterium (assembly GCA_020832085.1). GTDB lineage: Bacteria > Pseudomonadota > Gammaproteobacteria > Pseudomonadales > Azotimanducaceae > SLTB01. The sequence goes on along the minus strand of JAFIFJ010000078.1, from coordinate 36,505 downwards.
CCTTGAACGGTGCCCCAGACGGGGACTTCGTTCAGCCGAGCAGGGTCAGCTTCAGTGGGATCGTCTTCCAGGACGGCAAAATCTGCGCGCTTACCGCACTCGATAGTGCCGATTTCGTGGTCCAACCTCAACGTGTATGCGGATCCGAGGGTGACCGCTTGTAGTGCATCGGCTACGTTCAGACGCTCCTCTGCGCCGAGCACGCGACCGGTCGCCGTCTTGCGATTGACCGCACACCAGGCCGTGAACAGTGGGTCGAGCGGTGTGACGGGTGCGTCGCAATGGATACTGAGGGGGATGCCGTTGGCGATTGCGGTAGCGCAGGCGTTGATCCGCGCCGCCCGCTCGGGTCCGATGGTGGTGGCGTGGTGCTGGTCGCCCCAGAAGAAGAGATGGTTGACGAACAGGTTCGCACACAACCCCAACGCCTTCATCCGGCGGAACTGGGCCGCGTCTGCCATCTGGCAGTGCTGAAGCGTGATGCGATGATCGCGCCGAGGTCGCTCATGCAGGGCTTCTTCGATGAGATCCAGCGCCAGGCCGATGGCCTCGTCACCATTGACGTGGATGTGTAGCAGAAGATCCTCCCCAAGTGCGATGAGAAGAAGCTCCTTGAGCTGGTGAGGGCTGGTATACCAGAGACCGTTTGGCGCCCCGTTGTAGTAGCCAGGCCAGCGCAAGCGCGCGGAGAAGCCCTGGATCGAGCCATCGAGGAGAACCTTGATTCCCGCAATGCGCAGGCGCTCGCTGCCCTCCTGCACTAGGCCCTTGAACCGTTCGCAGAATGGGGATGCGGCGGCGCCCTGGAAAAGGCAGAAAGGCACCAGCCGTACAGGGTAATCCGCTGCGTCGATCACGTCTCTCATGCGAGCAACGGTATCGGCCGGTAGCGGATTGGCAAGATCCGTAGCGGTGGTGACGCCTTTCCGAATACACAAACGCCCAAACGCGCGCAGGCCCTCAGGGTCGCTCAGCTGTCGTGTTGTATCGAATCCAACGAAGGGGGCGACTGGACCGTAGGCACCCGGACCTTTGAGCTCTCCCGTCGGATACCCGTCCGAATCAAGGGGTATACCTTCATGGTCGATGCCCTGACGCATCAGACCGGCAAGTTCGAGTGCGCGCGTGTTGACGTTGAGGATGTGAACGCTAGCGTGCATGACGCCGATGGGCCTTTGTCGCGAGACCTGATCCAGCTGGGATCTATGAATCGGGCCACAGCCGAGGTGCGTCGGGTCGAGTCCCCAACCGGTTACTGGTGCAACTGAGTCGTGCGTAGCTGTCTCAGCTTGCGCCAGATGGTCGAGAAGTTCCCTGGCGGTTTTGACTCCAGGCCACAGCCGTCCATTCGGATCGGTGCGCGCGAACGAACCGCAGTAGGTGAATTGCCAGAAAACGCCCTCGGTAGCATGGCTGTGACCTTCCACGAATCCCGGAAGCAGGACTCGATCGCGGAAATCATCAATCAGCGTGTGCTCGCCCCAACCGGCCAAGTCCTCGTAGGATCCGACCCCGATGATCCTCCCATCGCTGACCGCTACGTGAGTTGCCGTCGGGTTTGACGGGTTCATCGTCACGATTTTTCGGGCCTGAAAGATGTTAATCATGACGGTTGGAGGGCTATTGAAAATGCATGGTCACGGGTGCTCACGCCGGACGAGGCCCTTGAACGCTGACCCGTTCCATCACGCGACGCTGGGGGGCGTAGTCCGAAACCGCGTAGTGCTGCGACGCGCGATTGTCCCAGAGTGCGATGGAATCCGGTCTCCACCGAAACCGGCACTGATACTCACAGTAGTTCGGCTGTTCGAACAAGGTCTCGAGCAACTCCTTGCTCTCTTGCGCGCCCACATCGATGATTCGCTTGGTAAAAATCCGATTGACGAACAGGCAACGACGACCGGTTACGGGGTGCCGCGGGGCGACGGGGTGAATGACCGGTGGGTGATGAGGGCGAAGTTGGTTTCTCGCCTCTTCCGACATGGTGTTGCCGAAGTTGTCGAACCAGTCGTGCTCTGCCGAAAGGTTCGAGACACGTTCTTTCAAATCCTCGGGGAGGTTCTCGAAGGCGGCGGCCATGTCGCACCATAGGGTGTCTCCGCCCACTGGTGGGACTTCCACCGCTCGCAGTACCGTAGCCATCGAAGGGCAAGGCTGGAAGCTGAGGTCGTTGTGCCAGAAGTTCTCGACGCCGGGACTCCGCTCGTCCTTGACGAACCGGAACACTTCTGGCGCATCATCGGGCTGCGCCTTTCCATAGACTCCGGTGAGCCTCGCAAACGGATGCCCCTCGACGGGGCCGAAGACGGCGGCAAACTCCACTTGGCGCTCGCGGGTGATTCGCTGCTCGCGAAAGAACAGAACTTTCCATTCCGCCAGGGCCTGCCGAACCTCATCGATCACTTCGGCTTCCAAGGGCAAGGCCAGATCCACATCTCCGACTTCGGCGCCGATGGTAGGAGTCAGGGGGGTCAGGTTGATCCGCCGGTAAGGCTCGAACTTCCAGCCCTCAGCGACCCGTTGGGCAACTCGAGGCCCATAAAAGTCCTTCAAAGTACGACGCGCCATCGTTGCCTACTCTTCTTGCCGCAACTTCGTTCGAATGTATTCGCACCACGATAGCTACAGGTAGCCCCAGATGGACGCGGCCGATAAGGCCAGGGCCGACCAGCCCGCCGTTTGCGGGACCAGGACGGAAGAAACTAGCGGCTGCAGGCACTGGGGCGCGCGACCGCTCGTTCGAGATCCGTACCTCAAGCGTGACGACGGAAAGACCCCCGTTCAGATCCGGATCGACCCCAGAAATCCGATCAGGGCCTCCGAGACCTCGTCGGGACGCTCCTGCTGGATCCAGTGTCCGGAACCGGGGAGGATGATCTCCTGTCTCAGGTCATCGCATAGTTGTCTTTGCATCTCCAGCGCGGTCGGCACCATGGTGAGTACGATCTCCTTGTCACCGCAAAGAAAGCCTGTGGGCTGCCGGATGCGCTGATCCCCATAGGAACGACCCGCTTCAGCATTCTTCCTCGAGTTGCGATACCAGCTGAGGCTGCCGAAGAAACCGCTCTTGTGATACTGATCGGCGTAGCGGTCCAGTTCTTCATCACTCATGAACGACAGTGGTTCCGGCGGTGGCTCGACGAGATCCGGCAACAGCTTGGTGTCCCGCGGGCGCATCTTCACCCACTCGTCCTTGGGAGCATCACCGGACAGGGCAAAGAACATTTTCTTGAGCGCAGCCCTGGGGTCCTTTTCCAGCTCCGCTTCGGGCCCGCCGACCTCCTGAAAGTAACGAATGTAAAAAAAGCGGTCGGGAAACGCCTCTCTGAAACCCTCATCGTGCTCGGGTGGGGGCGCGGGAATATAGGGAACACTCAAAGCAAACACCCCCGCCACCGCTTCCGGAAAGCGCAGTGCGGTACGCCATGCAACCGGCGCGCCCCAATCGTGCCCCACTGATACCCAGCGACTTGCGCCAAGGGCATGCGCGACAGCGGCCATATCGTCAGCTAACGCGTCGAGATGATAGGCGGTGATGTCGCGCGGTTGCGATGACTCACCGTACCCCCGCATGTCGGGCACAGCGACGGTATAGCCAGCGGCTACCAGCGGTTCGACCTGATGTCGCCACGACAGCCCCAGTTCCGGCCAGCCGTGCATGAGGATGACAAGAGGACCGCTACCCGCGACGCCAACTGACAAGCGTATCCCGGGCGCCGTCTCAATGATTTGCTTTCTGTCCATGGGTCTGTCGGTTCTCCGCGAGATTCTTCTTTCAGCAGGACTTCGGTGAGCGCCGCCTGACTGTATGGAACGTGTGCCGGGTGCTGGTGCGTTAAGAAACCTGTGAGTTTAAGGCAGAGTACGCGGGCAAGAAGGGCCAGACGAGCTGGGAAAGACCTCTGGAACGAATGGATGCGCTGCGAGTCACGCGTGTAGCCGACGTCAGTTGCTGCGCACGAGACGTCCCGGTCGCGCACCGGTGTCGCGGTCATGGTCGCGAGTGCGGATCCCGCTCACGAAGGTCGCGACATAGCCGGTCGCCGGCTGCAGCAGCCGTGTACCGCCCGCCGGCAGATCCCGATGCACTTCCAGGTCACCGAGGCTGAGCGCCGCAAGATCGATCACGTTAACATCCGCGCGTTTGCCCACCTCGAGCGAACCGCGATCACCGAAACCGAAGAGCTCAGCGTTGCGCAAGGTTTGCCGGTACACGACACGCTCCAGCGGCAGCCGAGGCCCGCGGCTGCGGTCCCTGACCCAGTGCGTGAGCTGGTAAGTGGGCGCCACTGCATCAAAGATCACGCCGACGTGGGCGCCGGCATCGGAGAGACCGGTGATTGTTGCGTCATGCATCTGCATGGCATGTACCGCATCCAGGTTGTAGTCGCTGTAGTTGGTGAAGTACATCACCAGGAAATCGGTACCGTTGCCGCTGACGAGAAAGTCGTAAAGATAGGACCAAGGGTCCTGCCCGATCTGCGCTGCGCGATTCGCGAAGGATTGCTCCGCTGTTGGCTCGTAGTCCTTGCTGTCGGCCAAGGCGAAAGTCTGGGCAAAGTTGAGTTCCATGAAGGCAATGCCGTTCTCCATGGTGCCGGGAAGGTCGTGGGGAACACTCGCTTCGGCCAGGATGCGGGCCTTCACTTCGGGTCGGCGCATCTGTTCGACGCGCTCGGCCAGTGGTAGCGATTTCAACTTCAGATAGGTGGGCCGGCGCATGAACGAGTGGTAGGTATCCAGGCTCAGAACGATTGCCGTGGGGCGCACGCCAACCTGCGGATAGAGGCGAGCGCCTTTGGCGTTGAGGACGACGATGCGGTCGAGTACTTCCTTCCAGCGCTGCCGCCACTCATTCACCTGAAACAGGGTGAACGTCAACGGCCGACCACTGACCCGGGAGAGTTCCGCCATCAGCTCCACTTCCTCGGCCAGGCCCCGCGGCTCGCCACCAAGGGCCGCGCCGGAGCCCAGCGTGCTCGAAGGAATCATCTGGAACACGCCGCGACCGGCCGCGCCGAGGCCGCGCGCCAGGGCCAGAACTTCGTCGTCGGCGGCGAAGGTTCCGGGAACCGGTTGGCCACGAACGGATCGGTGGCCGAGAATCCGTGAGGTCGAGAACCCCAAGCCACCGGCGCGGACCCCCTCAGTGACGAGCGCTGCCATGTGTTCGAGATCCTGCGCGGTGGCCGGGTCGTTATCGCGTCCGCGCGCGCCCATCACGTAGGTCCGAACTGCTCCATGCGCCAGCAGCGAGCCCACGTCGAGCGCAAACTCACGGCTTGCCAAGTAGTCCAGATACTCTGGATAGCTCTCCCAACTGCCCCACGGCATGCCTTCGTGCAATGCCGATCCGGGAATGTCTTCGACCCCTTCCATGAGCTCGATGAGTTCGGTCTCCCCACCCGGGCGGACGGGGGCGAAGCCAACGCCGCAGTTGCCCATGACCACGGTAGTAACGCCGTGGCTGGCGGAGGGATTCATGGTGTCATCCCAGGTCGCTTGGCCGTCGTAGTGGGTGTGCACGTCCACCCAGCCCGGCGTGACCAGGCAGCCTGCCGCATCGATGACTTCCCTGGCGGAGCCTGCGATCCGCCCGCCGATCGCAGCGATGCGGCCGTCCCTCAACCCCAGATCTCCGGTCACGGGCGCACCGCCGCGGCCATCCACCAAGGTCCCGCCCCGAATCAGAATGTCATGCATCATGGATCCTCGCCACGCCAATCAGTTTGACTATATATCTAAAACGAGTATCGTGATAACAAATATCCGTCAGGATAGCCAGAGATGAATGACTCACTAGGTCAAGGGGCTTGGCAAAGTCTCCTCGGCATCAACCACGCCGGGGGAATAGGGCTTCAGCTCCAGTTGCGAACGGCGCTTAGCGCGGCCATTGCGGATGGCCGCGTCAGTTGCCTCACGCCTTTGCCATCAAGTCGAAGTCTGTCTCGGATGCTGGCGATCTCCCGCACGACTGTTTCGCTCGCTTACCAGCAGTTGGTGGACGATGGTTATCTGGTGAGCCGTGAGCGGCAGGGTTACTTCGTCAATCCGGAAATGACAGCGAGTGTGACCTCTGCGGGGGAAGGCGCTGAATGCCGTCTGAAAAGTGAAATCGACTGGGGGAGGCGGCTCAAGATTCCGATAAGAGGCCAGCGCAACATCCGCAAGCCGCACGACTGGCGCCGGTACCCCTTTCCCTTCATTTACGGCCAGAGGGATCCGACCTTGCTGGCCATATCGGCTTGGCGCGAATGCTGGCGGGAGGCTCAGAGCGTCCGGAGCATTGCCAACGCTGGTTGCGACATGCTGGATCAGGACGACTCTGGCCTTGTTGAGCACTTGCGCAGCCGTGTTTTGCCCCGAAGGGGCGTGTGGGCCAAGCCAGAGAACATTCTCATTACGCTTGGGGCACAGAACGCACTGGCGCTGCTTGCCCGACTGTTGATTGATCGATCGCATGTCGTGGGCGTCGAGGATCCAGGTTACCCGGATGCCCGCAACATGTTCCAGCTCGAGTCGGATCACGTCGTACCGTTGCAGATCGACCAGGATGGGTTGATTGTCGACGACGCCGTGACGGCGTGCGATTACGTGTTCGTCACACCCAACCTCCAGTCTCCGACGGGCGTCAAGCTCTCACAGGAGCGCCGTCGAGCGCTGCTGGAGGCAGCGGCATCGCACGACATCATAATCATCGAGGACGACTATGCGTCTGAAGGGGCGCTCGGGGACCAAGGCATGCCAGCGCTCAAGAGTGAGGATGAAGCCGGTCGGGTCCTGTATTGCGGCAGTCTGTCGAAGTCGCTGGGGCCAGGCCTTCGCCTGGGTTATCTGGTGGCCGATGCCGAGATCATAGAACAGACGCGGGCATTGCGTCGCCTGATGGTCCGGCACCCGCCTCCGCTGATTCAGCATGCCGTCGCGCTGTTCATCGAGTATGGCCATTACGACTCGTACGTTAAACGCCTGAGTACTGCCTATCGCGAGCGCTGGCAAGTCATGACCGGCGCACTGGGCGCGCACCTCCCTGACTTCAGCCCTCCGTCCAAGTTCAGTGGGTCAGCCTGCTGGATCGAGGGGCCGGATTGGTTGAATGCCGATCTCTTGGCTGTCGAAGCCGCCAACAAGGGCGTGCTGATCGAGCCTGGTAGCGTTCACTATGCTGGCCCCGATATTCCGTACGCCAATTTCCGCCTGGGATTCGCCGCCACTGAGGCGGAGACGATTGAGAAGGGCGTTGCGACGTTGGCCAAGGTTGTGGATCAGCTGCGTCCATCGAGGCGAGCAGTGCGCGCCGCCAGCTGAGCCTCCGGGCCTGGCTTGATCGTCTGTAGTAGACTGGCGCTAACACGACCTCGATGTGTCCTTTAGTGTTTCTTCCCGCCGCGCTCGCAAGGTGGCCGGAGCAGTCAGGCATTGCGTCGCCATAGCCCATGCTCCGCACCAACGTATTCTGACGGCCGGCAGCGAAGGGCGCTGCCTGGGATTTGGCGGAGCGACGACTATGGTCAACACTGATCCATCGCTGGAAGGCTCGCGGACACTGGGTGATCTGATTCGCTTTCAGGCCCAGGACAAACCAAACAAGTCGGCTTTGCTGTTCGAGCAGAAATCCGTCTCGTATCAAGAACTCGACCTCCTTTCGAATCAGGTGGGGAACGCCCTGCTTGATGCCGGGCTGGCCGCCGGGTCCCGGGTGGCGGTGCTGGATAAAAACTCGGACTTCATCTACCAGCTGCTGTTCGGCTGCGCAAAGACGGGGGTAGCCTTTGTTGGGGTCAACTGGCGGCTCTCGGCCCCCGAGATCGCCTACATCCTCAATGATTGCGAAGCTAAGCTGGTCTTCGTCGGGAGCGAATTCCACTCGCTGATCGAGCAGATCGAAGAAGAGCTGGCGACGGTGAAGGGAATCGTTTCGCTCACGAATGACTCATTTCGATGGCAGTCGTTTGACACCTGGCGTGATGCGGGCCGCCCGGAAGACCCGGCATTCGAAGTCGGGCCGGATGACGTGGCTGTTCAGATGTACACCAGCGGAACGACCGGGCATCCGAAAGGTGTTCAGCTGATGCATCGCAGTTTCTTCGACATCTGGCGTAACGAGGCTTATCAGGATATGGCCTTCGAAGCGCCTGACGAGACCACTGTGAATCTCGTTGCCCTTCCCAATTTTCACGTCAGCGGGCTGAACTGGGGCTTGCGTGGGCTTCGGGAAGGGGCGACCAGCGTGATTCTTCGTGAGTTCGATGCCGGCCAGACGCTGGACGCCATCCAGAAGCACCGAATTCGAAAGCTGGTTCTGGTGCCCGCAACCATTCGCCTGCTGCTTCAACATCCCAAAGCCGACGAAACGGATTTCTCCTCCCTGGCCTTCATACGGTACGGCGGATCACCGATCACGGTGCAATTGCTTCGCGACGCGGTGGCAAAGTTTGGCTGCGGTTTCGTCCAGATCTACGGAATGACGGAAACCGGCGGAACAGGTACTTACCTCCCGCCGGAAGATCATGATGCCAACGGTAACGAACGGATGCGTTCGGCAGGAAAGGCGCAGCCTGGAGTGCGCCTGAAAGTGGTGGACGAGCGCGGACAGTCGCTGCCGCCGGGTCAGGTAGGGGAGGTATGCATCGCGTCGCCTGCGAACATGAAAGGCTACTGGAGGCTTCCGGAAGCAACCGAAACGACCCTGATGAATGGTTTCGTGCACACGGGTGATGCCGGCTACCTCGATAGCGACGGTTATCTCTACATCCAGGATCGCCTGAAGGACATGATCGTCTCGGGCGGGGAGAACGTTTATCCGGCAGAGGTGGAGAACGCCCTGTCTGGCCATCCCGAGATTGAAGACGTTGCAGTGATTGGGGTGCCGGATCCCCGTTGGGGCGAGGCGGTAAAGGCCTTCGTGGTGTTGCGCAGTGCGGCCTCGATTTCCGCGGAAGAGCTACTGACTTACGCGCGTGAAAGGCTCGCGTCGTACAAGCTCCCCAAGAGCGTGGATTTTGTTGATGAGCTTCCACGTAATCCTTCGGGAAAGGTACTGAAACGCGAGCTGCGCAAGCCTTATTGGTCCGGCACAGAGCGCGGCGTCAATTGACGTCGTGGGATTTACGAAGGAGATGGAAATGGGAGTCCTGCAGGGAAAGGTCGTTCTCGTGACGGGGGCAGGTAGAGGCGTCGGTCGTGAGATTGCGCTTCTGGCGGCTCGTCAAGGCGCCAAGGTGGTGGTCAATGACCTGGGTGGCACCATGGACGGGCGGAATGAAGGGCTCCCGGATCCCGCCGAGGAGGTCGTAGAAGAAATCCGGGCCACGGGTGGTGAGGCGATTGCCGATACGAACAGCGTGTCCGACAGGGCTGGCGCTGACGCCATGGTGGCCAAGGCCTTGGAAGCCTTCGGTGGATTGCATGCCGTGGCTAATCCGGCTGGGATCCTGCGTGACCGGATGTTTCACAACATGGGTGACGACGATTGGCGCAGCGTCATCGATGTGCATCTCACCGGCTCCTACAACGTGGCCAGGGCGGCAATCGAGCACTTCAGAAAGCAAGAGGACGGCGTACTTGTTTTCTTCACCTCCTCTGCCGGGCTGGTAGGAAACATCGGGCAGGCCAACTATTCCGCGGCCAAGCTCGGCATCGTCGGCCTTTCGCGCAGCATTGCGCTGGAAGGTGCCCGCAAGAACATCCGCTCCAATGTCGTCGCCCCTTTCGCCTGGACCCGCATGCTTGCCTCCATTCCGGTCAAGAGTGAAGAGCAGGGTCTGCGGTTGGCGCGCTTGCGCGAAGCGATGCGATCAGACCAGGTTGCTCACCCAGTGGTTGCGCTGATGGCAGACGGGGCCAAGGATGTGACGGGACAGATTCTCGCGCTCCGGGGGAACGAAATCATCCTGATGAGCCAGCCGCGTCCGTCGCGGAGCGTGGTCCGCATGGAGGGATGGTCCCCGGAGACCGTTTTGAGCCATGGCTTTCCGGCATTGTCTGGGCATCTGGTGCCGCTGGAAGGCACCAACGAGGTGTTCAACTGGGAGGTTGTCTGACGGCCCGCCCTCGGGGCGCCTTGGTGCCGTGCCGGCCGCTCCACGACCCATCTTTCCCTAATACAAAGCAGGAGTTTGGCGATGCGAGATGTCTGGATCGTGGATGCTGTACGCTCGCCCCGCGGACGGGGAAAGGCCGGATCCGGAAGCCTTAGCCACATTCATCCCCAACGATGCATGGCACAGGTGCTGAACGCGCTGAGAGATCGGGTCGGCTTCGACCCCCACGATATCGACGATGTGATCACAGGGTGCGGAGTCGGTAGCGGCGATCACGCGAGGGACATCGGGCGGATGTCCGTCCTCGATGCCGGCTGGCCAGATGTGGTGCCTGGGGTAACGTTGAACCGATTCTGCGGAAGTGGCCAGCAGGCCGTGAACTTCGCGGCCATGGGAGTCAAGTCCGGTGAGCAGGAAGCTGTGATCGCTGGTGGCGTCGAGTTCATGTCTCGATACGCCCCTGTTCACGCCAACGGCTTTCATGCAGACAACATGCATCTGCTGAAGCTGCGTCCTCAAGTACCACAGGGCGTTTCTGCAGATCTGATCGCTACACTGGAGGGCTTCACGCGGGCGGACGCCGATAGCTTCGCTGTCGAAAGTCAGCGTCGTGCTGGCTTGGCGATCGAGGAAGGTCGGTTCCAGAATGCGGTCATTCCCATCCTTAACGATGACGGCTCCGTTGCCTTGGATCGGGATGAAATCCCCCGGGCTGGAACTTCGTTGGAAAAGCTTGCGAACCTGGCGCCCGCATTCCGGGCGCTGGCGGCGAGCCAGGAAGAAGGTCACCTCAAGCCGCACCAAGCCATGGTGAAGGACGTCTATCCGGAGGCCGGGGAACTCCAGCATGTGCACCATGCTGGCAATTCGTCGGCGTTGGCTGACGGCGCCAGCGCCCTGCTGATTGTCAGTCCGGACTACGCACGGGCTCATGGTCTGAAGCCCAGAGCCAGGATCAAAGCGACAGCCGTGGTTGGAGCTGAGCCTCTCATCATGCTGACGGCGCCAGCGCCGGCGGCCAAGAAGTGCCTCGCGAAAGCAGGCATGACCGCGAGTGACGTCGATTTGTGGGAAATCAACGAAGCGTTTGCATCCGTGGTTCTGAAGTTCATGAAAGATGTGGGCGTCCCCCACGATCGGGTGAATGTCGATGGGGGTGCCATCGCTCTCGGGCATCCTATCGGCGCCACCGGCGGAATGCTCATCGGAACGCTTCTCGATCAGCTCGAGCGATTGGACCAGGAGGTGGGTCTGGTCAGTATGTGTACCGGTGGCGGCATGGGTACCGCGACCATCATCGAGCGAATTTAGTCCGGCTAGCGAGTCAGATGGAAACCATTGAGCGCATCGTTCGTACGGCCAGGCTCGCGCCGTCTCGTATCGCTTTGTGCGAGGGTGAAGATGCGAGGGTGTTGCGAGCTGCTGTTCGCAGCGCAGATGAGGAAACGGCACGAGTGCTCATGGTCGGCGATCGGCGACGTATCGTAGCCTGCGCCGACGCTGCGAGGGTCGAACCTTCCAGGTTGAATGTCATCGACCCGGCTGAATCTTCCGCCACGTGGGAGTATGCCGAGACGCTCTACATGCTGCGCCGACACAAGGGTATGACGCTCGATGGCGCACGAGAAGCCGTTCTCACACCCTTATGCCATGCCAACATGATGGTTCGAATGGGGCATGCAGATGGCATCGTCGCCGGTGCCGTACATACGACGTCTGACGTAGTACGCCATGCTATCCAGATCATCGGCCTGCATCCGTCGTCCAAGCTGGTGTCGAGTTTTTTCTTGATCCTTTTCCGCGAGCCGGCCCAGCTTCGATCCCGTGCGTTCATCTTCGCCGACTGCGCCCTGGTTGTTGACCCAAGCGCGGATGAGCTGGCGCAGATTGCCATGGCGGCAGCCGACAACGCACGGCGATTGCTTGCCGAAGAACCCAGGGTTGCCATGCTGTCTTTCTCGACCAACGGTAGCGCTGAGCACGCAGTGGTCACCAAGGTCGTTCAAGCAGCACGACTGGTGAAGACTCGCTGTCCGGGCCTCGCTATTGATGAAGACGTGCAGGTTGATGCCGCGTTGGTTTCGGAGATTGCGCAGCGGAAATTGCCGGGCTCTGCTGTCAATGGGCTGGCCAATGTCCTGATTTTCCCCAATCTCGAAGCAGGCAATATCGGTTACAAGCTGGTGGAGCGCCTTGGCGGCGCCATTGCCGTTGGGCCGATCCTCCAGGGGCTGGCCAAACCAGCCAGCGATTTGTCCCGTGGCTGCAGTGAGGAAGACATCTTCAACGTGATCGCCGTAACAGCGCTGGGAGCCGCAGTGGCTTCAGCTCCCAAGAAGGCATACGAATCGACAGGCGGCGACGGAATGACCTGTCCTTGAGGTTGAGGCAACGCGATGAACGACGAGGGCAATCAGCGTGACCCCGATGACCTTGACCAGGCCGAGAACGCACGCAGACGTCAGCGCGAAATCTATCTGTTCGCCCGATTCGATTGCTCGTTTTCTGGATTCGTAATGATGCTACCACCCTGTTTTGCCGATGAGGTCGCTGACGGGCTCGAGCAACAGGAAGGTTTGCTCGATACCGATGACGCTCCCGACGTAGACCGCAGCTGATCGGATTGGGTAAGGCGTTCCGTTGCGAATGACGCCGCGAACACCGCGCTCCCGAGCTGATCGAAATGCCATCTGCCCGATGACGGAACCTTTATAAGTGGCGCGGGCTGTCCCGATAACCGAAGTGGCGACAGCGTCGTAGATCAATCCCCTCGCTGTTGGTCTACGTAACGGAGGGAGCGGTCCAGGCACGCCACGATCTCATCTATGTCGCGCTTGGTCGCGATGAGCGCGGGGCTCAGAATAACCGTGTTGTTCAGATTGGGCAGGCTTCGGTTCGTCCGTCCAACCATCACGCCCTCCTCCAGACAGCGGCGCTGTACACCCATTGCGTAGCTTTCTTCGACTGCCTCTTTCGTTTCACGATTCCGCACGAGTTCGATGCCGGCAAGCAGACCCTTGCCTCGCACGTCCCCGATAACGGCATGCTTGTCGGCAAGCTCGTGCAAATGGCCGAGTAGATACTCGCCCTGATTCGCTGCGTTCTGCACCAGTTGCTCGCGCTCCATGATCGCGAGATTTTCGAGAGCGGCCGCCGGTCCCGCCGTACAGCCTCCGAATGTGCTGATGTCACGAAAGTAGGAGAGCCGGTCGTCTGGATCTGACCTGAACGCGTCGAATACGTCACCCGTGGTTACCGTGCAGGAAATCGCCGCATAGCCACTGGCGACGCCCTTTGCCAGCGTGACGATATCTGGCGAGACGCCGTAATGCTGGTATCCGAACCAGGCGCCTGTGCGGCCAAGGCCGCAGACGACTTCATCGATGTGCAGCAGCAGGTCGTACTTGCGGCAGATGGCCTCGATAATCGGGAAGTACTCCGGTACTGGCGGGATGACGCCTCCCCCGGCGGTGATCGGCTCGAGTACGACCGCCCCGACACTCTCGGGGCCCTCCCGCTGAATGACAGTCTCCAAATCCTGGGCGCATTCGATGTTGCAGTTTCCGTATTCCTTTCCGAATGGGCAGCGATAACAGCAACAATGACTGAACTCCACGAATCCCGGGACGTACGGGCCGTACTGTTCTTTGCGTTCGGCTTGCCCCGTGGAGCTCAGTGCACCGAGCGTGGTTCCGTGATAGTCACGATCGCGGTAGATGATCTTGTACTTCTTGCCCTGTCCCTGCTTGTGGGCGAGTTGGCGCGTCATCTTGTACGCCTTTTCATTGGCTTCGGACCCGGAACTGGAGAAGAACACTCGCTCCATGCCCGGCATGAGGCCGAGCAACTGGTCTGCGAACTCGGCACCTGGGACCGTCCCGTAGCTACCGGCGAAGAAGCACATCTCCACGAGCTGACGTTGAACCGCGTCGGCGATCTCTTTACGTCCGAAGCCAACGTTTACAGACCACACGCCGCCCGCGGTGGCATCCAGATACGTTCTTCCGTTTGCGTCCGTGACCTGCATGCCGTGCCCCGAGACGATGATCATCGGGTCGGCCGAGGCGAAGCCGTGATGCTGCGTCAGGTGGTGCCATACGTGGGCGCGATCCGCCTCGACGATGTTCTGAGTCCGTTGCACTGCACTTGCTCCTGTTTCAAGCCAGACGAGGCGACTATCCGTGACAATCACTATGACTGCGTTATAGAAGGGGGAAGGGGGGTGGGTCTAGGCCCAACAAGTGCGCGTCGATGGAGCCAGCTGACTCATTTCGAGTCGGTTTGAGTCGTCATCGTGCTCGACGCGGTGCGAGGGAGGCTCTGGAGGCTGTCTGGTCTCATTGTTCCAGCTCTTACCTCTTGAGCTGGCTGGCATTAACGTTGTCATGGATCTGGAGCTAGATGGCATACCCCTAATGCAATAGCGTTAATCGTGAGCCTCTCTTGGGCGCGGTCGCAGCCTTAGCGTAGCGGCACCTGGCCTGCCACCTGATCTGAAAATTCTTTTAAAACATGACCATGGGGAGCAGTGAAATGGGTTCAACGAAAATTACCGGCCTTGCCGCATGTTTGACTTTCGGCGTTCTTGCGTCACTACCAGCCTCGCCGGTCCTGGCGCAGGCGCAGCAGTCGCGTCTGCAAATCGATGAGGTTGTCGTGACGGCCCAGCGGCGAGCCGAGAGCATGCAAACGGTGGCGATTGCCGTCAGCGCATTCTCCGAAGAGGAGCTGGCTTCCAGGCGCATTGACGGGCTGGGCAGCCTGGCGAGCCGGACCCCGGGGTTTGCAATCGGGGAGTTCATGCCGAGCCAGCCGCAGGTCTATATCCGCGGTATCGGCTCGAACGACGATGGTCCGGGTGCTGACCCTTCTACCGCAGTCTTCCTGGACGAAGTGTATGTTGGTCGGGCAGCGGGCTGGACCGCCAACCTCTTTGATCTCGAGCGTGTAGAGGTGCTCAGAGGTCCCCAGGGCACGTTGTACGGCAAAAACGTCGTGGGTGGGGCCGTGAACATGATTAGCCGAAAGCCGGATGAAGAGTTCCGTGCTCGAATCAGTGGCTCCGTCGGAAGTTACGACTTGAGGGAGTTTCAGGGGCTGCTCAATTTTCCTCTGGCCGACAATCTTTTCGGCAAGATCGCCTATTCGAGCCGCAGCCGTGATGGCTACCTCAAATCCCTGGTTGGGGATTTTCCAGAGTTCTTTCCCTTACAGGATCCTGTTCAGCTCGGCCGATTCAATCAGCTGGACAGGGGAACTGAAAGCCTGAGGGCCAACCTGCGCTGGCTTGCATCCGAGAACCTGGAGATCAATGTTTCCGTGGACAACGCGAAGCTCGATGAGAATGCTCCTGGGTTTCACCGAGTCGGCGCGAACGCGGCCGACGTTCAAGCGTTCTCAGGGTTGATCGAGAATTATCAAAACCGCCCCCGCGTCAACCTGCAGGAAAGATCTGGACGTACGACCAACGAGACCACGGGCTTCATGGCTCGCGTTGATTATGAGCTTGGTTGGGCTACGTTGACGTCGATTTCCGCATACCGAGAGTCCGAGACCTTGAACACGGATTGTTGTCATCTCAATAACGAGCGAGAAGCGGCGTTGCTGGCTTCGTCGCCTAGTGCACCCGCTGGTGGCAACGTCCTCCTAGCGCCGGCGGGCAACGTCCAAGACGAATCAGCGGATCAGTTTTCTCAGGAACTGCGGCTGACTTCGACAGGTACGGGTGCGTTGGAGTGGGTCGCCGGACTCTACTACCTCAGGGAGGAGGCGCGGCGCATCGAGACTTTTGACTATGGGTTGGGTAGATTTGATGGCGCCGGCGGCGTCAACGTCATCGTACCTCCCAGTCTTGGGAAGAGCGATCAGGATGCCAGAACCGAGTCGATTGCCGCCTATGGCCAGGCAACCTGGAGCGTCACGGACCGGATGCGACTGACTGCGGGAGCGCGCTGGACCAAAGACGACAAGCGTCAGGCGACCTCCGTGCAGGCGGGAGGTCTGCTTTTCCGGGAGACTTTCGAAGTCAACCAGAGCGATAGCTGGAGTGAGCTTACGCCGAGGTTCGTGATCGACTATCAAGCCTCGGAGGACGTCTTTGTCTACGCCCTGGCTTCGAAAGGGTTCAAGTCAGGTGGCTTCCAGGGGCAGCCACCGGCGGAAATCAACGCGACCCTCCCCTTCCTGCCGGAGACGGCGTGGCTCTACGAGGCCGGTATCAAGAGCGACTGGTTTGATCGTCGCGCCCGCGTCAACCTTGCGGTGTTCTATACGGACTACAGCGATCTTCAGGTTCTTCAGCTGCTCACGCCTGTCGAGACACCCGGGGTATCGGTTCTGGTTGCACAGAATGCAGCGGATGCGCGTGTACAGGGCGTGGAGCTGGAGCTCACCGTTCTGCCGTTGCCGGGCCTGACGGTGACTGCTTCGTATGCTTATCTGGACGCGACTTTCAAAGAGTTCTTTGCGCCGAGCGGTTTCACCCTGCCTACCGACGTTGACATTAATCAGCGCAAGGGCAATTCCCTGCGCAACGCGCCGAAGCACACTGCTTCCATCATGGCTCAGTATGAGCAGGTTCTGGACGCCGGAATGCGGCTGGTTTATCAGCTGGACTGGCGCTACCAGGATGAGAGCTTCCAGGAACCGGACAACCAGCCGGTGTCGGCGCTTCCTTCTTACAGCCTGCTGGATGGGCGGATCTCTCTGCTGAATGCGACGGGCGACTGGGAACTGTCGCTGTGGGCGGAGAACCTCCTCAACAAAGACCATTTTATTCACGGCTTCCCTTCTCAGAATGGCGGGACCATGACGCCAGGGGCTCCGCGGATGTTCGGCGCCACCCTCAGCTGGACGATGTAGGAACGGTCAACGACGGCGTGCGCCTACCGTTTTGCAGGGCGCACGCTTTTGTTCGTTGAGTCTGCCAGTTGCTGTATCGCAGGCGTATAGGGTTCATATGAGCAGGCTTGGATATGGCAGGTGAAGAGTTCGTTCTGTCCGCCCTGGTCGCGAGGCATGCTGTCGAGAGGCCGGCTGCGGTCGCCATCGACTCTGTCGAAGATGGTGCCCTGACTTGGCGCGAACTGCACGAGTTCGGGTTGGCCTGGGCAGGGGTGCTGAAGCGAGTTGGGGTCCGACGCGGTGACTGTGTCCTGTCCATGATACCCACCGGCCATGCCGCTTACGCGGCCTGGCTTGGGGCGGCGGCGGTGGGCGCCTGCGACGTGCACGTCAACCATGCGCTGATCGGTCGATCTCTGGGCGACGTCGTCGAAACGACAGGTGCTCGCGTTGCCTTCATTGACTCAGGCTTCCTCGAGCGATGGAAGCCTATGCTGCAACAGGGGCTCGAGGCGCTCGTCGTTGTTGATGCAGGCCCCTTCGACAATGCCCGCATACACAGCCTCGAGGATCTGCTGAAAGACAGCTTGCCGCTGCCTCATGAGATCAGGCAAAAAGGCGAGGATCTGGCCTGTGTGATCTTCACATCCGGCACCACAGGCAGTGCCAAAGGCGTCATGCTGCCCTGGAATGCTTGGTCGTTCGCGCACTCGCGCGCGGGCGCCGTGCCGCGCCCGCTGCGACAGGACAAGGTCGCCTACGTCCCCTTCAGTCTGGCCCATTACTCCGGCAGGTTTCCCTTGTATGCAGCGGCCAGTGAAGGCATTCGCATCTGCACGAGACGGCAATTCAAGACAGATCATTGGCTTGGCGACATCCGAAGCCTTGGTGCCCAATGGACATCGCTCCTGGGCGGCATGGGCCGATTCCTTCTCAATACGGCGCCGAAGCCGGACGATGCGGACAACCCATTAGAGTTCGTGATTGCGGCTCCAGTGTTTCCGGGTGTCGATGAGTTCAGGGAGCGTTTTGGCATCAAGGATGTCTATACCTCCTACGGTCAGAGCGAGATCACGGTCGTATTCAGTTCGGCCGGTGCCTACGAAGTCTCGGAAGAGACGATGGAATACTGCGGTGTTCCATCTTCCTCCGTCGAAGTCGAACTCCTTGATGAACAGGGCCAAGCGGTCCCTGCCGGTCTGCCCGGCGAGATGGTCGTCCGTCCGAAGGACGGAACGCTCAGTGTCGGCTACCTGAACAATCCTCAGGCTACGGCCTCGACATTCCGTGACGGATGGATTCACACGGGCGATCTGTTTTCCCGGTCGGTGGACGGCAGGTATCGATTTGTCGACCGAAAGAAGGACTATCTCCGCCGCCGAGGAGAGAACATTTCCTCTTTCGAAGTCGAGCGGGAAGTGCTGGCCTATCCGCCAGTGCGTGAGTGTGCCGTCTACGGTATCAGCTCCGAATTCACTGAAGACGAGGTCATGGTGGCCATCGTCGTCGACCCCGAGCGATGGACCTCACCCGAAACTCTGATCGATTTTCTCCGGGATCGGCTACCGTCTTTCTCCATTCCGCGCTACGTGGAATTGTTCGAAAGTCTGCCCAAAACGGCCACCGAGAGGGTGCAGAAGGTCCAGCTGCGCGAGCGTGGCCTGTCAGCGACCACTTGGGATCGCATGGCGAAAACCACGGATGTGCGGCGCGGTCTAACAGGAAGGTCGAAATGAACACACAAGTGAATCCCGGTGTCGTCATCGTGACCGGCGCGAGTTCCGGAATTGGCGCAACGATCGCTGGAAAGCTGGCCTCCTGCTGGTCGACGGTTGCCTGCCTGTCACGGTCCGGCCGGGTGCCTGAGGGACTCGAGGAGCATCCGGCCATCAAGGCTGTATCGTGTGATGTCTCTGACGAACATCGGATCAAGGCGACGTTCGGGGAACTCGCCGCGCATGGTCCGATCAGTGCGTTGGTGAACAACGCGGGTATCCATAGCCAGTGTCGCGCTGCGGAAACCAGCACAGATGAGTTGCGGGCGCTCCTCGAAGTCAATGCGATAGGGCTTTTCGTGGCCTGTCGCGAAGTCTATCCGTACATGCAGGCAAATGGTGGCGGGCAGATCGTCAATATCGGCTCCTTCATGGACCATATGGGTGTGCCGACTCAGAGCGGCTACTGTGCCTCGAAAGCAGCGGTAGGCGCGATTACCCGTTGCTTGGGTGTTGAATGGGCTCGCGATGGGATCGAGGTCGTGAATCTCGCGCCAGGATACGTGGCGACCGACATGAATGCTGACTTCCTCGCCAGCGAGGCAGGTCAACGCCTGCTCAAGCGCATACCGCTGCGGAGGGCCGCGTACGACGAAGAGGTTGCTGGGTTGGTCGAGAGAATTCTCGCAGCGCGGGCGCCCTACCTTACCGGGACGACGATCTACATGGATGGTGGTTTCGGGGTGAGCTTGTGAATCGATTCATGCGGCAGCATATGGGGTGTCCCCGGTGAGACATCGCGCATTGACATTGCATCATCCAGCCTTGTCGAGACGGTGGTACGAGGCGGGCTTGTGGAGGGGCGATACGTTCTACAGCCTCCTTGATCTGCATGCGCGGCAAAGGCCGAACCACTTCGCGCTACGTGATTCGGGTCGGCGTCTGACCTGGGCGGAGTTTCAGGCACGAGTGGACGAGATGGCTGTTCGGCTCCGCTCGCTTCGATTGGCCCCAGGCGCCAGGGTGTCCTTGCTGATGTCGAACCGGATCGAATCGGTCCTTGGTGCCATTGCCGCGATTCGAGAGGGGCTGGTCGTTAACCCCTCCCTGCACCGTGATTTGTCTTCAGGCGAGGTGGTCGACCTGCTCCAGCGCCTGGACACGAAGGTAATCTTGCTCGAGCGGGGTTACGGCGCCGACAGGGACGGTGACCTGCCCAACAACTTGCAGCAACGCTTGCCCGAAATCCACGTCGAGGCGCTCGCTGCTGCGCACTCCTTCGTTCAGAACGACGTCGCACCGGCTCAGGGTAAGCCACCCCCGGAGGATCCCGATGCCGTTGCCTACCTCGCCTTCACTTCCGGAACGACAGGCCTACCCAAGGGCGTGATGCATTCGCAGAACACGCTGCTGGCGAATGCCCGCGACATGGTTTCGGCGTGGGGCGTCGATGAATCAAAAGCCATTCTCTGTCTCGGTCCATCGAGCCACCACATCTTCTGGGTCGGCGTTTGCCAGGCGCTGATTGCCGGGGCCGAGTTCATTCTGAACGACCCACCCGAGGGATCCAGCACCCTCGATTGGGTGTGTCTTTCGAGGGCAACCTACCTGATGGGGGTGCCGACGCACGCCGTCGATCTGCTGGCGGCACAACGAGCCCGGGGACTGGATCGTTTGGGTGACGTCGAGGTTCTGTACATGGCAGGCGCTCCGATTCCGTCCACGCTCGCGGCCGGTCTGCTGGAGCAGGGTATCAAACCACAGAACGTCTACGGCATGACCGAAAACTCGTCGCACAACTTCACGCGGCCAGGCGATACCACCGAGACGATCGTGAACACCTGTGGGCAACCAGGAGGGGCTTACGACCTGGAGATTGTCAGCACAGAAGACCCTGATGTACCTGTTGCTCATGGGGAGGTTGGTGAGATCGCAGGGCGGGGCGCATGCCTGATGCTGGGCTATTTCTCGGATCAACAGGCCACCGAGGCGTCTTTCAACCGTGACGGGTGGTTCCTGTCGGGAGATTTGGGGCGCCTGGACGATCGGGGGAATCTGGAGGTCGTGGGGCGGATCAAGGACGTGATCATCCGCGGTGGGCACAACATCTATCCGGCGAGGATCGAAGAACTCGCGCACAGCCATGAGAAGATTCTTGGTGCGGCTGCGGTGGCGATTCCGGATACCCGCCTGGGTGAGAAGGTCTGCCTGGCAGTTCTGCCAGTGCAAGGACAGACGCTGGAAGCGAACGAGGTTTTGAGTCACCTGGCTGCCGGCGGACTTCCGATCACCAGCATGCCGGAGTTTTATCTACAGATGGACGAGTTTCCGAGAACCGGCAGTGGGAAGGTCCTCAAGCGCGGCATTCAGGAAATGATCGCGGCCGGTGACGTCCGCCCGGTGGCCTGCCGCTATAAGGAGTCCTCATGACCATCGAACTTCAATTCGAAGGCGAAATCGCGCACCTGGTGCTGAATCGGCCGGATAAATTGAATGCCCTCAATCGGCAGATGCTGGGGGAGCTCGATTCGGCGTTAGGTGAGCTCGAGCGGTCGTCCGCTCGGGGTGTGATCTTCTCCGGCTCAGGGGGGCGCGCGTTCTGCGCTGGCGCCGACATCGATGAGCTCATCGACCGACCGCTGCTTCAGGTGCGTGAAGAAACCATGTTCGGTCAGGCGGTCATGACGCGGGTCGCGAATCTGCAAATGCCGACTGTGGCTGCCATCGACGGTTACGCATTCGGGGGTGGTCTGGAGCTGGCTCTGGCATGCTGGTTCCGGATCGGTACGACGAAGAGTCGAGTTGGGCTTCCGGAAATCAAGCTGGGACTCATTCCGGGCTACGGTGGTACTCAGAGGCTGCCGAGACTGGTCGGTCGACGTCTAGCGCTGGAGATGATCGCCAGCGGCCGCACCGTATCTTCGGAAGAGGCCCTCGGCATCGGGTTGGTTGATCGAGTAGTGGAGGCAGACGCGCAAGCAGCCTCGCGGTCATTTCTGGAAGGGCTGCTCTGCCACAGTTTGCCGGCGCTGAACATGGCGCGCCTGGCGGTTCTCGAAGGCATGGAACTCACCGCCGAGCAGGGACTTCGCCTCGAGGAGCAGTGCTCCACCGCGTTGTACCAACTGGAGGATTCCAGGGAAGGTATGCAAGCGTTTCTCGAAAAACGCAAACCAAGCTTCCGCGACGCCTGAGCGCTTGGCGTCTGCGACGCGTTGAAGTTGCTAGCAGTTCTCGAGCCAAAAAGCCGAGTCCGGTCCGGAGGCTGAGCGGATTCAATTACCGAGTCAAGGAGAATGAGTGTGGCGTTCGAAACCATCATCTACGAGGAGCGCGGCCCGGTGGGCTGGCTGACCCTGAACCGTCCAGAGGACGGCAACATGTTCAACGAATTGATGTGTCATGAGATACGGGACTGCATCAACGATATTCGACGGGAGACGCGGACGAGGGTGCTGGTGATCACTGGCTCAGGAGACCGCTTCTTCTGCATTGGCGGACGCAAGGACGGGCTGGCGGACACGAATCTGTACGGCGGAGTGCTGCCGACTCTGGAAATCTACGAGGCCATCGAGCGTCTTCAGAAGCCTGTGATTGCCAGCGTCAATGGGTTTGCGGTCGGTGGTGGCAACGTTCTTCAGGTGGTTTGTGATCTGACCATCGCGAAGCGCAGCGCCGTCTTCCGCCAAGTAGGGCCAAGCATGGGTAGTTTCGACGCAGGTTTTGGCACGGCCTGCCTCGAGGATCTGGTTGGCAGAAAGGTCGCCAAGCAGATCTGGTATCTGAATCGGAAGATGACGGCAGAAGAGGCGCAATCGATCGGGATGATCAACTTCGTCGTAGACGATGATCAGCTCGAAGAGCAGACCATGGCGCTGGCGAACGAGGTGGCGGAGCGCGGCTCGTTCGCCCTCGCTGCGGTGAAGGGTGCGTTCACGGCAAGGACCGGAGGCATTGCCGGCACGAGCCGTGTAACGCACGACCTTCTCTTGCGTCTCTACCTCGATACCGAGGAGTCCGCGGAGCTCCGGTCGGCGTTCGCTGAGCGCCGGACTCCGGACGCTTCTAAGTTCGGAGGTTAGGGCAGGTGCAGGCTGAACGAACGGGAGGCGCAGGATGAACCGTGGTCTTGAGCTGCTCGACCGGCTACGTTCACAGGCGATAGCGTCTGCAGAGGAGTCGATGCTGCTGGACTCCCTCCGTTCCGTGATCAGGAATAGTGTGGAGCCGAATGCGGCGGAAGTGGACAACGCGTCCGCTTTCCCGGACCAAGCCATGGCAGCGATCAACGAGCTGGGCCTCAACTCGGTATTCCTTCCCGAGCCGTACGGTTTCGGCGACATTTCGTTTTCATGCTACCTAGAGTGCGTTCGGCTTCTGTCCGAGGCTTGTGCGAGCACTGGCATCACGTATGCAACCAATTTCCACGCGATGTCACCCATCGTCGACTTCAGCACACCCGAGCAACTTGCGCGCTTCGCTCCCGTCATGGCAGCGGGTGGGCTCGCCTCTCTATGTATCACTGAGCCCAATGCGGGGTCCGACGCGGGCTCCATGGCATTGACGATGATGCCGGCCGGAGACGAAATTGAGCTCAACGGTACGAAGATGTTCATTACGAACGGGGATCGTTCGGACATCCTGCTGCTCTTCGGACGCTGGTGCGAAGGCGGCGACGATCGAGGATTGACAGCCGTGGTGGTCGAGCGCCCGTTGGACGGCCTCGAAGTCGTTGGGGTCGAGCGAAAGCTCGGCCACCGCGGCTCTCCGACGGCAACGCTTGCCTTCGACGGCTGCCGCGTGCCGCGCGGGAATCTGCTGCTGGGCCCGGGGCAAGGTACGGCGATTCTCAGGAGTTCCCTGAACAAATCCAGACCATCCGTTGCTGCCCACGCTCTGGGAATCGCCTCGGCGGCGATTGTGGACACTGTGCGATACGTCAACGAGCGCCGGCAGTTCGGCAAGGCGATTGCGGAGTTTCAGGCCACTCAGTTCACCCTGGCCGATCTGGCCACGGATCTGGTCATGACAGAAGGCTGGATGCGCACAATCGCCGCGAGAGTGGAGGCTGGAGACGAAGATATTGCCGTCGAAGCCTCCATGCTGAAGCTGAGAGCCAGCGATCTCGCCATGGCGGCGGCGGTCGAAGCGGTGCAGCTGCATGGAGGTTACGGGTACACCAAGGACTATCGAGTGGAGCGCCTTTTTCGGGATGCGAAGATCACTCAGATCTGGGAAGGCACCAACGAGATTCATCGACAGATGATCGGTCGGCGTTTCATCGATAAGTGATGGGCGTCGTCCACAGCGCCCTATGAGGCCGGAGGAGTGAACATGAGGAAAATCGGCGTAGCCGGCGCTGGAACCATGGGGGCGGGAATCGCCATCGTTGGCGTGCGTGCAGGGTTTGAAACGGTGCTTTTCGATCTCCAGGGAGCCGCGCTGGAGCGCGCACGTTCGCAGATCGAGGCCTTCCTGCAGGCGTCCGTCAGAAAGAAGAAGCTGACCGAGCAACAAGCGGATGCAGCCTTGGGCAGGTTACAGTGCAGTCCCTCAATCTCGGAACTCGCTGAATGCGACCTCGTCATCGAGGCAGTTTTCGAGGATCTTGCCGTGAAGATTGATCTTTTCCGCAAGTTGGATGGACTTTGTCCCGAATCCACCATTCTCGCGACCAACACGTCCACCCTCTCTGTGACGGAAATCGCGGGGGGAACCGGGCGACCCGATCGCGTGGTCGGTATGCACTTCTGCCTGCCGGCCCAGCTCATGAAGCTCGTCGAGGTCACGCCGGGGCTGATCACCTCCGATGAGACACTGGCGAAGGCATGGGCGCTTTGCGAAAACCTCGGGCAGGAGGCGGTGCAGACGCGGGACTCTCCCGGGTTTGTACTGAATCACTTTCTGGTGCCGTTCAACAATGACGCCATTCGACTGGTCGAGCAGGCGGTTGCGGAGCCTGCCGAGATTGATCGGGCGGTCAAGCAGGGTCTCGGCTATCCCATGGGGCCCTGTGAGCTGCTGGATCTGATCGGACTGGATACCCAGATTCGCCTTTGCGAGGCGCTGTACCCCGTGACGCTGGATCCCCGGGTAGCGGCGCCGCCGCTTCTACGTCGAATGGTTGCCGCTGGTCACCTCGGGCGCAAATCAGGCAGAGGCTTTTTCGATTACGAGGGACATGCAATGTTCGGAGCGGAACGATGACGGTTGAATTTCGGGTTTGCGGTGATCCCCTCGCTCTTTCTGTCCCTGAAGCGCCGCCAAGCGGTTGGGAGGACGCGCCGGACGCGGTGGTCTATCTCGGCTCCGATGCCTGGATTGAGCATCGTCCTGATGCTGATCGTGAGGTCGTCTTGATCGAACTCGGCGACGCTCTCCTCGGAAGTGTCACGGGCGAGAAGGCCGGGGTGGAGGGTGACAACCGTGTGGGAATGGCGCGGTTCACTCTGGGGGGAGAGCAGCGAGACCTGGTAGAGCTGGTGACGCAGCCGGGCACGGATCCAGTGGCGATTGCCGCCGCTCGACGCGTGATCGAGGACATCATGGGACTGAGATCGGCGGTCTGTCGCGACAGGCCGGGCAGAATCCTCAATCGTCTCGTTCGTCCTTACTACAATGCCGCGTTGAGGGCCCTTGATGAGCAGCTCGCATCGGCCGCGGATCTCGACAAGACGGTGCGTCTCGGACTCGGGTATCCGGAGGGTCCCATCGAGCTATTGGAGAGGACTGGGGTCGCGGACCACCTTCACGTTTCCAGGCGGTTATGGGAGCAGATTGGTGAGCCGGCCTATTTCCCCGCGCGCCGTGCGCAAGTCGCGGACATGCGCCGACGGGCCGGGGGCGACAAGGGGTAGGAAATCGCCTTTCCCTGAGTGAGTGCAGTGGGCGAACCGGGTGCGTCTGCCTACTGGTTCGTCACGTACGTCCGCCGATCCTGGTTTGACGAATACCTGTCTGTCGGCAGTCATGTAGGCATTGTTGCCGTTTAGTTCGCACCTATAACTAAAAAAGGTTAGTGTATAAGGCGTGCGAGCGATGCTGCTCTCAATGAGGAGGTAAACGACATGTTCTGGGTCAACTCTGGCGACTCTCATGTTCTGGAACCCGATGATCTCTGGACAAAGGAGCTTCCGCCGTCCCTCAGGGCGCGTGGCCCTCGGGTCGAGGTCAAAGGTGATAAAGAAATCTATTACATCGATGACGAGTTCGTGAAGCTCGACAAGGTGGACATTGCCGAAGCGATCCGTCCTCCAGGCGCTTCCGACGTCAAGCTGCGGATCAAGGATCTCGACGAACAGGGCATCTGGAGCGAGGTACTCTTCGCGTCAAAGGCGCTGTGGGTCGTTTTGTCGAAGGATCGCGAGCTCCAGCGGGAGTGCCTGAAGGTCTACAACGACTGGCTCCATGCAGAGTATCTCAATGCTTCTCCCCGGTTCGTGGGTGCAGCCATGGTCTCGACGGTGTCGACGGAAGATGCTGTGGCTGAGATACAGCGGGTCGCTGACATGGGCTATCACTCCCTGTGTCTGCCCACGAGCACCCCGGAGGATCGCGCCTATAACGATGAAGTCTGGGAGCCGGTCTGGGCGGCCGCTGCTGAGGCCGGTTTGCCGATCTGCTTCCACATCGGCACAGGCGCTCGAAACAGGGTGTACCGGGGCCGAGGTGAGGTACTGATCAACTATGTGGAGTCCACGGTGCCGGGCACAAGGACCGTCTCCATGCTGGTCGCCTCCGGCGTGCTCGAGCGCTATCCGAGCTTGAAGGTCGGGGTCATGGAGGCCGGTGGCAGCTGGCTTCCGGCGCTGGCGGATCGGATGGATGAAGGCCATCGTCAGCACCAAGTTTGGAACAAGCACATGTTGACGATGTTGCCGAGTGAATACCTCAAGCGCCAGGTCTATTGCTCGTTCATGCACGATCAGACAGCAGTGGACACCGTTCGCCACCTCGGTTTCGACAACATCATGTGGGGCAGCGACTATCCCCATTATGAAGGTACCTATCCGAAGACCCAGGAAGTGCTGAAGGGGCTTCTGGATGGGGTCGAGCAGGCGGTGGTTGATCGGATCACGGCGGGTGCGTTCGCTGAGATGTTCCCGACTGCGCCTCGTCCACCCCGAGAAGACGCGCTCGTCGCCGCTACCTGATCAGCCTGGTTAAGTTCCGACCGGAAGGGACCCGGCAACGGGTCCCCGAGCTTGCAGGTCGGGTTGTCAAGCCGGGCAGCTCGCAGGAATTGGAGGAGGTCGTTATGCCGCTGAAGGGATTGTATGCGGATCAGATTTTCGTCGGCGGAAAAGTGCTGACGATGGACGCCGTGAACACCGTTGCTGATGCGGTTGCGGTGAGACGCGACGAAATCGTGGGCGTTGGCAGCGTCGAGGAGGTTCGGGCCTTGGCCGGGTCCGACACGGAGGTCGTCGAGCTCGCGGGCAAGACCTTGCTGCCCGGCTTCATCGATGCCCATACACACCAGTCACGTTTCTTCGGGGACGAAGTCCTGAGGTCGGTCGATCTTCGCTGTCCGCCCATGGGTCAGGTGACGGCTCCGGAAATGATGGTGGAGCGTTTGCGGGCGGCGGCGGCGAAACTTCCTCGGGGGCAATGGCTCATCGGTGCCCGTTACGACGAGAAGGCATTTCCCGATCACTATCAGCCGACCAGGCACGACCTTGATCGCGCCTCCACGGATCATCCGATCATCGCGACTCACAGATCCGGGCATACGGCTGTGGCGAATTCCGCTGCGCTGAAGCTCGCTGGTATTGGTGTCGATACCCCGGACCCGGTCGGGGGCCGCTACGGTCGAGATCCGCAGAGCGGTGAGCCAAACGGCGTGCTCTTTGCGCTTCCCGCGGTCAATAGCGTCATGGATTGGCTGCCGCCGGAGACGATGGATGAGCGCCTGGAGGCGATCACGACCGCCCAGCAGGATTGCCTGATTGCCGGTGTCACATCCACCCACGATGCGCGGGTCTCGCGGGAATCGATTCGAGCCTTCCAGATCGCCCTGGCCCAGGGGCGGCTGCCAGTTCGCACTAACATGATGCTCGACCCGGATGCAGCGCTGGACGCTGATGGCAACAGCACCTTCCGCACCGGATTCGGCAACGAACGGCTGAAAGTCGGCCCGGTCAAGATCTTCATCGACGGCTCGGTACCGGGTATGACCGGTTGGATGAGCAAGCCGTACTACACGTCATTTCATGGCGACATGTGCCATTGCGGGCATGCCACCATGCCGATCGAGGACTTCGAGGGAACGATCCTGCGTGCGCATACTCAGGGCTTTCAGGTCGCCATCCACGCCGGGGGTGACCAAGCCATCGAGGCCTGTATCACGGCGATCCGAAAGGCGCAGGCAGCTGAGCCGAGACCGGACGCCAGGCATCGTATCGAGCATTGCCACTATCCCCGGCCAGATCAACTGGACGCCATGGTCGAACTAGGGATCACGCCTTCGTTCTTCGTTGCGCACACCTATTACTGGGGGGAGCGCTACATTGACTACGTCCTGGGGCCTGAGAGGGCGGGCCGAATCAGTCCGTTGCGCTCGGCCCGGAATCGGGGAATTCGTTTCTCACTGCATTCCGATTCCCCGCACGTGCCCGTGGATCCGCTCCGCGACGTGTTCAGCGCGGTGAATCGGGTCAGCCACGGTGGAAGGGTGCTGGGGCCCGACGAGCGGATCTCGGTGGCCGAGGCCCTGCGTGCAGTGACCATCGACGCTGCGTGGCAGGGCTTCGATGAGGCTCGTCGCGGGTCTGTGGAGCCTGGCAAGCTCGCTGACTTCACGATCCTCGATCAGAATCCTCTCGAAGTCCCCCCGGCCGAGTTGAGAACCATCAACGTCGAAGAGGTCATCATTGGTGGAGTCACCGCCTACCGACGGGACAGCGGGCTGAAGCGAGCTTTCGCGGAGCCTGGGTACGGTGGGGGCTGACGTGAGGGGAGCGGGTCCAGCGAGTGCTTCCAAGGCGAGGTCTCCAACGGCCCGTCCGGCCCCCAGGCCGGATTCGCTGACGACGCCTTTCTGGGAAGCGGTAGCTGCCGGGTCGCTCAAGATCCAACATTGCGATGGGTGTGAGACCTATTTCCATCCGCCCGTCGGAATCTGCCCAACTTGCCTGCGCACCGATCTTCCCTTCACCCCCGTGAGTGGGAGAGGCGTTCTGTACAGTTTCACGCTGACGCGATCAGGTGCTCGTCATCCGGCTTTCGTAGCGCGGACGCCGTATGTGGTGGCGTTGGTGGAACTGGCAGAGCAGACCGGCTTGCTCCTGTTCAGCAATCTGCCCGAGAGTGATCCCGGGGAGCTCGAAATCGGCCTCCCCGTTGAGTTTTATGCCGACGTCAGGGAAGACGGGGTGGCTGTCCCCGAGTTTCGGCTGGTGGCGCTTTCTTCCGTGCAGGGGCTGGGCTGACCATGGTCGCTATCGTCGGCGTGGGCCGATCGAGAGTCTTCCGTCACGACGACGTCCCGCTCGGTGTCCTTGCCGTCGAAGCCTGCCGTGACGCTATCGAAGGGTCCGGGCTGTCGGTCTCGGACATCGACGGATTGTGCTGCGTCCCGGATCAGCCCTTTGCGGGTGTCGGTAACGTCGACGGCATTAATCTCGTGGGCAACCGTTTCATCGCTAGCGCGCTGGGAATTCAGCCTAGCTGGGCGTTCGACTGCAGTGGTCTCCTGGGCCACTCGTTGGTGAGTGCGGTCGCGGCGATCGAAGCGGGCTTGTGTCAGACGGCGCTGGTGTTTCGCGGCATGCACAGCCCGTCAGGGAACTATGGTCATACCAGCCCTCGGGAAGTGGGTGGCCAGGAACAGTTCGTCGCGCCCTACGGCGCTTTCTATCCGGCCATGTTCGCACAGCTCTGGCAACGATACCGGTCGCTGCATGGCACCGGCAGCCGTGTGCAGATGGCACGCTTCGTTGTGGAGAGCCGCCGGAATGCGTTGAAGAATCCTCAGACCTACTGGGCCAGCCACAATCCGAAGCAATTGAGTGTCGACGAGTATCTCGATGCACGCATGGTCAGCGAGCCCTTGTCCATTTTCGATTGCGATCTGCCGATCCAGGTGGCGGGGGCCTTTCTGATCACCACTGACGATCGTGCTGCTCACCTCGATTCTCCCGCATACATCCGCGGCATGGCCTGGAATCAGCCGGGTCAGTTCGTGGGGTCCATGGTTCCCACCCTGGAGAAGGGGCGGGTCGTCGGAAGGCATCTGGCGGACCGCTTCTGGAAGTCAGCCCGCCTGAATCGTGCGGATGTTCGTGTCGTCGAGTTGTACGACGGGTTCAGTGTCTTTGCGCCGCTGTGGGCTGAAACGCTGGGCTTCTGCGATGAAGGCGAGGGATTCGAGTTCTTGGAGGAGGTCGCCATGAGTGGGCCCGCACGCCTGGTTGCGAATACCTCGGGTGGGAGCCTCGGTGGTGGACGTCTGCACGGCATGGCTCAATATTCGGAAGCGGCGCTGCAGGTCATGGGCAAGGCTGATGCCCGGCAGGTGGAGAGTGTTGACGCGAGTATTGGTGTCGTAGGCACCATGAACACTGGCGTCATCTTCGCCTTCACACGCGAGCCTGTCTGACGGCAGCGAAACGTTCGCAGGCCGCCACAACGCATGCGAAGTGGCGCGTTTGCCCAGAACTGCTGACAGGGCGTATCTACCTGAACTTCTAACCTGCTGCCCCATCAGACAATGCGAGAGTCGCCCTTTCCCCAATAGCGATCCTTGAGCAGCCGCTTGTAAAGCTTGCCGGTAGGCAGACGCGGTAGTTCGACCATGAATTCCACGGATTTTGGACACTTGTAATGTGCCAGGTTCGCCCGTGCATATTCCATGAGTTCCTCCGCCAATCGCTGATCAGGATCTGCATGAGGCTCAGGCTGCACGATGGCCTTGACGGCTTCCCCCATCCGCTCATCCGGCACGCCAATGACTGCCACGTCGGCAACCGAAGGATGCATGATCAACTTGTCCTCGACCTCCTGGGGATAAATGTTCACCCCTCCGGAGATGATCATGAACGTGGCCCGGTCGGTAAGAAAGAGATACCCGTCGTCATCCACGTAGCCAACGTCTCCAAGTGTCGTCCAATTGGCGTGCTGGGGATGTTGGGTGCTTCGGGTCTTGGCAGCGTCGCCATGGTACGAAAAAGAGGATTCCGGCAACTCGAAATAGACCAGTCCCGGGCTGCCGCTCTCGAGTTCGTGTCCTTCCTCGTCGCAGATATGGATGGTTCCAAAGACTGCCTTTCCTACGGTGCCGGGATGCTCGAGCCATTCGTCCGGCCCGCAGTGGGTCAGACCGTTCTGCTCACTACCGCTGTAGTATTCGTACAGTATTGGCCCCCACCAATCGATCATCTTCTGCTTGACGCCCTGTGGGCACGGTGCTGCGGCATGAATGGCAACGCTATGGGATGAAAGCTCAAAACT
The DNA here is from genome assembly GCA_020832085.1 of Gammaproteobacteria bacterium. GTDB lineage: Bacteria > Pseudomonadota > Gammaproteobacteria > Pseudomonadales > Azotimanducaceae > SLTB01. The sequence goes on along the minus strand of JAFIFJ010000078.1, from coordinate 5,454 downwards.
GGATCTAACCGTCTCCGGCAAGGCCAGCATCCGCGTGAACATGGTGGGAACCCACTGGCTATGCGTGACACGGTATTTGTCGATAGCCCTGAGAGCCTCCAGTTCATCGAACTTGGGCATCATGACGACGGTGCCCCCGAGCGCGAGGGTTCCGGTGGTAAACCCCAGGGGCGCCCCATGGTAGAGCGGCGCTGGTGAGAGATAGACGGAGCTGTCATCGAAGCCCCAAAGGTTCCGCTGCATGCCACCAATCGGGCTGCCAGGGTCGTCGATGCGCATCCCGCTGAGGGGTCTCATGATGCCCTTCGGCCGTCCGGTCGTGCCGGAGCTATACATCATGAACTGGCCAGCGGGTTGATCAGTGAGTGGGCTTGCAGGAAAGCTGGCGATTGCGGTTTCGTAGTCTTCGAATCCAGGAGCTGCGCCATCAACCATCAACATCGTATGGCAAAGGGAGTTGGCCCCGCTCAACTGTTCGGCAACGGGTGCCATGGCTTGCGAGGTGACCAGCGCCTCAGCCTGACAGTCTTGCAGAATGTAACGGGCTTCTTCGCCGGTCAGATGGCTATTTATGGGAGTCAGGTACAGGCCTGACCGAAGCGCCGCCCAGACGACCTCGAAGAACGTCAGCTGGTTCTCCATGAAGATTGCCATGTGCTGGCCCGGCTGAAGCCCGCGATCCCGGAGCAGATGAACGAGCTGGTTCGACCGGTCATCGAGCTGGCGGAACGTCACGGCCTCGCCGCTGACGGAATTGATGGCGGCTGGTTTATCGGGATTGCTTGAAGCCCACTTGCCCGGATACATGGATGACTCTCCCGTAACTAGATCGCTCGATGCTTTGAGACCGTTCGAATTCCGCATTGACACCGTTTTACAGGCACCCTGCTCAGCTCCAGAAGTGAGCCTGGGTGTACTCGCCGTCCTGGAGGGCAAATTCGATATCGGCCACCGTTACCAAGTTTGATTTAAAAACAAAAAGGTTATGATGTCTATCATATCTGTGTTCCAGGCGTTCACCCCGTGGACTCTGCGTCGTTCGCGTGAAGGCGACGCCAGATGTAAGGCAGAGTCGTTTCCTGATGGCAGTGATGCTCGAATGCGGGCAAACTTCCAGGACCATGGGTAAACATCCTAGAGGCCCTCTTTGGCTAGTCAGCTGACACGCGAAAAGGTAATCAACCACGCTTTCAAGTTGGCGGGAAAGGGCGGCCTGCAGGCAGTGTCACTCACCAGAATCGCCAACGATCTGGGCGTCACCCAACCTGCGCTGTATCGACACGTCGGGGGTGTGGATGACCTGCGCAGGGCTCTGACATTGCGGGCCCGGGAGCTGATGGCGAACGACCTGGCCAAGGCGACCTCGGGGTTGTCCGGAAAGGAAGCCATTCGAGGATTGGCCCATGCCTGGCGTCGTGATAGTTCGTCTCATCGTGCCCTGCTGATGCTCCCTGGAGAAGTCACGATCAAGGGCGACGAGGCGCTCGAGGATTCCGTCGAGCGGATCATCAGCGTCATCAGCGGGACGTTGAGTGAGCTCGATCTCGGAGCCGATGAGCGTGTGCACGCGGCGCGATCGCTGCGCAGCGCGCTCCACGGGTTTAGCGCTATCGAAAGCTGTAGTGGGCAAAGCTCCGAGGGATACGACGAAGCGTTCGAGCAGTTGCTCACGCTGATCTGGATCGGTCTTCAGGCCTTGCGCGATCAGTCTCGAATCGCCCCTTGGGCTGCACTACCCGACGAGTATGATGACGATCTGGCAAACATCAATGTTGGCGGCAGGAAAGGGTCGGAGAGATTGACGCCCGATTACGTCGTGGATGCAGCGGCCGAGCTTGCTGAGACGCATGGTCTCGATTCGGTCTCAATCACTCGCGTGGCAAAGAACTTAGGTGTCCAGCAACCCGCGCTCTATCGTCATGTCGAGGGCATAGAGGCGCTGTGGCGGGCACTGGCATTGCGGGCTCAGCAGTCACTGCATGCGGCGATCGCGCAGGCCGCTATCGGGCGGTGCCGAGATGAGGCGATCTGTGCGCTCGCGGCGGCTTGGCGGCGGTACGTGCTCAGCAACCCAGGCACCTACACCAGTACGACGAGAGTCGTTGTTGCTGAAGATCAGGATCTCAAGAGGGCCTCGGACGAGACGGTGCGCCTATTGGCATTGACTCTTCGAGGCTACGCACTTTCCAGTGGTACAAGCCTGCTGGTGGCCGAGTGCATACGAAGCGCGCTTCATGGCTTCTGCCTGCTGGAGAAGGATGGTGCGCACCCAGGGCCGCACGATATCGACGAAAGCTTCGGTGGACTCGTAAATCTTCTCATTGCTGGGATCAAAGGTATGGTCGCCGCGGAGAGCGTTGCGAGTGACCTCAATAGTCGCCGAATGGATTCGAAGAAAGTCCGTGGCGCCTGAGCGGGATGGAGCATGGTGAAGCGCTCCGTGCCACTCTGAACAACTGGGATGCTCTACCCGGGAAATTAGCTTGTCGCCTTGGCCCGATAGGCTGCTTCCCGTTGATCTGCGTCCTCCTGCTCCTCTTTGAACAACGCGGCCTGGTCTTCCCTGAGCGTCGTACCCGCCTTATAGAAGTGATACCCACACCATAGGTTCACGAATGTCAGGCAGAGCAAGGCCATGCGCAGTGAGTCGCGCCCGTACTCGGCGCGGAACAGGTCGGAAAGAATGCCTACCAGTTGGGGGCCCAGACCCATGCCGATCATGTTGATGGAGAACAGCAGGATGGCCGCCGCAAGTGCGCGCATTCGAGGCTTCACCAGGCTCTGCATCAAAGCGAAAGTCGGGGCCATCGGGAAGTTCGAGAGGAACGATGGAATGATGTATAGCGCTACCGCAAGCCATGCCTGCTCAACGATGAACACCATCGCCAGGATCGGGATATAGATAACCTTGGCAATCGCTGCTATCCAAATTCTCCAACGCTCGTCGCGTTGGGCGAGTCGGTCGGACAACCATCCGGAGGTAAGCGACCCCAATCCACCTACGATTCCCACGAGGATTGCCATTGCAAAGCCGACCTGAACCCCGCTCAGATCATGGCTTCGCATCAGGAAGGCCGGCATCCAGAGCACGAATCCGAAACCGACGAAGGCGGATACGGATTGACCAATGACCAGATGACGAATCGACAAGACGCGCCACATGTGGCCGACAACCTTCTTGAAGGGCACGGCCTCGGGCGGTGGGCCCGCACGCACGGGGTCAGTCGCACCGCGTTTTGGTTCCGTGGTGCCCCAGTAAACCAGGGCTGCGATCAAGAACCCTGGTACGCCTACAACCACGAATGCAGTACGCCAGCCGAGATTTTCCGCCATCCAGCCGCCACCCATGAAGGCGATCAGGATGCCAATGTTCACACCCAAACCGAAGATCCCCATGGCGGTCGCCCGGAGTGACACCGGGAACAGATCGGAAATGAGCGAATGAGAGGGTGGTGATGTTCCGGCCTCGCCTATGCCAACGCCAATGCGAGCCAGCGCCAACTGCCAGAAATTGGCGGCGTAACCGCAGAGGATGGTCATCGTGCTGAAAAAGGCAGTCGAGATGGCGATGACATTCCGACGATTGGTCCGGTCGGCGAGCATCGCTATTGGCATACCGAGCGTTGCGTAGAAGATAGCGAAAGTCAGGCCGATGAGAAAACCCATCTGGGTGTCGCTGGCTCCAAGTTCCTGTGCGATCGGCTCGAGCAGGATCGCCATGATCTGTCTGTCGACGTGGCTGTTCGCGAACACGATCGTGAGCACGCCCAAAGCGTACCAGCGATACCAGGGCTTCTGACTTAGGTGCTCGCTCAGAGGAATTCGCATAGAAGGCATCAAACGCTCTTGTGGGCGGCCATGAAGGTCACTTCGGCCGCGATGCTGTGACGGCTGCTCGCTGCAGCTTCGGATATCCCGGAACAAAAGGAACCAGAGTCGTACTTCTCAACCGGAAACTAAGGGAGATATGAGGGCGGAGTTAGGTCCAGGTAGCGATTGGCTGTCAGGCCAGAGCGTTGGGATCGTTTCCTGTGTACGACCGGATCGGTAGGATGCGCGATTTTTAAGCCCACTGCAGACGTCATTGCCCAGGCGGCAATGTGCTTGATGGAGACGGCGACGGGCGCGTCGTTCTGTCAGCTTGCGATGCGCCGAGCGGAGGAAAGCATGAGCGAAAGATCGGAATACGAAGGCCGCACCGTGGTGGTGACTGGCGGTACGGGTGCACTTGGCTCTGCGGTGGTGCAACTGTTGCTCGAGCGCGGTGCGCGGGTCCGGGTGCCCTGTTTCGATGTCGGCGGGTATGAGCGCTGCGGATTTCGCGACCATGAAAGGGCGCACGTGGTGCACTCAGTGGACCTGGCCAACGATGCTGCGGTGCGACAATTCTACGCGGAAGGCGGCACTGTCTGGGGCTCCATTCACATTGCTGGAGGGTTCGCCTTCACTCCGCTCGCGGAGGTCGACAGGGCTGTTATCGACCAGCAGGTGCGCATGAACACGACTACGAGCCTGCTTTGCTGCCGGGAAGCCGCTGTGCACATGCAGGGCGGCGGACGTATCGTCAACGTCAGTGCCCGCCCGGCACTCGATCCGCGGCAGGGCGCGCAGCTTTCACCCTACGTCGTCGCCAAGGCAGGGGTGGCAGCGCTGACCCAAGCCCTGGCCAGCGAACTGCTGGCGCAGGACATCCTGGTGAACGCCATTGCGCCGTCGGTGATCGATACGCCGAGCAATCGCGACGCGATGGCGGCCGCCGACTTCACGACCTGGGTCAAGCCCGCCGATGTGGCGGAAGTGATCGGGTTTCTTGCGTCGCCGCGCAATCGTGTGGTGAGCGGCGCCTTGGTGCCTGTTTACGGCAGGGCCTGAACCCCGGAGCCCGGACTCCCGCGTATCGCTGCTGCGCCGAGCTGCGGATCAACCGCGAGCGGCCAAGCTTACAGAACGCCGTTCAGATCAGGCGGATACCAATTCTTCCATGAAAGTCCCGGCCGTTGGCGCTGCTCTCGCTATTGGTGCGCCCGCCGCTCGATCAAATCCTCCACCACCGCTGGATCCGCCAACGTGGTCGTGTCGCCGAGGTTGTCGAGTTCGTTGCAGGCCACTTTCCGAAGAATCCTGCGCATGATCTTTCCTGAGCGCGTCTTCGGCAGCCCCGGCGCCCACTGGATCACGTCCGGCTTGGCGAAGGGGCCGATCTCCTGGCGTACCAGTTGCAGCAGTTCCTGCTGCAGCTTGTCGAGTTCCGCCTCGTCCTGATTACTGCCGGCCATCAGCGTCACATAGCAGTAGATGCCCTGCCCCTTGAGGTCGTGGGGGAAGCCCACCACGGCGGCTTCCGCGACCTGGGGATGCAGCACCAGTGCGCTTTCCACTTCGGCGGTGCCGATGCGGTGGCCGGAGACGTTGATGACGTCGTCCACCCGGCCGGTGATCCAGTAGTAGCCGTCG
>JAFIFJ010000075.1 GCA_020832085.1 Gammaproteobacteria bacterium | reverse complement strand
CAGGGCAGCCGGACCTCCCGCGGTCGGCCCATGGTCAATCTGCTGCCCCTGAACGAAGGCGAGCGCATCACCACGCTGCTGCCGGTGCAGGAGAACACCGACGACGGCTTCATCTTCATGGCCACCGCCAACGGCACCGTGAAGAAGACGCCCATCGATCAGTTCTCCCGGCCGCGCTCGGTGGGTCTCATCGCCATCGATCTCGAAGAAGGCAACCATCTCGTGCGCGCCGCGTTCACCGACGGCCACCAGGACGTCATGCTCTTTGCCGGCTCCGGCCGGGGGGTGCGTTTCAAGGAATCCGACGTCCGCGCCATGGGCCGGACCGCCCGCGGCGTGCGCGGCATCCGCCTGCTCGGCGCCGACCGGGTCATCGCCTGCATCATTCCCGACGCCGACGGCGAGATCCTCACCGCCAGCGAACACGGCTATGGCAAACGCACTGCGGTGGACGAGTTCCCGCTGCGCGGCCGCGGCGGCCAGGGTGTCATCGCCATGCGTACCTCCACCCGCAACGGCGCCGTGGTGGGTGCCGCCCAGGTGGCCCCCGGTGAAGAGATCATGCTCATCTCCAACCAGGGCACCCTGGTCCGCACCCGGGTGGACGAAGTCCCACTGCTGTCCCGCGCCACCCAGGGCGTGCGCCTGATCAACCTGCGCGACGGCGAGCACCTCGTGGGCCTCGAACGCATCGCCGAAAGCGACGCCGAAGACGCCGAGATCGCCGCCGGCGCGGAACCGGAAGCTGAAGGGGACAACGACGCCGAATGAACCCGTGGGCGCGGCTTCGTCCGGGATCGGCCATCCGCGAACGGTCGCGGCTGCAGCCGCTCCCACAGCAAGAGCGCCACAACTACTGGACACCCACAAAAGTATTGGACACCCACAAAACTAGGGAAAACTAGGGGACATCCACAGAAGTATTGGACATCCAAGAAAGTTTCTGGATGTCCACAAATTTAGGGGTTCCAAGACAGAAGTATTGGACACCCACGAAAGTTTCTGGATGTCCACTAATTAAGGGGTTCCAAGACCGTGGGAGCGGGCTTGTGCGGGATCGGCCATCTGCGAAGGTTGGCAGCTGCAGCCGCTCCCACGAGTGATTGATCACTGCGAACTTTGGAGCTGAAACTGGCATGACGCGCGTCTACAACTTCTCCGCTGGCCCCGCGGCGCTGCCCGAAGCCGTTCTCGAACGCGCCCGCAGCGAGCTGCTCGACTATGCCGGCACCGGCATGTCGGTGATGGAGATGAGCCATCGCAGCAAGGCCTTCATCGACATCGCCGCCCGCGCCGAAGCGGACCTGCGCAAGTTGTTGGCCGTGCCCGACGACTATGCCGTGCTATTCGTTCAGGGCGGGGCCAGTGCTCAGTTCGCCGCCGTGCCGCTCAACCTCAGCGCTGCCGGCGACACCGTCGCCTACGTCAACACCGGTGCCTGGTCGACGAAGGCCATTGCCGAGGCCAAGCGCTATGCCGACGTTAAGGTGGTGGCCAGCAGCGAATCCAGCAACTTCAGCCACGTACCGCCCCAGGCGGACTGGAATCTGCCGGAAGCCGCGGCCTATCTGCACATCACGCCCAATGAGACCATCGGCGGGGTCGCCTACGACTTCATTCCGGACGTGGGGGACATGCCCCTGGTAGCGGACTACAGCTCCAGCATTCTCTCCGAACCCCTGGACGTTTCCCGCTTCGGCGTCATCTACGCCGGCGCCCAGAAGAACATCGGCCCGGCCGGCCTGACCCTGGTCATCGTCCGCAAGGACCTCCTCGGTCGCGCCCGGGACATCACCCCGGTCATGCTCGACTGGCAGGTGGCTGCAGAAGCGGAGTCCATGTACAACACGCCGCCCACCTACGGCTGGTATCTGGCAGGGCTGGTCTTCGCCTGGCTGGAAGAGCAGGGCGGTCTGGCGGCCATGGCCGAGATCAACCGGCGCAAGGCCGAGACTCTTTACAGCGCCATCGACGCCAGCAACTTCTACTCATCGCCGGTGACCCTGGCCAATCGCTCCCAGATGAACGTGCCCTTCCTGCTGGCCGACCCGGCCCTGGACAAGGCCTTCCTGGCGGCGGCCGAGGAGCGGGGCCTGACCAACCTCGGCGGCCATCGCAGCGTCGGCGGCATGCGCGCCAGTCTCTACAATGCCGTGAGCCAGGAGGCGGTCGACGCCCTGGTGGCGTTCATGGGAGATTTCGAACGCGAACACGGTTGAAGCCAGCCCACGGCCTGCCCCGCGCCGATGGCCGGCGCAGCTCCAGTGCCGCCCAATGGATGACGAGTCATGACCGCGCAGGACCCCAAGGACACTGAAGCTGCCCTCGCCGCCCTACGCGAGCGCATCGACGGCATCGACCTCGAACTGCAGCGCCTGCTCAATGCCCGCGCCGAAGCCGCGCAGGAAGTGGCGCGGGTGAAGCTGGAGGCGGATCCCACGGCCGAACCCGTCTTTTATCGCCCCGAGCGCGAGGCCCAGGTGCTGTCTCGGGTCAAGGCCCGCAACACCGGTCCCATGGGCGACGAGGAAATGGCGCGGCTGTTCCGGGAGATCATGTCCTGCTGCCTCGCCTTGGAGCAGCCCCTCACCGTGGCCTATCTGGGGCCAGAGGGGACGTTCACCGAGGCCGCCGCCATCAAGCATTTCGGCCACTTCGCCCGCACCCGGCCCATGGCCTCCATCGCTGAAGTCTTCCGTGAAGTGGAATCCGGCAGCGCCCACTACGGCGTGGTCCCCGTGGAGAACTCCACCGAAGGCGTGGTGAACCACACCCTGGACAGCTTCATGCCGTCACCGTTGCAGATCGCCGGCGAGGTGGAGCTGCGCATCCATCACCACCTGCTGGCGCCCCCGGGCGTGGCGCCTGAAGCCCTCACCCGCGTGTTCTCCCATCAGCAATCTCTGGCCCAGTGTCGCTACTGGCTGGACGCCCACTGGCCGAAGCTCGAACGCATCCCCGTGGCCAGCAACGCGGAAGCAGCAGCCATGGTGCGGCGGGAGACCAGCGCCGCCGCCATAGCCGGCGAAATGGCGGCCGAGCGCTACGGTCTCCTCCGCCTTGCCGACAACATTGAGGACCAGCCGGACAACACCACCCGGTTTCTGGTCCTCGGCCGCCAGCGTGTGCTGCCCAGCGGCCGCGACAAGACCACGCTGCTGGTGTCCACCCGCAACGAGCCCGGCGCGCTGTACCAGCTGCTCGAGCCCTTTCACCGCCACGGCATCAGCCTGACCCGGCTGGAGACCCGGCCCTCCCGCGCCGGCAACTGGTCCTACGTGTTCTTCATCGACTGCGAAGGCCATCAGGACGACCCCGGCGTTGCCCAGGTCATCGACGAACTGCGCGCCATCACCATCGAGGTGAAATCGCTGGGCTCCTATCCGCGGGCGGTGCTGTGATATCGCGGGGGCAATACAGGAACTGCGACTGTGGGAGCGGACTTGTCCGCGAAGCCGCAGTGGCGCGGTTCCCCGCCGGCTTAGCATTCGCGGCTGAAGTCGTTCCCACGGCACGGGCCCATCGATATGAGTGAAGCGCCCATGACCAACCGCATTCTCGAACGCGCCCGCCCGGCCATCCGCGCGCTGCAGCCCTACCAGCCCGGCAAGCCGGTGGAGGAGCTCGAGCGCGAACTCGGCATACGCGAGGCCGTGAAGTTGGCCAGCAACGAAAATCCCCGCGGTCCGGGGCCGGCGGTGCACGAGGCCCTGGCGCGGTCGGGCAGGGCGCTGAACCGCTATCCGGACGGCAATGGTTTCGAGCTCAAGCGCGCCCTGGCAGAACGGTTGGGCGTCGATGCCGCCATGATCACCTTAGGCAACGGCAGCAACGACGTCCTCGAACTGCTCGGCCGGGTGTTCGTGGGTCCCGGCGATCGCGGCGTGGTGGATGCCCATTCCTTCGTGGTTTATCCGTTGGCCATCACCTCCTCCGGTGGTGAAATCGTCCGGGTACCTTCCAAGCACTACGGGCACGATCTCGAAGCCATGGCGGCGGCGGTGGACGATCGCACCCGCATCCTGTTCGTGGCCAACCCCAACAATCCCACCGGTACTCGGGTCACCGAAGCCGAGGTGAAAAAGCTCCTGGCCAGCGTCCCCGACGACGTGGTGGTGGTGCTCGACGAAGCCTACTTCGAGTACGTGGACGCAGCCGATCACCCCGACGGCATCCGTCTGCTGGCGGATCATCCCAATCTGGTGGTGACCCGGACCTTCTCGAAGATTCACGGCCTCGCCGCCCTGCGCATGGGCTATGCGGTGTCATCGAAGACCATTGCCGATCTGCTCAATCGCCTGCGCCAGCCCTTCAATGCCAACGCCCTGGCCCAGGCGGCCGCGGTGGCGGCGCTGGGCGATGACGACTACATGCGCGAGAGCCGCCGCCTCAATGATGCGGGCATGGCCGAACTCACCGCAGCCTTCGATGCCCGGCAGCTGCCCTGGATTCCGTCGGCCGGCAATTTTGTCACCGTTCGCGTCGGCGACGGCAACGGCATCTACGAGGCGCTGCTGCGGGAGGGTGTCATCGTCCGGCCCATCGGCGGCTATGGTTTGCCTGAGCACCTGCGGGTGACCGTGGGGCTGGAAGCGGAGAATGCCCGTTTCATCGCAGCGCTGGATCGGGTGCTGGCAGCCCGAACGGGTTCCGGGGCCAAGTCCTGATGGGGTTGCCCGGATCCGGCCGTCTGGTGATCTGCGGCTTCGGCCTCATCGGTGGTTCCATCGCCGCCGGCGTGCGCGAGACGGGCATGGCGGGGACCCTCATCGGGGTCGATGCCGATCCTGCCGTCCTTGATGAAGCCCGCCGGGCGGGCCTCCTCGATGGGGCCGGCTGGCCGCACGATCTCGGCCCCGACGATCTGGTGCTGATTGCGGTGCCTACGCTGTCCGTGGCGTCCATCCTGGAAACGCTGTGGGATGGGGAGCGGGGCCTGCTGGCCGGCGGGGCCGTGGTCAGCGACGTGGCCAGCGTCAAGCAGCCGGTGCTCGATGCCGCGCTTGCGATCTGTGGACGTCTGCCTGCCAATCTGGTTCCCGGCCACCCCATCGCCGGTTCCGAGCGCAGCGGAGTGGGCGCGGCCCGGGCGGATCTGTTCCGAGATCACCGGGTGATTCTGACCCCCGTGGCCGAGACCGCCCCGGCGGCCCGACAGCGGGTGGCGGAGCTCTGGCAGGGACTCGGTGCCGAAGTGGTGGACATGGCCGTGGACGATCACGACCGGGTGCTGGCCATGACCAGTCATCTGCCCCACCTGCTGGCCTTCGCGCTGGTGGATACCCTTGGGCGGGTGCCGGAGCACGAAGCCGTGTTCCGCTTCGCCGCCGGCGGCTTTCGCGACTTCACCCGCATTGCCTCCTCCGATCCGGTGATGTGGAGCGACATCTTCACGGCGAACGCCGCCGCAGTAGGGCAGGTGCTCGACCGCCTCGACGCCGAACTGGCCGAACTGCGAGGCCTGCTCGAAGCCGGCGACCGCGACGGCCTGCGCACCATCTTCGCCCGCGCCAAGGCGCTGCGGGATGCCCATGTCCAAACACGGCATGGCAACGATCATGAATGAGCCTGCGCTCTGTGGGCCCCATTGTGGGAGGTTTCCCGGAGCGATTCGCCGGGAGCGAATCGCGTCGCACTCAGTGCGTCCGAAGGGTGCGCACCAGGGATGGTGCGCAACAGCGATTCGCCGGGAGCGAATCGCGTCGCACTCAGTGCGTCCGAAGGGTGCGCACCAGGGATGGTGCGCAACAGCGCAGCGCAGGGAGCCTTCCCACAGCAGTGCGCCGTCCGGGAGATCTGGATCGTGACTGAAGCCCCCGTCATCACCGTCGACGGTCCAGGAGGCGCCGGCAAGGGCACCCTCTGCGTCGCGCTGGCCCGCCACCTCGGCTGGCATCTGCTGGACTCCGGCGCGCTCTACCGGCTGGTGGCCCTGGCCGCCTGGGACCGAGGCGTGGCGCTGGACGATGCGGCTGCCCTGGAAGACGTGGCCCGCCACCTCGACGTGGCCTTCAGCCTGGCGCCGGACTCTGATCAGCCCCAGGTCATCCTCGACGGCCGTCTCGTGGGCGAGGCCCTGCGCAGCGACGAGACTGGCCAGGGCGCCTCGGAAGTGGCGGCGATTCCGGCGGTTCGCGATGCTCTGGTGGACCGGCAGCGGGCCTTTCGGGCGGCTCCCGGACTGATTGCCGACGGCCGCGACATGGGCACCGTGATCTTCCCGGATGCCGAGCTCAAGATCTTCCTGACGGCCAGCCCTGAAGAGCGCGCCCAGCGACGATATAAGCAGTTGAAAGATAAGGGGTTGGATGCTAATCTCCGCGACCTTTTCGCAAGCATAGCGGCCCGGGATGCCCGGGACGCTCAGCGCGCCGTGGCGCCGCTCGTGCCTGCCGAAGACGCCCTCACCCTCGACAGCACTCGTGTCGACGCCGATGGCGTACTGGCAGAAGTGCTGGCAGCAGCACGCGCCCGCGGGCTCGTGAAGGACTGATCAAGCCCCTTCGTGATTGCTGGAGCCAGCAGCGCGATGACGAAGGGTCATTTAATCAACCCGTGTCGGCTGGGACGCGAGGCAACACCGGAAACCATTCCACATGAGCGAAACCTTCGCGGAACTGTTCGAAGAAAGTCTGAAGACCGTCGAGATGGCCCCTGGCGCCATCGTCACCGGCACCGTGGTCGACATCGATGACGATTGGGTCACCGTCCACGCCGGCCTGAAGTCTGAAGGCGTCATCCCCAAGGCCCAATTCCTCGACGAAAAAGGCAACTTCGACCTCGCCATCGGCGATCAGGTGAAGGTCGCCATGGAGGCCGTCGACGACGGTTTCGGCGAGACCCGCCTGTCCCGTGAGAAGGCGCGCCGCGCGGAAGTCTGGATGGTCCTCGAAGAGGCCTTCGAGCAGCAGAAGAAGATCCCAGGCTTCCTGCAGGGCAAGGTCAAGGGTGGCTTCACCGTCGATGTCGACGGTATCCGCGCCTTCCTTCCCGGCTCGCTGGTGGACATGCGCCCGGTGCGCGACGTCGCCCACCTCGAAGGCAAGGAACTCGAATTCAAGGTCATCAAGCTCGATCAGCGCCGCAACAACGTGGTGGTGTCCCGCCGCGCCGTGCTCGAGGAGGAGAATTCCGCCGAGCGCGATGCCCTGCTCGAATCGCTGCAGGAAGCCATGGACCTCGACGGCGTGGTCAAGAACCTCACCGACTACGGCGCCTTCGTGGACCTCGGTGGCGTCGACGGCCTGCTGCACATCACCGATATGGCCTGGCGTCGCATCAAGCACCCCAGCGAGATCGTTGGTGTGGGCGACGAGATCCGCGTCCGCGTACTCAAGTTCGACCGCGAGCGTCAGCGTGTCTCCCTCGGCCTCAAGCAGCTCGGTGAGGATCCCTGGGTCAGCATCAAGGGTCGCTACCCGGAGAACGCCATCGTCAAGGGCCGCGTCACCAACCTCACCGACTACGGCTGCTTCGTCGAGATCGAAGAGGGCGTGGAAGGTCTGGTGCACGTCTCCGAGATGGATTGGACCAACAAGAACATCCACCCCTCCAAGGTGGTCAACGTCGGCGACGAGATCGACGTCATGATCCTCGACATCGACGAGGAGCGGCGGCGGATCTCGCTGGGTATCAAGCAGACCCAGAAAAATCCCTGGGACGTGTTCGCCGGCAGCTTCGCCAAGGGCGACCGCATCTCCGGCACCATCAAGTCCATCACCGACTTCGGCATCTTCATCGGGCTCGACGGCGGCATCGACGGTCTGGTGCACCTCTCCGACATCTCCTGGAACGAGCCCGGCGAGTCCGCCGTGCGCAACTTCCAGAAGGGTCAGGAAGTGGCCACCGTGGTGCTCTCCATCGATCCCGAGCGCGAGCGCATCTCGCTGGGTATCAAGCAGCTCGAGGAGGATCCGTTCTCCGACTACACCACCATCAACGACCGTGGCAGCATCGTCACCGGCAGCATCGTCGAAGTGGACGCCAAGGAAGCCCGCATCCAGCTCGCTCCAGAGGTGGAAGGCATTCTCAAGGCCTCCGAGATCGCCGTGGACCGGGTGGAAGATGCCCGCAACGTGCTCAAGGTGGGTGAGGAGATCGAGGTCAAGATCATCTCCGTGGACCGCAAGAACCGGGTCATCAGCCTGTCCGTGAAGGCCAAGGACTTCGAGGACGAGCGGCAGGCCGTGCGCGACCACCGCGAGAAGGAAGAGGCTCCCTCTGCCGGCCCGACCACCATTGGTGATCTCATCCGCAAGGAGATGGATCAGCAGAAGGGCTGATCGGCAGGCCAGGACAGTCGCTCGGGTCCGGGTGCAGAGGACGTGCCCGGGTCCGGCTGGCCGCTAGAGGATGGCCTCGGAAATCAGTGAGTTGCGTTCAGATTCTCGATAGCATTCTGTTGTTGCACACAACTGGCTGTGCTAGCTTGAGTTTTCGTGACAAGAATTCCGGGGCCTTCGGCAAGACCGTGCTCCAGGGTGCACCCAACTTGGGATGGTGGCGGGCGCATGACTAAATCGGAATTGATCGAGCGCATAGCCGAGCGCCAATCCCAGCTGTCTTCCAAGGATGTGGAGCTGGCGGTGAAATCCATGGTCGAGCAGATGGCGCAGACCCTGGCGACGGGTGACCGCATCGAGATCCGCGGTTTCGGCAGCTTTTCCCTTCATTACCGCGAGCCCCGTCTTGGTCGCAACCCCAAGACCGGAGAGTCCGTCGGTCTCGCCGGCAAGTACGTCCCCCATTTCAAGCCAGGCAAGGAACTGCGGGAGCGGGTCAACCTCAGCCTGCAGCTGGCCAGTGACGGCCCTGGCCAGGGCGCTGCCGATGGCGCCGCCGATGGCGACCCGGCGGAAAGCCGGCTCGAAGGTCAGGGATGACGCCCGGACGCACCGCAACGCCCAAGCACTGAGCCATGGCAGCCCTGCGTTCCCTCACCTTTCTGCTGATCGCCCTGCTGGTGCTGGTCATCGGGGTGCTGGTGGGCATCGACAACAGCGACGCCGTGTCCCTGATTTTCCTCGACTGGACTTCTCCTGCCCTGCCGGTCTTCGTCTGGGTCTGTGTGGCCACCATCATCGGCTTTCTGCTTGGCATTGCCCTCACCGGAATCGGTACCCTGCGGCAGCGTCGCGGACGCCGGCTTGCCGAGCGTGATCTGGAATCCACCCGGCGCGAGCTCGAGGCAAGACGACAGTCTGCGGGTGATTGACTGCCATGAGTCCACTCCTCGATAACCTGACCTCGGGTTGGGCGCTGGTGGCTCTGGGCCTGATCCTGCTCCTCCTCCTGGGGCGGGGCCTGCTGCGGGGCCGGGCCGCAAGCCGGCAAACCCGCAATCCCGTGCGCGGCCTCAACTATCTGCTCAATGAAGCGCCCGACACCGATCTCGATGCGCTGGCGGCGGGCCTCGAAGTCAACGATGCCACCCTCGACGCCCACCTGGCCCTCGGCACGCTGCTGCGCCGGCGGGGTGAGATCGATCGCGCCATCCGCCTGCATCAGGGTCTGCTGGCCGGACCGCGCCTCGGTGTCGAGGGCCGTGGCCGGGTGGAGCTGGAACTGGCTCGGGATTACCTGGCGGCCGGGCTGCTCAACCGTGCCGAGAGCCTGCTGCGGCAGCTCATCAAGCAGGAACCCATGCGGCGCCCCGCCCTCGAGCAGATGCTCGAAGTCCATCAGCGGGAGCGCGACTGGCATGCCGCCGCCGACGTGGCCCGGCAGCTTGCCGCGGAGCACGGCGACGCCGTCACCCGGACCCTCGCCCACTATCTCTGCGAGCTGGCCGACGATGCCTGGCAGGCCGGTGATCTCACCGGCGCCCGCCGTCACCTGACCGAAGCCCTCGAGCGGGATCCTCTTTGTGTGCGCGCGAGTCTGCTCGTTGGGCGGCTGGAACTGGAAGCGGGGCACTACCGGGAGGCCATCGGGGCGCTGCAGCGGGTGCGGGAGCAGGATCCGCGCTTTCTGCCCGAGGTGCTGCCGCAGCTGATGACGGCCCACCGGGAACTCGGCAGTGATCGCGATCTGCTGCGCTTCCTCGAAACGAGCCTCGAACAGCACGCCTCGGCGCAGCTGGCGTCGGAGCTGGCGCAGCATCATGTCCGCGCCGGCGATCCTGAGCGGGCGCGTCGGTTGCTGATTGCCACCTTAAGCCGCCGTCCCACCCTGCGCGGGCTGCAGGTGCTGCTGAGCCACCATCTGCCGCTGTTCGACGAACCGGCGGCCGCTGCGCTGAAAGAACTCGAAGCCTACAGCGCACGCCTCATCGATGCAGTGGACCGCTACGTCTGCGAAGCCTGTGGCTTCAGCGGGCCGGTGCTGCACTGGCAGTGTCCGGGCTGCAAGGCCTGGGGTACGACGGCACCCCGAGACGGCATTTTCAGCGACTGAAAGCCGACGAATTCCCACAGTTGCTGGTGCTTTCTGCGCACAGCAATCCGGGGCGTTCGCCGTCCTGCCTGCGGTGGCGGTGACGCTAGGGTAATGGCTGCATTCCGGTGATCGGGGTGCAGGTTCGCAGGAACCTTCTCAATTGCGTGCACCCGAGTGCACTTTCATGAGGAAGCCGTCATGCAGGTACGACACGTTTGTTCCACCCTGGGTCTGGCCCTGTTGCTCACCTTAGGCGGCCTCGCCGTCGCGAACGACATGGCACCGGAACCCACCGTCAACATCAATCAGGCCGATGCCCAGACCCTTGCCGAAGTGCTCCATGGGGTCGGTCTGGCGCGGGCCGAGGCCATCGTCCGTTACCGGGAGTCCAACGGCGGGTTCATGACCGCCGAGGAGCTGGCAAACGTCTCGGGCATCGGACTCGCCACCGTGGATCGCAATCAGGGGCGGATCCGTCTTCGGGACGAGGACTGAGGTGATTCAGCCCACCTGGCTGCTGCCGTGCTTCGGCAGCAGCCAGGCCCGCCGGCGCGGCGGCGCGGGGCGATGGGGCGTCACGAACAGCCACGCCACGCTGCCTTTGGCCTCGAACTCCAGGATCCCCCTGGGAGCCACCAGGGTGCCGTAGGCCCGGTCCTCGCCCAGCGTGATGGTGCTCGCGCGGCAGCGTCCATCCTCCAGCAGGCGCCCACGCAACACCCGTCCCTGGGCAATGCTGCCCATCACCTCATTGATCAGAAGCCGGTAGCGGCCCCCCAGCAGCGGCAACTCCAGCTCCATCACGGCCGCTGGGCTCAGCTGCTCGAGAATGCCGCGCTGAAAGTGCACCACGCAGGTCCGGTTCGGATCGGCTCCGGGCGGCGTCGCATCGAGGGCGTCGCCGAAGACGCGCTCGGGCCGCTCAGGCTCGGTCAATGCGGGCTCGATACCCGCGGCCAGCGCCGGCGCCTGATCGAGCAGAACCCTGTCCAGGGGGGACTTCTCCACGTCGTATGGACTCCAGATTTTGGTCATGCAGGACCCATGGATCCGGGTACCTGAACAGGCTAGCAATGGGGTTGTGAGTCGGCTGTCATGGGAAACCCCGGTCAAGCCTCAGGGGAACCCTGAACCGCGGTCTCCCGGTCCGGGGTCGCATCGGGAGAGAAACGGCTGGGACTTGACCTGAGTCCTTGCTGCCGGACTGCGCACAGGGCTGAATGAAGCTGTTGCCTTGACGGAATCACTGATGTCCGAACCTCATCCCCGGCCGACGTCGGAGGCGCCGAACATCCTGCTGCTGGCGGCCACGGCGCAACTGGATCGCCGCGAACTGCTTGCCCTCGTGGCGCAGCACGTGAGCCGATTGCTGGCCGAACAGCTGCGGCTGGTGGTGCCGCTGGCGTCTTGGCTGCTGGTCTTCCAGTGGCTGGTGCTGCGTCAGGACGTCACCGGTCTGCCCTGGATCCTGCTGGGTCTGGTGGCCGTGGTGGTGGGCCTGATGCTGTTCATGGAGGGGCTCAGGCTCGGGCTCATGCCCCTGGGTGAGACCCTGGGCCGGGAACTGCCGGCCCGCAGTACGCTGTCCCGGGTCCTGGGCGTGACGCTGCTGCTCGGCATCGGCGTCACCTTTGCGGAGCCCGCCATTGCCGCTCTGCGGGCTGCTGCCGCCTTGATCGACGTCGAGGAGACGCCTTACCTGTACGCCCTGCTGGAGCTGTGGCGACTGCCGCTGGTTCTGGCGGTAGGCAGCGGTGTGGGTCTGGCGGCGCTGCTCGGAACCCTGCGCCTGCTGCGGGGCTGGAGTCTCAAGCCCCTCCTGCACGTGGCGTTGCTGCCCACCCTGATCCTGACCGGGATTTACGGACTGCATCCAGACCTGCAGCAGATTCTGGGTCTGGCCTGGGATTCCGGAGCCGTCACCACCGGTCCGGTGACCGTCCCCATCGTGCTGGCGCTGGGCGTGGGCGTGGCCAGTGCCGTCGGCACCGGCGACAATCCCTTGGCGGGTTTCGGGGTCGTCACCCTGGCCTCGCTGTTCCCGGTGCTGGCCGTGCTGCTGTTGGGGCTGGCCGCGGTGCTGATGCTTGACCCGGCGGACATTCTTGCAGCGGCGGCGATGATCGAGCAGCAGAGCGAATCGGCTCCGGAGTCGGGTTGGCTGAGTGATGTCTTCGGGGAGGTGCTGGCTGCCCTGCAGGCGGTGGTGCCGCTGGTGCTGTTCCTGCTGCTGGTGCTGGTGGGCATGCTGCGCAGCCGGCTGCCGCGGCCGGCCGAGATCGCCTATGGCATCGTGCTCTGCATCATTGGTATGGCGCTGTTCAAAATCGGCGTGGTGGCGGGGCTGGCGGCGCTCGGCGAGCAGGTGGGCCGGCTGCTGCCGACGGCCTTCGTCGCAGTTCCCGAAGTCGATGCCTCACCGCTCTACGATGTCCTGCCGGGGATCGTGCTGGTGCTGGCCTTCGGCGCCGTACTTGGTCTTGGAGCCACCATGGCGGAACCGGCCCTTAACGCCCTCGGCACCACCGTCGAGGAACTCACCGATGGTGCGTTCCGCAACCGCACCCTGCGCATGGCGGTCTCCATCGGTGTGGCTGCGGGCGTCGCGCTGGGAATCGTGAAACTGCTGTGGCACGTGCCGCTGCCCTGGCTGCTCTTGCCGGGGTATGGTCTGGCGCTGGTACTGACCTGGCTGTCGCGGGAGGAATTCGTGAACGTGGCCTGGGACTCCGCCGGCGTCACCACCGGACCCATCACCGTGCCGCTGGTGATCGCCATGGGGCTTGGGTTGGGCGGTGCCACGGGTGCCCTGCAGGGTTTCGGCATCCTGGCACTGGCGTCCCTCGGGCCTATCGTCAGCGTGCTGACCACCGGACTTTGGGCGCGCTGGCAGGCCAGAGGGCGCCTGTTGGAGACACGAAGGGAGGCAGCAACATGACGACCCACGGCTTGATGTATCGGGATGACGTGGTGCTCATCACCGCGGTGGTGCAGCGGGGACTCGGCGACGGCGTGGTCGAGGCTGCCGTGGGCGCTGGGGCGCATGGCGGAACCGTCTGTTATGGCAGCGGCGTGGGCTTTCGGGAGCGGCTCGGCGTGCTGGGGTTGGCATTGGATGTGGAGCGGGAACTCGTCTACGTCCTGGTCCCGCGGGATCTGGAATCGGTGGTGTTCACGGCCATGGCCGCCGCGGAAGGCCTCGATCGGCCTGGTCGGGGCCTGCTGTTCACGACGCCGGTTGAACGGCTGGCGGCCTATGGTCACGTTGCTCCGGATGCAGAGGATCAGCCGTGAGCAGCGGCGAACTGCGTCTCATCACGGCCATCGTGCCGGAGGACGTGGACACCGTGGCACTGGCCGCCGCGCTGCAGCGGGACTTTGCCCTGGAGGCCATGTTCCGCCACAGCGCCCGCGGCGTCGGGCGCAGCACCCGCAGAAGGGGGCGGGCCCCGCTGATTCCGGAGCGCCGCAACGTGTTTTCCGTCCTGGTCGAAGCCGAGCGAGCAGAGGGCGTGTTCACCTGGCTGCTGGAGGCGGCGCGGGTGGACCGCTATGGCGGTGGTCTGGTATTCCAACGTCGTCTCGGGCGGACGCTGATTTCGGGAGCGGAGTCGTGATGCTGCGGTGGCTGGAACGGCCGATGCGAAACCTGCCGGGCCGGTGAGGGTGCTGCGGGTGCTGGGGCTGTTGGCTGCAGGCTATGCGGTGGTGGTGGCCCTGATGTTCTTCGGCCAGTCCTCGCTGCTGCACCTGCCGCATGTGCCGGGTCGGGCGCTGGTGGCCACGCCGGAGCGTATCGGCCTTGACTACGAGGATGTGCATTTCGCCGCGGAGGACGGTATCCGTCTGCATGGCTGGTTTGTGCCGGTGCCCGAAGCCGGGCGGACGCTGCTGTTCATGCACGGCAATGCCGGCAACATCTCCCACCGCCTGGAGTCGCTGCGGATCTTCCACCGGCTCGGCCTGAACGTCTTCATCTTCGACTACCGGGGCTACGGCCAGAGTGAGGGCCGGCCCTCGGAGCCGGGCCTGCATGCCGATGCCCTGGCCGCCCTGCGCTATCTCGAAGCGGAGCGCGGCGTGCCGCCGGCGGAGGTGGTCGCCTTTGGCCGCTCGTTAGGCGGTGCGGTGGCCGCCTGTCTGGCGGCACGGGAGCCGCTGGCTGGGCTGATCCTCGAATCCACCTTCATCTCGGTTCCCGAACTGGCCGCAGAGCTTTACCCCTGGCTGCCCGTGCGCTTGCTGGCGCGCCTGCAGTACGACGCGCTGGGCTGCCTGGAGGAGGCCGCCGGGCAGCGCGAGCAGGGCCGCCGAACCCCGGTGCTGGTGGTGCACAGTCCCGACGACGACATCGTGCCGTTCCGCCATGGGCAGGTGCTGGCTGCCGCAGCCAGGTCAGAGCTGCTGGAGCTGCGCGGTGATCACAATCGCGGCTTTCTGCTCTCCGGGGACGTCTACACGCGTGGACTGGCGGCATTTCTGGCGGAGCTGCCGTAGGTTGCCACTGGCCATGCCCCCGAGTGCGGGCGACCTGCCGGCGGCCGTCATGCCCATGGTGGGAGCCCGCACTGCGGGCGATCGCGCCCGCGGCGCGTTCGCGACCTTCGCCCGAGCGACCCGCCAGCAGCTGTCGCCATGCACCGCGATACCGGCTGTTCCATGAGCCGGCAGTCAGAGGTCTGGTCGGAATCCTGGTCATCGCAGTGACGGCGGCGACGGCATAGAATCGGGTCACGCGTCCGACAGCCGCCACGGGGAGAGGGGATGGCTGGGGAACCCGTTCTCTGGAGCACTGTGCTCGGGCTGACCGGCCTGCTGATGCTGGCCGTGCTCATGCTGCCTGCGGCGCGGCGCCTGGAATTCCCCTATACGGTCCTGTTGGCAGCAGTGGGCGTCCTCATCGGGCTGCTCGATGCCCTCACCGTCAGCGCTGAACTGCCGGTCATCGGCGACTTCTTTGCGGCCCTGCGCGGCATCGAGATCACGGCCGAGGCGGTGTTCTTCATCTTCCTGCCGGCGCTGGTTTTCGAAGCCGCCATGGTCCTGGACGTCCGCCGCCTGCTGGACGATCTCGGCGCCATTCTGTTCATGGCGGTGGTGGGCCTGCTGATTTCCACCGTCATCATCGGCGTGTCCATCTGGAGCATTTCAGGCTTCACCCTCATCGCCTGCCTCATGCTCGGCGTCATCGTCAGCGCCACCGACCCGGTGGCCGTGGTGGCCATCTTCAAGGAGGTGGGTGCGCCGAAGCGGCTGTCGATCCTGGTGGAAGGGGAGAGCCTGTTCAACGACGCGACGGCCATCCTGCTGTTCACCATTCTCGCGGGCATGCTGGCTGGTGGTGCCGAGCCCGGATTGCTCGAAGGCGTGACCGGTTTTCTGACGGTTTTTCTCGGTGGCGCTTTGGTGGGTTGGGTGCTCGGGCGACTGTTCGTCTGGATCATTTCCAAGCTCGAGAACATGCCCATGGTGGAGCGCACGCTCACCATCTGCCTCGCCTATCTGTCCTTTATCGTCGCCGAACACTATCTCCACACCTCCGGCGTCATGGCCGTGGTGGTGGCGGCGCTGGTCATGGGTTCCCGCGGGCGGACCGTCATCGCGCCCCATGACTGGCATGGCCTGCACGACCTCTGGGAGCAGATCGGTTTCTGGGCCAACTCCATCATCTTCATTCTGGTGGGGCTGGCGGTGCCGGCGATCATGATGGGCTTCGGCAGCCAGCAGGCTCTGTGGCTGCTGGTGCTCATCCTCAGTGCCTTTGCGGCGCGGGCGCTGATCCTGTTCGGGCTGCTGCCGCTGCTGTCGCGCTGGCATCTGGTGCAGCAGGTGAGCGTCGGCTTCCGAACGGTGATGTTCTGGGGCGGGCTGCGTGGCGCCGTGGCTCTGGCGCTGGCGCTGGTGGTCATCGAGAGTCCCCAGTACAGCGAGGAGATCCGGCAGTTCGTCGGCATCCTGGTCACCGGCTTCGTGCTGTTCACCCTGTTCGTCAACGCCCCAACCATCGGTTTCGTCATCAAACTGTTCCGGCTGGATCAGCTTTCGGCCTCCGATGTGGCGGTGCGGGATCGCGCCCTGGCGCTGGCGTTGGGGCGCATCGGCGACAACATCGAACGCGTCGCGGCGCGGCAAGAGGCGTCGCCGGAAACCACGGCGGCCATTGCCGGTGCCTACCGCAGCCGCAGTGATGCTGCCCAGACTGCACTGGAGTCCCTGCGGGAACTGTCGCTGCGGGACTGGGAACACATTGGTCTCGCCAACCTTGCGGCGCGGGAGCGTGCGGCCTACGACCATCAGTTCGAAGACGGTTTCATGCCGTCGGCCACCTATCGCATCCTCGGTGAACAGCTCGACGATCTCACCGACGCTTTGCGCATGGGTGGCCCCAAGGCCTACGGCCGCACGGCGGCCCGCAGTCTCGAATTCGGCCGGGATTTCCACATTGCCATGGCCCTGCAACGGCGTTTCGGCATGACAGCACCCCTGGCGCGGGCGGTGGCCGACCGCTTTGCGCGGCTCTCCGGGGCCCGGCTGGCCCTGGCGGAGGTGGCGGCGGATGGTTTGTCCAAGGTGCGCGAACTGGTCGGAGCCGAGGCGGGGGAGGCGTTGGAGCGGCGCCTGCACGCGCGGCGCGAAGCCACCGAAGCCGCGCTGGAAAGTCTGGAACGCCAGTATCCGGACTACGCCCGGCGTATCGAGCGCCGGCTGCTGCAGCAGGGTGCGCTGAGGCTGGAGGAGCAGAGCTATCGGCGCATGTATGCAGACGGGCTCATTTCAGGCGAAGTCCTCGGTGACCTCATCGAGCGTCTGCGCGATCAGGAGCGGGAGCAGGAACGTCTGCCGAAGCTCGACCTCGGCCTCGATCCCCGGCGCCTGGTGGCACAGGTGCCTTTGTTCCAGGGCCTTCCCGAGGCGCGCATCGACGAACTGGCCGCGCTCTTGAAGCCCCGCCTGGTGCTGCCCGGCGAGCGGGTGGTGACCCGCGGCGAGCAGGGTGATGCCATGTATTTCATTTCCAATGGTGCCCTTCGGGTGGATTTGGACAGTGGCCCGGTGGTGCTTGGTAGTGGTGATTTCTTCGGCGAGCTGGCGCTGATCACCCATCAGCCACGCAATGCCGATGTCATCGCCTCGGGATTTGCCGATCTGTTGCTGCTCCGGACAGTGGATTTTCAGCGTTTTATGGCGGCCAATCCGGATACGAGGGAAAAGATCGAAGCGGTGGCCAGGGAGCGGTTGGGGGCGGATGGCAGGATGTAAGACAAGCTGATTTGAAGGCGTCATATCCCCAGTTTAATAAATGCGGACACTCTGAAATAATAGCGCCCGCTTTCGAGCGAATCTTTTATTATTTCCTGAGGTCTTGAAATGGACAAAGTGGCGCAACTCCTGAAGAAGCAGGAGGAGTACGAAAAGGTCAAGCAGGAGCTTGATCAGATGAAGAAGAGCAAAGTGGTCCAGAAGGAACTGGCCTTCCTGCAGGACTTGGAGAATCTGCTCAAGAAGCACGGCAAGACCATGAGCGACCTGCCGAAGCCCACCAAGGGCCGGGCTGCGAAGGGCGTCAAGGCGGCCCCCACCTCGACCCGCAAGAAGCGCAAGCTCAAGACCTACATCAATCCCCACACCGGCGAGAAGATTCAGACCCGGGGCGGCAACCACAACGTCCTCAAAGCCTGGAAGGCCGAGCACGGCTCCGAAGAAGTGGAAAGCTGGGTCCGCTGATCACCCCTTCACCCCACCCCACGCAACCCACCGGCCACGGAAGGCCGACCGCCCCCAACAATAGTGGACACCCACAAAACAAGTGGACATCCAAGAAAGTATTGGACACCCATAAAACTAGTGGGCATCCAAGAAAGTATTGGAAGAAAGTATTGGACATCCAAGAAATTCCGTAGCGCTCCGACAATGCGCTCGATCGCCGCGGCCCGGAGCCGCCTGGTTCCGAGATATTGGACATCCGAAAAAGTTCTTGGATGTCCAATATTTCCCTCTGCGAATTCGCAGTCGGAAGCGTTGGGGAGCTGTTTTGTGGTGTTCGGATCAGCGCCGGGGAACTCCTAAGTTTTCTGGATGTCCAGTTTCTGGATTCTTGGATGTCCAGTATTGGGTGGCGGGCTGCTTCTGGAGGCGCGCTCCGGCTATGCTGGCTCGAACGCCTCAGCCTCACAGGGAATCGACAGATGTCAGTGGTATCTCGAATGGGTCTCCGCGGCCGCACATCCCGCCAGCTTCTCGCGCTGGCGGTCATGGGAATCAGCGTGCTGCCCCTCGCTCAGGCGCAGGAAGCGGAACAGGACGACTTCCGGCAATGTGTGGTGGGCCTGCAGGAGCGCGCCCGGGGTGAGGGCATCTCGTCGGCGACGGTCACGAATGTGCTCGGCGCCGTGCAGTATGTGCCCCGGGTTATCGAGCTCGATCGCCGGCAGCCGGAGTTTACCCAGACGTTTACAGATTATTTCGGTCGGCGCGTGACCGAAGACCGGGTAGCGCGTGGCCGGGCTCTGCTCGCAGAGCACCGTGTGTTGCTGCAGCGGGTGCTCGACGACACGGGTGTGCCGCCACACTATCTGGTGGCGTTCTGGGGTCTCGAGACCAACTTCGGCAGTTTTTTCGGCAACATGCCCATCCCCGATTCGCTGGCCACCCTGGCTTGCGATCCGCGTCGCAGCGAGTACTTCACGGGTGAACTGATCGCCGCCCTGCGAATCATTGATGCAGGTGACATTACGCCTGAGCGCATGCTCGGATCCTGGGCGGGGGCCATGGGCCACGTCCAGTTCATGCCCTCCGTTTTCCTGCGTTACGCCGTGGACGGCGACGGCAGTGGTCGACGGGATCTCTGGGGCAGTATCCCTGATGCCATGGCGTCTGCCGGCAATTTCCTGCGCGGCATCGGTTGGGAGCCGGGCCTGCGGTGGGGGCGGGAGGTCCGACTGCCCGATGGCTTCCCTTACGAATTGGCCGGCCGCAATCAGAAGTATCCCCTGCGCAGCTGGCGTGAGCGCGGGGTGATGATGGCGGACGGGCAGGCACTGCCGGCGCTCGATATCGAAGCATCGCTGCTGGTGCCGTCAGGCCATCAGGGCCCGGCGTTTCTGGTCTATGACAACTTCGAAGTCATCATGCGCTGGAACCGTTCCGAGTTCTTTGCCCTGGCCGTTGGTCACCTGGCCGACCGCATTGCCGGCGCACCACCCTTGAGGCGACCGCCGCCGGCCGATGCCCAGGCCCTGGCGCGGGACGACGTTCGGAGCCTGCAGGAGCAGCTCAACCAGCTCGGGTTTGATGCTGGTGCGGCGGATGGCATTTTCGGCCCGGCGACTCGCGCCGCATTGAGCCAGTTCCAGCGTTCGATCGGTGTGGTGGCGGACGGCCATCCTGATGCGGCGTCAATGGAGGCGCTGATGGCGGCAGCGGACGCTCTGGACTGAATTGCGTCATCGGGTCGAAGCCCTGGGCGATCACCGGGGCTTCACATATCCGTTGCCCGGAGCAGAACTCGGCTGTTTCCTGGAGTTGCGGGGCCGCTGGCCTGCCCCGTCACTCCGAAGAGGGCTTCAGTTCCCGTGCCAGGCGGATGCCCCGTAGCCAGGACAGGTTCTGACTGCGCGCGCGGGCAGTCAGCGCTTTCTCCGACCCGACGGCGGAGGCGAAGCGGGTCTGGATGCTGGCGCTGAGCTCCAACCACGCGGCCGGCTCGCAGTTGATGCGAGCCAGCGCTGGCGGAGCCGCGGCGTGGATCGCTGCCTTCCCGGAGCGCTGCTGCCGGCCCGTCCAATCCACCAGACCGACGTACTGCCGGATGCACAGATCGGGCGTGTGGCTGTCCACTGGTCCCGCCAGGGCTTTGAGCGGAGCGTCGGCGGCCACCTCCCTGCTGGCGAGCTGACCGAGCCGTCGATGGATGCCGGTGTAGCGGCTGTCATGAAGCTCCATTGCGACGCCCGCCCGGATCGGATTCAGGTCGGCGTAGGCCATGGCTGCGAGCATCGCGGTCTCTTCCAGCAGCTTCTGGCAGTCGAAGCGGCCTTGCCAGAACCGACCCTTGCAGCCGTCTTCGAGGTTGGCGCGCCGGGCGATGCCTTCATTCAACGCACTCATGAACCAACTCAGAGACCCCAGGCGCTGGCGCATGTCCTCCAACCGCTGCGTGTTCATGAGCAGGTTGGTCACTTCGCACTCGAACCGCTGCGGATCCTTGATCGACCCGGGCATACGCGTCAGTCGGCACCATCGCTGAGCCACCTCCAGGCTGGTCCAGGATTGAGGCAGTTGAGGGTCGACCACCAGCACCAGATGGTGGTGGTTGCCCATGATGGCCCAGGCATGGAGGCCGACGGCGAAACTCTCGCAGAGGTCGAAGATCCGGCTCTCGATCCAGTCCCGCCGCTTTGCCAGCGGACCGGAGACGACGGCGTCGGTACCGCAGAGCATGGCGCCGCGAACGCAGCGTGAGCAGCAGTGGTAGGCCGCAACGTTCAGGGGGTCGAAGACATGGGCGCGTGGTCTGGTCATGCACACAGCATGGGGCAGCGGGTCAGGCTGCGTTAGCGGCTGGGGCTGAAAGCTGTGTGGGATGCTGTCCCTGTGTCGTGTCCGACATCGCCGATGTCTGCAGCGGCCCATTGAGCATGGGCTTGCGGTCAGCGGGCGGGAGCCGGCTCAACTCCTGGATGTCCAGAACTTTTCTGGATGTCCAATACTTTTGTGGCTGTCCACAATTGAGGAGGGGCGGATTCGAGGCCGGAAACGACAAGGGCCTGGAAGACCAGGCCCTTGGATTTGGCTCCGCCTGCTGGGCTCGAACCAGCGACCCGCTGATTAACAGTCAGCTGCTCTACCAACTGAGCTAAGGCGGAATAGCGTCGGCGCCGGCGTGGGCGGCGACGGGGGCGTAGTTTAAGGTTCGCCCCGGGATTTGCAAGGGCCGCGGCGTTTTCCGGGCTCTGCAATAAATTGCTTTATCTATCAATGGTTTGGAACGGTGTCTCGGGGCGGGGGGCGACGTGTTATGCTCCGCCGCCGGCAGTTCCTATCGCCCCAAGCAGCACGCGAGGCCGCCGATGCAGGCAGCAGCACGCTTCCGAGTCCATGCCAACTTCGAGCCCGCAGGCGACCAGCCTGTGGCCATCGAGCAGCTCATTCGTGGGTTGCGTGACGGCCTGTCGCACCAGACGCTGCTCGGCGTCACCGGGTCCGGCAAGACTTACACCATCGCCAAGGTCATCGAGCAGGTGCAGCGGCCAACGCTGGTACTGGCGCCCAACAAGACTCTGGCGGCCCAGCTCTACGGAGAGTTCCGGGGCTTCTTTCCAGACAGTTCAGTCGAGTACTTCGTTTCCTACTACGACTACTATCAGCCCGAGGCGTACGTCCCCTCGTCGGATACCTACATCGAGAAGGACGCCAGCATCAACGACCACATCGAGCAGATGCGGCTGTCGGCCACCAAGGCCCTGCTCGAGGAGCGCGACAGTATCATCGTCGCCTCGGTGTCCGCCATCTACGGCCTCGGTGATCCGGCCTCCTACCTGAAGATGGTGCTGCACCTCGACCGCGGCGATCGCATGGACCAGCGCCAGATTCTGCGGCGGCTGGCGGACATGCAGTACACCCGCAACGACATGGTGTTTCAGCGTGGCACCTATCGCGTCCGGGGCGATGTCATCGACGTGCATCCGGCGGAATCCGAGCGCGAGGGCGTGCGGCTGGAGCTGTTCGACGACGAGATCGAGCAGATCTCCCTGTTTGATCCGCTGACCGGCGAAGTGCTGCGCAAAGTGCCGCGCTACACCATCTATCCCAAGACCCATTACGTGACGCCGCGGGAGCGCATCCTGGCC
This sequence comes from Gammaproteobacteria bacterium, assembly GCA_020832085.1. GTDB lineage: Bacteria > Pseudomonadota > Gammaproteobacteria > Pseudomonadales > Azotimanducaceae > SLTB01. Next base: position 31,338 of record JAFIFJ010000075.1, on the reverse strand, counting down.
GTGCTCGACGACATCAAGCTCGAGCTCGCCGACCGGCTGGAGTGGCTGCGGGAGCGGGACAAGCTGGTTGAGGCCCAGCGCCTCGAACAGCGCACCCGCTTCGACCTCGAGATGATCGCCGAGCTCGGCTACTGCTCCGGCATCGAGAACTACTCCCGATATCTCTCGGGGCGGGAGCAGGGTGAGCCGCCCCCGACGCTGTTCGACTACCTGCCGAGTAATGCGCTGCTGGTGATCGACGAATCCCATGTCACCGTTCCCCAGGTCGGCGGCATGTACAAGGGTGACCGGTCCCGCAAGGAGACCCTGGTGGAGTACGGTTTCCGGCTGCCGTCGGCCCTGGACAACCGCCCCCTGCGTTTCGACGAATGGGAGCAGCTCTGCCCCCAGGCCATCTTCGTGTCGGCGACCCCCGGCAACTACGAGGCCGAAAAGGCCGGCCAGGTGGTCGAGCAGGTCGTGCGTCCCACCGGCCTCGTGGACCCCGCGGTGGAGATTCGCCCGGCCACCAGTCAGGTGGACGACCTGCTCGGCGAGATCAAGCTGGCGGTGGAGCAGGGCGATCGGGTCCTGGTGACCACGCTCACCAAGCGCATGGCGGAGGATCTCACCGAGTTCCTCGACGAGCGCGGCGTGCGGGTCCGCTACCTGCATTCCGATATCGAAACCGTGGAACGCTACGAGATCATCCGCGACCTGCGCGGTGGGGTCTTCGACGTGCTGGTGGGCATCAACCTGCTGCGGGAGGGCCTCGACATGCCCGAGGTGGCCTTGGTCGCCATCCTCGATGCGGACAAGGAGGGCTTCCTGCGGGCCGAGCGCTCGCTGATCCAGACCATCGGCCGGGCGGCGCGCAATCTGCGAGGGCGGGCGCTGCTCTACGCCGACCGCATGACCGACTCCATGCGCCGGGCCATCGACGAGACCGATCGCCGCCGCGCCAAGCAGATTGCCCACAACGAGGCCCACGGCATCACGCCGGTAACCATCCGCAAGGCCATCGGCGATGTCATGGAGGCCGGCCGCAGCGCACCGGGTACAGCCGCGGGCAAGCGCGGCCAGAAGAAGGTCGCGGACCGCCGCGGAGGATACGGCCGCGCCGCCCCCATCTCTGTCGAGCCCGCAGACCTCGGCAAGGAGATTGCCCGGCTCGAGGAGCAGATGTTCGAGCACGCCCGCAACCTCGAGTTCGAACAGGCCGCCGCGCTGCGCGACGAACTCCAGAACCTCCGCGAACGCCTCCTCCTCGCCAGCTGACCCCCTCAACCCTCCAAGTAGTGGACATCCACAAAATGATTGGACATCCACAAAAGTGACCGGATGTCCAACATTGGGCCGGGGGAGGGCGGCGCTGGCGCCCGGATCGGACCTCGTCGTCCCGCTTTTGGTCAGGGGCCCTGACCGAAATACGGGACGTCCAGGAAATTTTCTGGATGTCCAGTATTTGGGTGGGTCGTTATTGCCGCGTCCAGGCGGCATCGCTATACTCGCGCTCCTTCGCGGGTCCGGGCCTGGATTGCTGGCTCCCCGGGGACGACCGCAGGCGCGTAGCTCAGTTGGTTAGAGCACCACCTTGACATGGTGGGGGTCGTTGGTTCGAATCCAATCGCGCCTACCAACACCAGGAGGGCCTCCCGGCACGGAGGCCCTTTTCGTTTCTGGAAGCGACAGTCCCTGGCCACCCGAAGAGGGCAGGTCGAGGCGCTAAGTGGTTGACCTGTGTGCAGTTCGGATGACGATTAGGGTGCCGGCAGTGCTTGCCTCCGGCTGCCTCCGCATCTAGAATCGCGACACGCGAAGACGGTCACGTCCCACGCGCCAAGTGTCACAAGCGGGCTCCTACCGTCAGGGGACGGAGGGTGGTCGCCGTGACTTTCGTTATCCGGTCGGAGATCGCAACATCAAGCGAGGAAGTCAGGGCCAGACGCAGTCCAAGCGCGCCACCATCAATGACGCCATCGTCGCCACCGAAGTTCGACTGATTGATGTCGAGGGGGAGCAGATCGGCATCGTTCCGACGGCTGAAGCACTCGAACGAGCGCGGGCCAAGGAGCTCGATCTCGTCCTGATGGCTGCGGACGCGGATCCACCGGTTTGCCGGATCATGGACTACGGCAAACACGTCTTCGACCTCAAGAAAGAGCGCAATCTGCAGAAGAAGAAGCAGAAGCAGACGCAGCTCAAGGAAATGAAGTTCCGCCCCGGCACGGAGGAGGCGGATTATCAGGTGAAGCTGCGCAACATCCGCCGCTTCCTCGAAGAAGGTGACAAGGCCAAGGTGACTTTGCGCTTCCGCGGACGGGAGATGCTGCACCAGGATCTCGGCCTCGATCTCATGCACCGGGTGCGTGACGATCTCGAAGAGATGGCCACCGTCGAGTCGGAGCCGAAGATGGAAGGGCGCCAGATGACCATGATCTTGGCCCCGAAGTCGCGCAAGAAGTAGCGCCCCCCGCGGCGACGCGGACAGGACGGCTCACAAGTAATCCGCTGCGGCCGGTCGAGCTTCAGGCTCCACCGGCCGCAGCAGTTGGGAAGCAGGCGAAGGCTGCAGCGTCAGCCGGGCAGGGCTTCCAAGGGCGTTGGGACGGGCACACCGCATCCGTCCGACCCCAAGTGGCCGGGGAAACCGGCCAATCACGAGCGCCCAAGGCGCTCACTGGCAAGCACAATGCGGAGATGCATCATGCCGAAAATGAAGACGAATCGTGGAGCGGCCAAACGCTTCAAGAAAACAGGTTCCGGGTTCAAACACCGGCAGGCCTTCCGTAATCACATCCTCACCAAGAAGAGCACCAAGAGGAAGCGCCATCTGCGCGGTCTCAAGGACGTTCACGAGGCGGATGTGAAACTCATCAAGCGCATGTTGCCGATGGACCGCTAACGGTCCCGACAGCCCACTGCGAATCTAGAGAGGAAGGAAGGTCATGGCACGAGTCAAGCGCAGCGTCGCGTCCCGCGCGCGGCGGAAGAAGATCCTCAAGGCGGCCAAGGGTTACTACGGTGCCCGCAGTCGTACCCTTCGGACAGCGAAGCAGGCGGTCACCAAGGCCGGCCAGTACGCCTATCGCGACCGGCGAGTGCGCAAGCGCCAGTTTCGGGCCCTGTGGATCCAACGGATCAACGCCGGCGCGCGGGAGCACGGTCTGTCCTACAGCCGTTTCATGGATGGCTTGCACAAGGCCAACATCGAAGTGGATCGCAAGATCCTCGCTGGTCTCGCCATCGACGAGAAAGCGGCCTTTGGCAAGCTGGTGGAACAGGCGAAGCAGGCCCTGGCTGCCTGATCGAGCGGTACTCGGCTCTCAGGCCGAGAGCGCATGACGGGAGGCCGGGACGTTGCAGGACGTTCCGGCCTCTTCGTTTCCGGGGTTGAATTTTTCAAGCTGCCACGCACGATGCCAGCCACTTGGGAATCTGGAACGGATGCAAGCACTCGACGAACTCATCGGGCATGTGGAAGCCGCCATTGCCGCCGCCGGTGACGAGCGTGACCTCGAGCAGGTCCGCGTCGCCTACTTCGGCAAGAAAGGTGAAGTAACGGCACTGCTCAAGGGGCTCGGTCAGCTGCCGGATGACCAGCGCCGCGCGGCGGGCCAGGCCATTAACCAGGCCCGCGACCGGCTGCAGACTCAACTCGAAGCGCGTCGTCTGGCGCTATCTGCCGCCCAGCTCGACAGCCGCATCGCAGCCGAGACCATCGACGTCACCCTGCCGGGCCGGCGATCGGGGCAGGGCGGGCTGCATCCCCACACCCAGACCATGCAGCGGATCGAGACCATCTTCCGCAATGCGGGTTACGGGGTCGCCACCGGGCCGGAGGTCGAGACCGAGTACTACAATTTCGAAGCCCTGAACATTCCCGCCCACCATCCAGCGCGGGCCATGCACGACACCTTCTACCTCGAAGGCGGCGAGCGGCTGCTGCGCACCCACACCTCGCCGGTGCAGGCGCGGGTGATGGAGAACAGCGAGCCGCCCATCCGCATCATCTGCCCGGGCAAGGTCTATCGGGTGGATTCCGACATGACCCACACGCCCATGTTTCATCAGGTGGAAGGGCTGGTGGTCGACCGCGATATCAGCTTCTCAGACCTCAAGGGCACCGTCATCGATTTCCTGCGAGTGTTCTTCGAAGCGGAGCTCGCGGTGCGGTTCCGGCCCAGCTATTTCCCCTTTACTGAACCGTCAGCGGAAGTCGACGTCGAGTGCGTCCATTGCCGCGGCGAGGGCTGTCGCGTCTGCTCCCAGAGTGGATGGCTCGAAGTGATGGGCTGCGGCATGGTGCACCCGAGGGTCCTGGAGATGTCCGGGATCGATGCCGAGACCTACACCGGTTTTGCCTTCGGCTTCGGGGTCGACCGCCTGTCGATGCTTTACTACAGCGTCGACGATCTGCGCCTGTTTTACGAAAACGATCTGCGTTTTCTGGCGCAATTCCGCTGAGACCGACCCCACTGCGAGCGCCTCATCGAAGCCGGTAGGCGCTGAATTCGGATCCAGGCACCACTGAGCGAATGGCGATTCGTTCTGAAGGAGACCACGAGTGAAAATCAGCGAGCGTTGGCTGCGCGAATGGGTGAACCCACCAGTCACCGCCACCGAACTGGTGGCCCAGCTCAGCATGGCTGGACTGGAAGTGGACAGCGCCGAACCAGCCGCGCCGCCATTCACGGATGTGGTCGTGGGCTCGGTGGTGGCCGTGGATCCGCATCCGGATGCCGACAAACTCAGGGTCTGCCAGGTGGACGATGGTGCAGGCATCCACACCGTGGTCTGCGGCGCGCCGAACGTCGAGGTGGGCATGCTCGTGCCCTACGCGCGTCCTGGCGCCGTGCTGCCCGATGGCACGCGCATCGGCCAGGCCAAGCTGCGAGGCGTCGCCTCCGCCGGCATGCTCTGCGGGGCCGATGAGCTTGGACTCGATGCGGTCCGCGACGGACTCATGGTTCTGCCTGCGAATCTCACGCCGGGCGCCGACCTGCGTGATGCGCTGGAACTCGACGACACCCTGATAGAGATCGACCTCACGCCGAACCGCGGTGACTGCCTGGGCCTGCGCGGACTGGCCCGAGAAGTGGGCGTCCTCAACGACTGCGCCGTCAAGGAACCGGAGATCAGTCCCGTTCCGGCCCGCATCGACGCGACTTTTCCGGTGGCGGTCTCCCACGCACAGGGCTGCCCCCGCTATCTCGGCCGGGTGATCCGGGGCGTCGATGTCACCCGGTCCACCCCGACCTGGATGACGGAGCGCCTGCGCCGCTGTGGCCTGCGGCCCATTGATCCGGTGGTGGATGTCACCAACTACGTGCTGCTCGAGCTCGGCCAGCCCATGCACGCCTTCGATCTCGCTCGCCTTGCCGGAGGCATCGACGTTCGCCTGGCGAAACCCGAAGAAGAGCTCACCCTGCTCGATGGCAGCGAACTCACCCTGCGCGATGACACCCTGCTGATCACTGACGCCAATGGCCCGGTGGCCATGGCCGGCATCATGGGTGGCGAGAACAGCGGCATTACGACTGACCCTGCCGGGCCGACTCGGGACATCTTTCTGGAATGCGCTTTTTTCTCGCCGTTGGCGATCTCCGGCAGAGCCCGCAGCTATGGGTTGCACACGGATGCCAGCCATCGCTACGAGCGCGGGGTGGACTTTGGTCTGCAGCATCTGGCCATGGAGCGCGCCACGGCGTTGCTGTTGGACATCGTCGGCGGTGAGCCGGGTCCCGTCACCGAGGCCTTGGATCAGGAATCGCTGCCGGCGCGCTCGGGCGTGACCCTGCGCGAGGCACGCCTTGCCCAGCTCCTCGGCATGCGCATTCCCACCGCCACCGTCGAGACCATGCTGGTGCGGCTCGGTCTCCCTCCCGTGGCCACCGAGGACACGGATGCTGGCCGGGTCTGGCAGGTTCAGGCTCCAAGCTGGCGCTTCGACATCGAACGCGAAGCCGACCTCATCGAGGAGGTGGCGCGCATCTACGGTTACGACAACATCGAGGTGACGCTCCCGGCGAGCCGCATGCGGCTGGAACCCACGCTGGCACGGCGTGCCGATGCTGATCTGTTCCGGACCCAACTGGCCGCGTCCGGGCATCAGGAGATCCTGAGTTACAGCTTCGTCGAGCCGCGTCTGAACGATCTGTTCGAACCGGGCATTCAGGCGGCTCCCTTGGCCAATCCCATTTCTGCAGACCTCGGGGCCATGCGCACGTCGCTGTGGCCGGGGCTGGTGAAGACCTGGATCGGCAACCGCAATCGTCAACAGCCGCGTGCAAGGCTGTTTGAGATCGGCCGGACCTTTGCACGCGACGAAGGTGGCGCCGTTGCGGAGCGGAGCTGGGTCGGTGGACTGCTGGCCGGTAGCCGGGATCCGGAAAGCTGGAATCAGCCGGCGCTTGAAGTGGACTTCTACGATGCCCGCGGTGTCGTCGAGTCCCTGCTGGCGCTGACGCGCAACCGGGAGGCCTGGTCGTTTCGCGTCGAGCGACATCCGGGCCTGCATCCCGGGCAGAGCGCAGCGGTCTATCGCAGCGGCGGGGACGGTGAGGTCCTGGCGGGTTGGGTGGGGCGGATGCACCCGGAGGTTCAGGCCGAACTGGATCTGCCGCGCCCGGTGTACCTGTTCGCCCTTGCCCTGGACGTTCTCGAAGCCCGTGACGTGCCCGTGCATCAGGGGCTTTCGCGTTTCCCCTCCATGCGCCGCGACATCGCCATCGAAGTCGACGCCAGTGTTGCCGGCGCCGCGGTGCTTGATTGCGCCCGCAAGGCAGCCGGGGAGCATCTGGTCGATCTGAGCCTCTTCGACGTCTACGCCGGAGACAAGCTCGGACCCGATCGCCGCAGCCTCGCCCTGGGTGTGACGCTGCAGCACCCGGACCGCACCCTGGAGGACGGCGAAGTCACGGCGCGCATCGACGCCATCGTGCAGTCACTCGAAGCGCAGCTCGGCGCCATCCGCCGCTGACCTCCGGACCCCAGCCCGCATGCCCCCTACATTTCTGGACATCCACAAAAGTACTGGACACCCACAGACTTTTGGACATCCACGAAAGTATTGGACATCCAGAAACTTGCTGGACATCCAGGTAGGGGATATTCGTCGGGCTTGCAGGCGCTGATGGGCCCCTGAAATTTGTGGATGTCCATTACTTTTGTGGATGTCCAGTATTTGGGTGGGATGGCGCATGGACGCTGTCGGGACTTCCGGCTAGGGTTCCGTTCTTCCAGCCGAGCATGGCCGGTATCGCACATAAGATGGGAAAAATCGAATGAAAATAAGTATTTATGGGACGGGCTACGTCGGGCTGGTGACGGGCGCCTGTTTGGCAGAAGCGGGCCATCATGTGCTCTGCATGGATGTGGATGCGGACAAGATTGCGCGCCTGAACCGAGGTGAAATCCCCATTCATGAGCCCGGTCTCGAGGAGATCGTCGAGCGATGCGTCAGCTCAAAACGGCTGCGCTTCACCACCGATGCGCCGGCCGCGGTCGACCATGGCCTGCTGCAGTTCATCGCCGTCGGCACCCCGTCATCGGACGATGGCAGCGCCGACCTGAAGTATGTTCACGCGGTCGCCACCCAGATCGGCTCCTCGCTCAACCGCTACGCCGTCGTGCTCACCAAGTCCACGGTGCCCGTGGGGACTGCGGAGAGCGTCCGCCTGCGGGTGAGCGAAGCCCTGGCCGAACGTGGCGCCCAGGTGGAGTTCGACGTGGCGTCCAATCCGGAGTTCCTGAAGGAAGGGGCGGCCATCGACGACTTCAACAAGCCGGACCGCATTATCGTCGGCACGGACAGCGAACGCGTGCGCAAACTGATGCGCGAGTGCTATGCCCCCTTCAGCCGCAACCACAACAAGTTGATGTTCATGGACATTCCGTCCGCCGAGCTGACCAAGTACGCGGCCAACGGCATGCTCGCTACGAAGATCAGCTTCATGAACGAGATTGCCAACATCGCCGAGCGGGTCGGCGCCGACGTGGAGGCGGTGCGCCAGGGCATCGGCTCGGATCCACGCATCGGCTACCACTTCATCTACCCGGGCTGCGGCTACGGCGGCTCGTGCTTCCCGAAGGACCTGCGCGCCCTGGGCTGGTTCGCCGCCCAGGCGGGCTATGATGCTCCCCTGATCCGCAGTGTCGAGGTGGTCAATCAGCGGCAGAAGAAAACCCTGTTCACCAAGCTCGAAGCGGCGCTGGGTGGGGTGGCCGGCAGAACGATCGCCATCTGGGGTCTGGCGTTCAAGCCGAATACGGATGACATGCGCGATGCGCCGAGCCGCGAACTCATGGCGCAGCTCTGGGAGGCCGGTGCGAAAGTGAGGGCCTACGACCCGGAAGCGATGCGCGAGTGCGCGCAGCTCTATGGCGAGCGCGACGATCTGCGTCTGGTCGAGAGCAAGGAAGCCGCCCTCGAAGGCGCCGATGCCCTGGTGATCTGTACGGAGTGGCAGGAGTTCCGGGCCCTGGACACGGATCTGCTGTCGGGCCAGTTGATCAGTAAAGTGATCGTCGACGGGCGCAATCTTTATGACCCAATCACGATGCGCGAAGCGGGATTCACTTATCTCTGCGTCGGGCGGCCGAGCTGAGGTCGCTAGGGTTCCAGCCCCGACAGACCCCCCGCGAGCGACGGGATTGTCACAGCAGGGGCGCGGGGAGTTTGTGGCTGTCCGCTCTTGGGCGGGAGCAGGGCGCTGTTAGAATGGCGCCGCCCGGAGAACCTGCACGCCGCCCGGCGGCTGCCATGACGAGGAACGCCTGATCCATGACCTGCTATGACGTCTTCAACGGTGATGCCGACGGCATCTGCTCGCTGCTTCAGATGCGCCTCGCCATGCCCTTGGAGGCCGAACTGGTCACCGGGGTCAAACGGGATATCAACCTGCTCGAGCGGGTCGCGCCGTCGGCGAATGATGAGATCCTGGTCCTCGACGTGTCCCTGGACAGCAATCGCGAAGCTCTGGTGCGCATCCTCGCCACAGGTGCCCAGGTGCGCTACTTCGACCATCACTTTGCCGGCGACATCCCCACGGCAGGCAATCTCGAAGCCACCATCGACACCGCGGCCGACGTCTGCACGGCGCTGCTGGTGAATCGTGCTCTGGAAGGCCGTTTCGCCGCCTGGGCCGTGGTGGCCGCGTTCGGCGACAACATGCCGGCCAGCGCCCGCAAGGCGGCAGCACCCTTGGGCTACGACGACGGTCAGCTCAGCCAGCTCGAGCGTTTGGGGGTCTGCATCAACTACAACGGCTACGGCGCCGGAGTCGAGGACCTGCACTTCGACCCCGCCGACCTGTTCCGTCGCCTGCTGCCCTACGCGGACCCCTTCGAGGTCATCGGCGACCGCGAGGGCCCGTTTGCGGCCCTGGACGCCGGCTACGCCGAAGACATGGCCCGGGCGGACGCGGCCGAGCAGCTGGTCGACACCCCGTCCGCCGCCGCCTTCCTGCTGCCGGATGCGGCCTGGTCCCGGCGCGTGTCGGGCGTCTGGGGTAACGCCCTGGCCAATGACCATGTGGATCGGGCCCATGCCGTGATCACACCGTCTGAGGATGGCTCCTGGCGCATCAGCATTCGCGCCCCGGACAGCCGCCGCAGTGGCGCAGACGAGCTCTGCCGGCGCTGGCCAACAGGGGGTGGGCGTGCCGGTGCGGGAGGCGTCAATGCCCTGCCAAAGGATGATCTCGACGCCTTTCTGGCCGACTTTGCCGCCCATTGGCAAACGTGAACGGTTAGTAGAACTGTTCAAGCCATCTGTGGGATGTTGATTGAAAGCGTTGATTCGGCGAGAAAAAGTTGTGGATGTTGGTTGACGTTCAGCGGCCGTTCGCGCACCCTATCTCAATCTTCGGTGCCTCAAGTTCAGATTCTGGGTTGGCCTGATGGCGACATTGACTAAATCGTCCATGGCGGATCGATTGTTCGAAGAGTTGGGCCTCAACAAACGTGAGGCCAAGGAACTTGTGGAGTTGTTCTTCGAGGAAGTGCGCTGTGCCCTCGAGCGCAACGAACAAGTCAAACTCTCCGGCTTCGGCAATTTCGATCTGCGTGACAAGGCCGAACGGCCCGGACGCAATCCGAAAACCGGCGAAGAGATTCCAATATCCGCGCGCAGGGTAGTGACGTTCCGGCCCGGACAAAAACTCAAGGCGCGGGTAGAGGCGTATGCTGGAGGCAAGTGACAACAAAGAGCTGCCGCCCATCCCGGGCAAGCGCTACTTCACCATCGGTGAAGTCAGCCAGCTCTGCGACGTCAAGCCCCACGTCCTGCGCTACTGGGAGCAGGAGTTTCCCCAGCTCAAGCCCGTGAAGCGCCGTGGCAACCGTCGTTATTACCAGCGCGGCGACGTCATCTGCATACGCCAGATCCGCTCCCTGCTCTACGACCAGGGTTTCACCATCGGTGGCGCGCGCCAGCGCCTCGAGGGCGAGGACGGCCGCGACGACGTGACGCAGTACAAGCAACTCATCCGCCAGATGATCGTCGAACTCGAAGACGTCCTCACCGTCCTCAAGAGCTGATCACGAATCTTCCCCAAGAATCTGATCTATAACATAAAATTATTCCCCCGAAGTAAACCCCCACACAATTCTGGACAGCCACAAAATTATTGGACATCCAGGAATTTCATCGCCGGGCGACGTGAAGGAAAGCATCACGCTCCCAACGGGCAACAGGACGGGGATTCATCAGGAAGGGGAAGCGCAAGATCGGCTCAGCGGGCACCGCTGCTCATGTCGGGCGTCGGGCTACCCCGATCGAGGCAGTTTAGGGGGCGACGCGAGCCAGTTGTTCGGCTGAAAGGGCGACGTTGCGTTGCCCGCCCAGGATGGCCAGCAGAACGATGACACGATCCTCGCCCTTTTCCTTCAGCAGCACGCCTTCCAGCCCTTCGAAGGGGCCTTCGAGGATCTTCACGCGGTCGCCACGCTTGAAGCGGCTTTTGTCGCCGATGCGATGCAGACCCGTCTCCGGATCCACGTTGGCGCGCAGGAACTCGATCACCGGTTCCGGGACTACAGCGGGTTCGATGCCCTGGCGGACGAGTCCGGTGACGCCCCGCGTGGAGCGCACCGTCGACAGATCCTGCTCACCGGGGTCGGCGCGCAGAAACAGGTATCGAGGAAAGAGGGGCTCGATGCGATCGACCCAGCGCCCCCGGTAGCGAACGGAGTGCTCCAGGCGCGGTAGCCACACCGTAAAGTTCTGACGCTGAAGTTGTTCTTCCGCGACGTCCTCCTGGCGAGGCTTGGCGAAAACGGCGTACCAACGGTCCATGGAAATGCGAATCCGTGCCCAATGGCGTTCGATCGGAACGGTAGGAAGAGTGTAGCGCGAATCCCGTTCGGCTTCAGGATTACGGCGCTCTGGGTGAACAAGCAGGGATTTGGGCGCTGAATGGCGACATCACGACGAGTCTTGTTCCCGCGGTGGATTACATTCGGTACAATCCGCCGCCTCGCGGGGCGTAGCGCAGCCTGGTAGCGCACCACACTGGGGGTGTGGTGGTCGTCGGTTCGAATCCGGCCGCCCCGACCAATCCGAACTGACCTCCCTTGGAGCGCCATCTCAGCCGCAATGCGCCGACGACCACCGCTCTCCAGTGTGGTGGCCGCCGCCGCAGCCGGACGCGTTCGAATCCGGCCGCCCCGACCCATTCGACGTGACCTCCGTCCTTAAAACAACGGCACCATGGCGTTATGCTCTTGGCTGCAGTTGCCAGGAGGTTGGGTCATGCGAAACCAGGTCATCGCAGCGCTGGGGTGTACTGTTCTGCTTGCGCTGCCTGTCAGGGCGCTGCCTCTGGACGAACTCGCGGATCTCACCGACGACACGATCCAATCCGCTTGTCATGGCTACCTGTTGCACGCAGCGGCCGAGCGCCTGGCGGCCTGGTTCGGCACCGATTCACCGCTGTGTCAGCGCATCCATGCCGGAGAGTCCCCCCGAGCCGCCATCGCTGCCTTGCGTCAGGAGGGCATCACGACACCGCGCTCCGGCAGTGCGGACTTTCGTGCATTGCCCGATCCCATCGCCATGGAGTGTGGCAACGATCAGCTCTGCATTCGCGAGCGCCGCCGCGCCCGTGATCTCGGGCAGCCCCTGGATATGGCCACCTACACCCGCGTCCAAAGTCACTGTGAGGACACAGCCCATCGCGTTTTCGGCGCGGCGCAGGGCGTCTACGGCTGCATCGAACAGACCCTGGCCGACTGGCCGCAATTGCGCCTCACCCGTCCTGTCCGGCTGCTGCCCATGCAGGGTGACTACGAAGTGAGGGGGACGCTGGTCATGCGCGATGCGCCGCGGGAGGCGGCGAACGTTCTGTCGGAGCTCGAAACCCGCCGCCCGCTGACGGCGCTGGCGCGCAGTGAGGACGGCCGCTGGCTGCAGGTTCGAGACCAGCTCAGCGGCGCAGAGGGGTTCGTGCCGACCACGGGTGTGCAACGGGTCCGGGAGACCCAAGTCGACGTTGCTTCAACCTCAGCGGCTGCGCCGCCGTCCTTGGACATCGATGCCCTGGTACGCAGTGGCCAGGTTTCCCGCCAGCATCAACTCAATGAGATGGAGCGACTCCAGCAGGCGCGTCGCGAAGAGGAGGCCAGGCTTGCCGCGGAGCGGGACCGGGTTGCCCGCGAACGGGAAGAGCGCGAGCGCGTCGCCGCCGTGCGGCAGCAACAGCAGCAACGACAGGCATCCCAGCAGAGTTCCGGAGCGGACACCTTCATGCGTGGCCTGGCGGGAGCCGCAATCGTGGGGCTCGGGGCGGCTGCAGTCGACCGCGGGGTCCCGGTGGATCGCGCGTCAGAAGTGGTGGCGGCGGGCATGACGGACATCCTGACCGAGGGCGGCGCCGGAGCCAGTGCCCGCGTCCTCGAGCAGGCCCAGGCTGGCGCTGGCACCACCGCGCAGGGCACCAGCGGCGGTCCGTCAGCCGGGCGAGGCACGATCCAAGTTCTGCCTCACGCCTTCGATGCGGCGGGTCGGCCGCGCTACCGCGAGTGCAGCATCTTCAACAATCCGACCGGCTACGACGCTCTGGCGCTGATTCGTCTGTGCAATGCGGCCGAGCGGCAATACGGCGAATATGAACAGCTCGCACGCAGCGGTGCCGATTCGGCCAGCGTGCAACGCGCCTGGGAAGCTCACCGCAGCGCGGCGGCGGATTTGATAGTCCTCATCGACAGCCAGTCCAGGGCCAAGCAGGCCAACGGCTTCTGACACGATTGAAGTTCTGCGCCTGACGATCCCGGCGGGCGGATCGATCCCGCTTCCCGTCAGAAACGTGGGTGTCCAATACTTTCCTGGATGTCCAATACTTTTGTGTTCCTGGATGTCCAATACTTTTGTGGATGTCCACTATTTGGGCAGGGTGCCGCGCAGTTGGTGCAGCTCGGCCAGGGCGGCTTCGCGGGTGGTGCGGGCCTGCTCGGCCTGGGGGCGCAGTTGGCTCACCAGGGACAGGGCTTCACCATAGGCGGCCCCCTCGGCGCCGGCCAGATTCAGGTAGGCCATGGCGCGCTGCAAAGCGATCTCCGGACGGCCGGTGGCGGCCAGCGCCCGGGCGACGTAGAACAGCGCCTCGACGCCGGTGTCCGCTCCGAGTACCGTGAGATCGGCATCAAGTTGAAGAAAGTCGGTCCAGCGCTCATCCAGCAGCGCCTCGATGTGCTGGCGGCGCAGCAGGTCGATGGTCATGTCGCGACCGAACCCGGGCTGGGAGGCCAGGATCTCTTCAGGCGTCCGCAGGACGGCGCCGGTCTCGCTCAGGCGCCAACCACCCGCGAATTCGCAGGGGCCCTCGTCGTCCAGCTCGATGCACCACAGCAGCCCCTCGGCGCCACCGTTCCTGAATCGGCCCTCGTAGCCACTGCCGTCAGCCAGCATCTTGCGCCCAGAACCATCGGGCCGGGGCACAGGCAGGTGGCCATCCTTGGCCCTCAGCAATTGAACGCCGCCTGCATAACGGCTGCCGTTCGGCCGCGTGATCCGACCCTTGGTCTGCTGGGGTAACAGCAACCGATAGGGCCACACGTCGACGGCCCTCAGGTTGCGGGCCAGTTCAAACTCGAAGCTGCGCCCCCCTGCATCGGGGAGGTGGCTTTGAACGGTGATTCGCACTCGGCTGCCCGGTGCGCCGCGGAGCAGAGGATCGAGCTGCGTCTCATCGAGACCGGCCACCGGCTGCCCGTCGATGGCGCGCAACAGGCCTGACTCCGATGGAAACCATTGCCGCCAGGCGGGTGGAGGCGGCTCGGGCCAGGGCTGTCCTGGGCCATGGTCCTGCGCGCCGAGCCCGCCGACGACTGCACCGGGAGTTCCTGCAGCGCTGCCGGCATGGAAGGTGTGGAATTGTGTGTTGCCGTCGTCCAGTGGATGAGCCACGACGATGCTGCGAGCGCTCAGATCCGGCAGCGACAGCGCTACCGTGGTGCCGTCATCGAAGCGCAGCTGCCCATCACGCCAGCCGCAGTCCACGAGTTCCGCTTCGAACTGCGCATTGTGCCAGCGCAGCGTCCGCACGCCGTCCCGGCAGAAACCGTCGATGTCCGGCGTGATCTCCAAGGCATCGAAATGCTGCTCCATCAGATAGGAAGTCTGGTAGGCCCTCCGGTCGACGCTGCGCCAGCCGATCCCGCCCCGACGGGACAGATGAGTGGCGAACGCCTCGGGGCTCACGGCGCGGGCGAAGGGCGTCCGTCTGTCGGCGTCGAGCTGCAGAATCAGCAGGTCACCGGCGTTCAGGGTCAGCTTCTCTTCGTGGGTCTGAAGCTGCCTGGTCATGGACGTTCGGTAACGCCCGGGCCACAAAATCAGCCGGGTGGCTCGGGCCGCCGTCAGCGGTGCTGGCGCCTCGGCCATGTTGGGCATGGGGATCAGCGTCTCCATGTGACCACCGGTCCAGGCGATGCCTTGCCCGGACAGTCCCCAGTACCAGAAGTCGAGGCGACCGCGGTGGCGGTCGGTCTCGCGAAAGAGAATGACCACGGCGGCGTCCTCGGGGACCTGCTGCCAGTCTGCGCCGACGCCCTGGCCGACCTCGCTGCCCGCAATCAGCTTGGGCCATGCCATCAGCAGGAGGAGCAGTCCGCAGGCACGGCGTAGCCTGGGCGTTGGCACTCCTGGGCCGCAACGCAGGCTGGTCGACATGGGCGATTTGTCCATCAATGACAGGCGGTCAGGTTGACTCCGAGTCCAGGAAACTCGCGGCAGCCGCATCCAGTGGCAAAGAGCCCGCCCGCGGCAGTGGCCGGCAGCAGCGTGGCGCACACCCCGAGGCAAACAAGAACGGAGACTAGCCGACGCCCCACCGCATTTCCTCCACTGGCGGCCCGATCTTCGGTATTTTAACGCGCATCCTCCGTAGGGGGGAGTTTGCGAGTCCAGATCCCGCCATTCTCAGCGATGAGCCCTGTGGGAGGGGATTTATCCGCGAACTCCCCGCAGGTCGTTGACCCCGAATGTCACATTCGCGGCTGAAGCCGCTCCCACGGGGCGGGCGCCGACAAACGCTGCCGTTCCCGGTATCCTGCGCACGCCCGTGGGGGCGCTCGAGCCACAGCTCCGTAGGAGTCATCATGAAGGTCCTCGTCACCGGAACCGCCGGATTCATCGGCAGTCACGTTGCCCAGCGGCTGCTGGCCCGCGGCGACGAGGTCGTCGGCCTCGACAACCTCAACGACTACTACGACGTCACCCTCAAGCGCGCCCGGCTGGCCAAGCTCACAGGGCTTAAAGGCTACACCCACGTTCAGGCCGACCTGGCCGATCGCGACGCCATGCAGGCACTTTTTGCGACCCATCGCCCCAAGCGCGTGGTCCATCTCGCCGCCCAGGCCGGCGTGCGCTATGCGGCCGAGAATCCTCACGTCTACATCAGCAGCAACGTCACCGGCTTCCTGCACATCGTCGAGGGCTGCCGCCATCACGACGTCGAGCATCTGGTGTTTGCCTCCACCAGCTCCGTCTATGGCGCCAACACGTTGATGCCGTTCTCCGAGCACCATTCCACCGAGCATCCGCTGACCCTGTATGCGGCCAGCAAGAAGGCCAACGAGATGATGGCCCACAGTTATGCCCACTTGTACGGGATTCCCAACACCGGGCTGCGCTTCTTCACCGTCTACGGCCCCTGGGGCCGGCCGGACATGGCGCTGTTCCTGTTCACCAAGTCCATCCTCGCCGGCGAGCCTATCAAGGTCTTCAACCACGGCCAGCACAGCCGCAGCTTCACCTACATCGACGATATCGCCGAGGGCGTGGTTCGCAGCCTCGATGCCCCGGCCGCCCCCAATCCCGATTGGGACAGCGGCCACCCGGACCCGGCCACCAGCAGCGCCCCCTACCGCCTGTTCAACATCGGCAGCCAGGCCCGCGTACCGCTGCTGCGCTACATCGAAGTCCTCGAGCGTTGCCTGAACCGGAAGGCCGAAATGCAGATGCTGCCCCTGCAGCCAGGCGATGTCCCGGACACCGAAGCCGACGTCTCCGAACTCTTCGACGCCGTCGGCTACACCCCCCAGATCGAAGTGGAGGAGGGCGTCGAACGCTTTGTCGCCTGGTACCGCAACTACTACCCGGACTGACCTCCAAAGACTGGACATCCACAAAAGTATTGGACACCCAAAAACTTTCCTGGATGTCCAATACTTTTGTGGGTGTCCACTATTGGGGTTAGCGGATCATGCCCATGCGGCGGAGGGTGGCGAGGACCTGTTCGGCGGCTTCCTCGGCGCTGAGTTCGCCGGTGTTGACCTCGATTTCGGCGAACTCAGGGGGTTCATAGGGCGAATCGATGCCGGTGAAGTTCTTCAGTTCCCCGGCCCGCGCCTTCTTGTAGAGCCCCTTGGGATCCCGCGCCTCGGCGGTGGCCAGAGGTGTGTTGACGTACACCTCCACGAATTCGCCTGGCTCGAGCAGCTCTCTCGCGAGCTGCCGCTCGGATCGGAACGGCGAAATGAAGGCCGTCAGGACGATCAGCCCCGCGTCCACCATCAGCTTGCCCACCTCGGCTACCCGGCGGATGTTCTCCACCCGGTCGGTTTCGGTGAAACCGAGGTCGCGATTCAGCCCGTGGCGGACGTTGTCGCCATCGAGCAGGTAGGTGTGCACCCCAAGCGCATGCAGCCGCTTCTCCACCAGATTGGCCACCGTCGACTTCCCGGCCCCGGACAGTCCGGTGAACCACACCACCCCCGGCCGGTGCCGGTTCAGCGCCATGCGCGCCGCCTTGTCCACATCCACCGCCTGCTGGTGGATGTTGTGGGATCGCCGCAGCGCGAAGTTCAGCATCCCCGCGCCGGCTGTCTGGTGACTGAGCCGGTCGATGAGGATGAAACTCCCGAGTTCCCGGTTCACCGCGTAGGGCTCGAAGGGAATGGGCCGGTCGAGGCCGATGTTGCACACGGCGATGCCGTTGAGTTCGAGCTGCTCCGCGGCCAGATGCTCCTGGCTGTTGACGTTGACCAGATACTTGATCGTCGTCACCGTCCCGGTCACCGTGTTGGTCCCGGACTTGAACAGGTAATTGCGCCCGGGAAACAGCGGCTCATCCTGCATCCAGACGATGTGCGCCTCGAATTGATCCGCGACCTCCGGCGGTTCATCGGCCTTGGCGATCACCGCTCCGCGCGACACATCGATTTCGTCAGTCAGCGTCAGCGTGACGGATTGTCCGGCCCGTGCCCGCGGCAGATCGCCCTCGTCGGTGACGATCCGCTCCACCGTACTGGTCTTGCCGGAGGGGAGCACCCGCACCGCATCGCCGGGCTCAACCACGCCGGATGCAATGCTCCCGGCGAAGCCACGGAAGTTGAGATTCGGCCGATTCACCCACTGCACCGGCAGTCGGAACGGACCACGCTGCTGCCGCAGCGCATCAACTTCCACCGTCTCCAACAGCTCCAGCAGGGTGGGGCCGGTATACCAGGGCATGTTCGAGCTCGGCATGATGACGTTGTCGCCGAGCAGGGCGGACACCGGAATCGGCGTGAACGCCTCGATTCCGATCATGTCCGCAAAGTCCTGGTAATCCGCGACGATGGCATCGAACACGGCCTCATCGTGTCCCATCAGATCCATCTTGTTGATGGCCAGGACCAAGTGCTGGATGCCCAGCAAGTGCGCCAGGTAGCTGTGGCGTCGAGTCTGGGTCAGCACCCCTTGCCGTGCATCCACCAGCAGCACGGCTGCGTCCGCCGTCGACGCTCCGGTGACCATATTGCGGGTGTACTGCTCGTGGCCGGGCGTATCGGCGACGATGAACTTGCGCTTGTCGGTGGCGAAATAGCGATACGCCACGTCGATGGTGATGCCCTGTTCCCGCTCCGCCGCGAGGCCGTCCACCAGCAGCGCCAGGTCCATCCCGCTGGGCTGGGTGCCCCACTTGCGCGAGTCCTTCTCGATGGCGGCCAGCTGATCCTCGAACAGCAGCTTGGAATCGAACAGCAGCCGGCCGATCAGCGTGCTCTTGCCGTCATCCACGCTGCCGCAGGTGATGAAGCGCAGCAGCTCCTTGTGCTGATGCTGCTTCAGGTAGCCATCGATGTCCGCGGCAATCTGCCCATCTTCGGAGTGGGACATCAGAAGTAGCCCTCCTGCTTCTTTTTCTCCATGGAGGCCGCCGCGTCATGGTCGATGACCCGGCCCTGACGTTCGGAGGTCCGCGCCAGCAGCATCTCCTGGATGATACCGGTGAGGCTGTCCGCCTCCGACTCCACCGCACCGGTAAGCGGGTAGCAGCCCAAGGTCCTGAATCGCACCTTGCGCATCACCGGGGTCTCCCCGGGCGCCAGGGGCATGCGCTCGTCGTCCACCATGATCAGCGTTCCGTCGCGCTCCACGACGGGGCGGTCGGCGGCGAAGTACAGCGGCACGATGGGAATCTGCTTCAAGTAGATGTACTGCCAGATGTCGAGCTCGGTCCAGTTCGACAGGGGAAACACCCGGATCGACTCGCCTCGATGCTTGTGGGCGTTGTACAGCCGCCACAGCTCCGGGCGCTGATTCTTCGGGTCCCAGCGATGCTGTGCGCTGCGGAAGGAGAAAATGCGCTCTTTGGCCCGGGACTTCTCCTCGTCGCGCCGGGCGCCGCCGAAGGCTGCATCGAACCTGTAGTGGTCCAGCGCCTGCTTCAGTGCCTCGGTCTTCATGATGTCGGTGTGAATGGCCGAGCCGTGGCTGAAGGGGTTGATGCCGCGCTGCACGCCTTCCTGGTTGGTATAGACGATGAGGTCGAGTCCGAGATCCGCCGCCATGCGGTCGCGAAAGGCGTACATCTCCTTGAACTTCCACAGCGTATCGACATGCAGCAGCGGGAAGGGCGGCTTGGCCGGATAGAACGCCTTCATGGCCAGGTGCAGCATCACCGCGCTGTCCTTGCCGATGGAGTAGAGCATCACCGGGTGTGCGGTCTCGGCCACCACCTCGCGCATGATGTGAATGCTCTCGTCTTCGAGGCGCTCGAGGTGGGTGAGCTGTTCGCTGTCGATCATTCCTGAGATGCTCCGGCTGCCGGCGGTGCCGCGCGCCCGCCGCGAAGCATCCTACCGGCATCGGTGTGGCGAGGCACGCCGCCGTCGCCGGTCTGGCCTGGCCGACCCAGATTACACCCGACGATCCGCGATCCCCCACCCAAATAGTGGACATCCACAAACTTTCGTGGCTGTCCAATAATCACGGGACATCCAGCAACTTTCATGGCTGTCCAATACTTAGTTGGGTGTCCAATACTTTTGTGGATGTCCACTATTTGGGTTTGTGGGTGGGGAGGGTGGGGCTTGGAGATTCTTCATCATGGGGCGGCGGGGGGCGTCACGGGCAGTTGCCATCGGCTGCGGGTGGATGCGGGGCACAGCTATCTGGTGGATTGTGGGTTGTTTCAGGGAGACGAGGCCGGCCCGGATCCGGGCGGCGACGCGCAGCGGCCGGCGCGGAACCTCATTGAGGGTCCCAGCGACTTCGAGCGCCACCAGATCGAGTTTCCACTGGACGACGTCCAGGCCCTCATCGTCACCCACGTCCACATCGATCACGTCGGCCGCCTGCCGTACCTGCTGGCCGCCGGCTTTCGCGGCCCAATCTACTGCTCCATCCCCTCCGCGCGTCTGCTGCCCCTGGTCATCGAGGACGCCCTGCGGGTCGGCTTCACCCGCAACGCTCGCCTCATCGAGGCGACCCTGGAACAGATGAAGAGCCAGATCGTCCCGCTGGACTACCGCACCTGGCAGCCGCTGCCGTCCCCCGGCCACACTGAAGTCCGCGTCCGCCTGCAGCGCGCCGGCCACATCCTCGGTTCCGCCTACGTGGAATTCGATCTGAAGTCCGCCGATCAACCCGCGAGCAAGTCCGAGCGCATCGTCTTCTCCGGCGACCTCGGCGCCCCCTGGGCGCCCTTGCTGCCGGCACCCAAACCACCCCAGCGCGCCGACGTGGTCGTCCTCGAAAGCACCTACGGCAATCGCGTCCACGACGACCGCCAGCACCGCAAGCAACGCCTGAAGGCCGCCATCGACCACGCCCTGACCGACGGCGGCACCGTCATGATCCCGGCCTTCAGCATCGGCCGGACCCAGGAACTGCTCTACGAACTCGAGGGCCTCATCCATGACGCCCGCACCAAGCGCTGGCGCGACCTCGAAGTCATCGTCGACTCGCCCCTGGCCGCCCGCTTCACCGACGTCTACCGCGAACTCAAACCCTACTGGGACGCCGAAGCCCACCGCCGCTTGCGCGTTGGCCGCCACCCGCTGTCCTTCGACAACCTCTATGTGGTGGACAGCCACGACGATCACGAAAGCACCGTCCGCTACTTAGCCGGCAACCACCGCCCGGCCGTCGTCATCGCCGCCAGCGGCATGGCGGCGGGCGGCCGCATCGTCAACTACCTGAAAGCCATGATCGGCGACCCCCGCCACGCCGTCCTCTTCGTCGGCTACCAGGCCCGCGGCACCCCCGGCCACCGCATCCAGCGCGTCGGCCCGAAGCAGGGCAGGGTGACGCTGGACGGCGAGAGCCATCGCATCCGCGCCCAGGTCACCACCATCAGCGGCTATTCCGCCCACGCTGATCAGGCCGATCTCGTCCGCTTCGTCACCGGCATGCGCCGAATGCCAAGAGAAGTCCGCCTCATCCACGGCGAACAGCGGGCCAAACAGGCCCTACAGCGCCAACTCCAAACGGCTGCCAAGGGCCGCGGCCAGGCACTGGAGGTCACCCTCGCAACGCCCACATGAGGGCAGCCGGGCAGGGCGGGGATCCGCTGATCGCGGGGCCCTCAGACGACGCCGCGATCGCCATGGCCCCGCGATGCGCCAGCCGCGGCGCAGCCCATCGAGCCCGACCCAGCCGTCCATGACCAATAGCCTCCAAGGGGTGCGGCCACCGCGGGATCCTTCCCACCGGACCGTTCAGAGATTGAACCCCGTCACATTTCAATGTAATCAGATGGTTGTCGGCCTTGCGCGCGAGGCGTAGCCTACTGTTCAGGGATTGAACGAAGATCGATGGGGGCGTGGGGGAAGCTTTCAGGACAGATGTCAGCGATCAGCTTGGGGGAGCCGTTCGAGTCCAGCGCCTAGGCAGGCCTAGCCGCCGCCAACGCGAATCTTCGACCCCGTCTGCACGCCCAGACCTCTCTCCTGCTTCACCCTTCCGTCATCCCCAGGCGCCATCCTGGCGCCCCGGCCATCAGGCCACGTCACCGGATGCCGTCGCGGGGAACACGGCAGGGCGGTAGCGTATTCGGCCACCGGACCCCTCGACCTTCGTTGCCCGGCCTGCAGCGGTAGCCCCGCTGCACAGTGGCTCGCCCACGGCCTCCACCGCTCCACCCGAACACAATCCAGACCCACCACAAGCCTCTATGCTCCCGTTCGCGCAAACCGGTCCTGTCCATGCCGCCACCTCTCAGCGACGAATCCCAACTCCGTCTGCTGCGCCTTCTGGAACGCAACCCAGAGGCCTCTCAGCGCGAGTTGGCCGCCGAGCTCGGCATCAGCCTGGGCAAGACCAACTACTGTCTGCGCGCCCTGGTGGAGCGGGGCCTGGTGAAGGCCCGCAACTTCAGGAACAGCCGTAACAAGACCGCCTACGCCTACTTCCTCACGCCCCAGGGCATTGAAGAGAAGACCCGGGTCACCCTGCGCTTCCTGGCCCGCAAGCAGCGTGAGTACGTGGAGCTTAAGGCCGAGATCGAAGAGCTGCAGCGCGAAGCCCGCCGGGTCGCCGGCGGCATCGATCAGCTGCCGATGCCCTGAGCGCTGAAACCTCGGCCCAAATTCAGCCCGCAGGGCTCCAATCATATCATGCTGCCGGCCATCGCCGGCATCTGTACGCCAGAGCACAGATCGGTGGGCCCCCATGGGCCACTGTCGCGACCCACCTGAGGTCGCCCCGCACCTCACCCAGACTCCAGGACTCGAATGACAGCCTTCAAAGCCTATGACATCCGCGGCCGCGTCCCCGACCAGATCAACGCCGCCGCCTGCTACGCCATCGGCCGCGCCTTTGCCGAACTGATCCGCCCCGGCACCACCGTGGTGGGCTATGACATCCGGCTCACGAGCCCCGAGCTGGCCGCGGCCGTCAGCGAGGGCCTGCTCGATGGCGGCAGCGACGTCTACGACATCGGCATGTGCGGCACCGAAGAGGTGTACTTCGCCACCGCCCATTACCGCTTCGGCGGCGGCATCATGGTCACCGCCAGCCACAACCCCATCGACTACAACGGCCTGAAACTGGTGCGCGAAGGCTCTCGGCCCATCAGCGGCGACTCGGGCCTGAAAGACATCGAAGCGCGCATCAGCCAGGGCGATCTCACGCCCGCCACGGCCAGCGGCCCCCGGGGTGCGCTGCACGCGCTCAATGCCCGCCCGGCCTACATCGATCACCTGCTCACCTACATCGACATCGAGGCGCTGGCCAACAGCGTCAGCCCCAAGTGGGAGCGCCCAGCGGGCTCCCCCACGGACGGAGCCGCCGATGCGAGCGCCCGCAGGCCCCTGAAGATCATCGCCAACCCCGGCAACGGCGGCGCCGGCATCGTCCTTGATGCCTTGGCCCCCCATCTGCCCGTGGAGCTGATCCAGATCTGCGCCGAACCCGACGGCACCTTCCCCAACGGCATCCCCAACCCGCTGCTCACCGACAACCGCGCTGCCACCGCCGCGGCCGTCCTCGAACACGGCGCAGACTTGGGCCTGGCCTGGGACGGCGACTTCGACCGCTGCTTCTTCTTCGACGAGCAGGGCCGCTTCATCGAGGGCTACTACTTGGTCGGCCTGCTTGCCGAGCGCCTGCTGGCCAAGGAGCCCGGCAGCAAGATCATTCACGACCCGCGCCTGACCTGGAACACCCTCGATCAGGTGGACGCCGCCGGCGGCACCGCCGTGCAGTGCAAGTCCGGCCATGCCTTCATCAAGGAGCGCATGCGCGCCGAGGACGCGCTCTACGGCGGCGAAATGTCCGCCCACCACTACTTCCGCGATTTCGCCTACTGCGACAGCGGCATGATTCCCTGGCTGCTGGTCATCGAGCATCTGGCGAAGGCCGGGGAGCCGCTGTCGAAGCTGGTGGACGAACGCATCGCCGCCTTCCCCTGCAGCGGCGAGATCAACTTCGAAGTGGAGAACACCCAGGCCACCATCGACGCCGTCCTCGCAGCCGTGGCCGTCCACGAGCCCAGCATCGACCGCACCGATGGCGTCAGCGTCGAATTCCCGGAGTGGCGCTTCAACCTGCGCGGCTCCAACACCGAGCCGGTGATCCGCCTGAACATCGAGACCCGCGGCGATCCCGTGCGTCTCGCACAGGTCACCGAGCAGCTCAGCGCGCTGATTGCCGCACCCACTCCGTAAGCAGCATGTCGAGGCCGACAGCCAACCATGACGGAAGGCCTGCAGATCCTCACGCTTCAGCTGATGCTCGCGCCCATCCTGGTGGCCGTGTATGGCGTGTTCTACGGGCTGATGGTCGCGGCAGAACAGCGGGGTCAACCCGGCAACATCCCGGCCGCAGTCTACACCTTCGGCAAGCTGTGCTGGGGCACGTCGCTGCTGCTGACGATCGTCGTCCTCGATGCGGTGGTCCTGGCCATCAGCGGGGCGCTGCCGACCCGGGTCTACTTTCTGCTCGGCGTCTACACCATCCTCGCGGTCACCTTCGTATTGCTCAACGTGAAGACCGTGCACTGGCGGGATCCATCGCGATGACTGGCGTCGATCGGTTCCAGGATCTGCGGAGCTTCCGGGTCGAGTCCTGGTTTCGATCACACGAACAGGAGCTGATCACCGACGGCCGCAAAGCGTACGCTCTGGCGAGCGCCGGCATTCACCACGGCAGCCTGCTGTCCGAGGACGTCGCCTTGCTCCTTGCCAGCCGGATCGGCCGCAACCCTTCGCTGTACGCGACCCTGCGCCGGATGTGGCCGAACCACACCCAGTCGGAAGTGAAGAACGCCCAGGAACTCGTCGCTGTGATAATCTCCCAGATGCTCACCGAGAACGATCACTACTGGATGCAACTCGGCGAGCGGCCCGTGTGAGGAGCGCAGCATGGTCGTGACGTTTTTCATGGATCCAAGCATGCACTCGCTGCAGGGGAGGGTAGAGGCCAGTGCCGATGCCCAGACCCGGCTGTTTGCGGCGGGCTATGCGCGCGATCTGGTCGCAACCCGGCGGACCTACTCCCTGGAGGAGGCCTGCGCAGCCGTCCAGCCCACCCTCGAAGGGCCGGATGAAGCCATCGACGCCGTCGTGGCTGCTCTGCACCAGGAAGCAGACGATGAAGCCTGCAAACAGGCCGTGGTCGAGATCCTCGAGAGCCACCTTCAGGAGCTGCCGGTATTCGAGGAACACCGGCATGCGATGACCGCCATCCTGCTGCGCCACGGCACCGTTCAGCCCGCTGATTCTTTGCGGGAGTTAGGCCTTTCCTGACCCCGGAAGGCTGCAGAGGATCCGTTTCAGAGACCGCCCCCAGTTCGATCTGCCGCGATCGCCGTCGTACGCCTTCGGTGACAATGTCCTGAAAGCGGAGAGCACCAGCGAACTTCCGCCAAAGTGGCGTTGTTTTCGCGGAGCGCAGATGACCATAGGGTGACGACGCGCCAAGTGTCGCGGGCACGACGTTAGTGCTGAATCGATTGGACCCACATTTACACAATCCCACATTTGTGGCACGGTTCAACTTGTTGGCCATAGAGGGCAGATACCAGGACGATGAGCCGACTGACGATCGATATCACCGAACAGCAGCATCAGGCCTTGAAGGCCATGGCGGCGCTCGAAGGCAAGAGCATCAAACAGTTCGCGCTCGAGCGTCTGTTCGCGGTTGAACCTGGCGAAGATGACAGCGTGGAGGCGCTTCGAAGGCTTTTGGCGGACCGAATCGCCGAGGCTCGCCGAGGCGACGTGGTCGAAGGCAGCATCAGCGAGATCGCTGAAGCAGCGCTGCGCCGAACGGCCAGCGAGTGACATTGCCCTGCAAGCTCAGCCCTATATCCTCAGCCGGGGCGCAGCCGACGATTTGCGTGAGATTGCGCGTTATACACTTCGCGAGTGGGGTCCAGAGCAATGTCGGGCCTACATCCAGCAGATCGAAACCGTCGCCACCGAACTTGCTCATGGCCAGGGGATCTTCCGTACGCACGATGAGCTTTACCCTGGAGTGCGCGTGAAGCTGGCCGGACATCACTACGTTTTCTGCCTCCCGCAGGCCGATGAACCAGCGCTGATCGTGGCGATACTTCATGAGCGCATGGAGCTTCTCACGCGGCTGAGAGAGCGTCTCGATTGACGGGCTCCGCAGAGGGGGCCACAACGCCGGGCTGTGCGATCACACGAGCACGATAGGATGCAACAGAGCCATCGCCTGCACCTGTGGGAGCGCCCATCGGGCGCGATAAGCCGCGATAATCGGTAACGCCATCGCCCGCACTGCGGGCTCCCACACGCGACAAACCATGAGCCCTCAGCACCCATGACCAACCCCGACCTGTTCCACCCCCCGAGCGACATCCGCCTCGCCGTCATCGGCTTGGGCTACGTCGGCCTGCCGCTGGCCGTGGAGTTCGCCCGCCAGCTGCCCACGCTCGGCTTCGACATCAATCCCGCCCGCGTCGAAGCCTTGAGCCGGGGAGAGGACCGCACCCGGGAGGTCGCGAAAGATCAGTTCGCCGCCGCTAAGCACCTGCGCTTCACCACCGACACCGCCGAACTGGCCGCGTGCAATACCTACATCGTCACCGTCCCCACCCCCGTGGACGACAACAAGTATCCCGACCTCACGCCGCTGAAGAAGGCCAGCCGAACCGTCGGCGCCCACCTCAAGCCCGGCGACGTGGTCATCTATGAATCCACCGTCTACCCCGGCGCTACCGAAGAGGTCTGCGTCCCCGAACTCGAGCGCGCCAGCGGCCTGACCTTCAACGAACACTTTTTCGTCGGCTACAGCCCCGAGCGCATCAACCCCGGCGACCCGGAACACAACGTCACCAACATCGTGAAGGTCACCGCCGGCTCCACGCCGGCCACCGCCGATTTCGTGGACGCGCTCTACCGCCGGATCGTCACCGTCGGCACCCACAAGGCCAGCTCCCTGAAGGTCGCGGAAGCCGCCAAGGTCATCGAGAACACCCAGCGCGATGTGAACATCGCGCTCATCAACGAACTGGCCATGCTGTTCCACAAGCTCGGCCTGGACACCGAAGAAGTTCTGCTGGCCGCCGGCACCAAGTGGAACTTCCTGCCGTTCCGCCCCGGCCTGGTGGGCGGGCACTGCATCAGCGTCGATCCCTACTACCTCACCCACAAGGCCAGGGAGATCGGCTACCACCCGGAGATGATCCTGGCCGGCCGCCGGACCAACGACGGCATGGGTACGTGGATCGCCGAGACCACCATCAAGCTCATGATCAAGCGCGGCATGGCCGTGAAGGGTGCGAAAGTCCTGGTATTGGGCCTCGCCTTCAAGGAGAACTGCCCGGATCTGCGCAACACGCGGGTGGTGGACATCATCAGCGAACTGAAGAGCTATCACGCCGAGATCGACATCTACGACCCCTGGATCGACCCGGCCGAAGCCAAGGAAGAGTACGCCCTCGACGTCCTGACCGAAGCACCCGCCAAGGCCACCTACGACGCCATCATCCTCGCCGTCCCCCACCGCGAGTTCGTCATCGAAGGTGCGGCGGCCATCCGCGGTTATGGCAAGACCGAGGCCGTGCTGTTCGACGTGAAGTCAGCCCTGCCGGCAGCCATGTCTGACCTCCGCCTCTGATCCGGGGGCGCCTGGACCAAGGCCAACAGGCATGAATAGGCAAACGGCGACCATCCGCCTGCACGCGCATGCTTGCGCTCGCCTTCAGGAGCGTGGAGGCACGATTGCTGAAGTGGAAGAGGCCGTCAGGTCAGGTGAGCAATTTCTAGCCTAGTACGGCAGGATGGGGTTTCGGATCAACCTTCCTTTTGATGATGCTTGGCAGGGAAGACATTACAGATTCAAGCAAGTCGAAGCCTATGCGGTTGAAGAAGCCGCAGAGGAGATCCTGGTCATCACGGTTATCGTCAAGTTCTTCTAAAGTGAGGCCCATGGCCATGAAACTCACATACGACCCTCAGCACAACATTGCGTACATCCGTTTTCATGAGCGCAGTGGAACCGTGACGACGATCGAGCTCAGTGATGACATCCATCTGGACGTGGCCGCAGACGGTACCCTGTATGGCATCGAGTTGATGAATGCCAACCAGCAGCTCGCCGATGACGGTGGTCGACTGATCATTGAAGCGGGCGGACGTCGGCAGGAGATCGCGTTGAGTGCTTGAGTCGTGCGCACCGGCGCGGTTCAACGGTCCCTGACCGAAGCACCCGCCAAGCCCACCTACAACGCCGTCATCCTCGCCGTCCCCCACCGCGAGTTCGTCATCGAAGGTGCCCAGGCCATCCGTGGCTATGGCAAGACCGAGGCTGTCCTCTTCGACGTCAAGTCAGCCCTGCCGGCAGCCATGTCTGACCTCCGCCTCTGACCCGGGGCGCCTGCACCAAGGTCAACCGGCATGAAGAGGCAAACGGCGACCATCCGCCTGCACACGCATGCTTGCGCTCGCCTTCAGGAGCGTGGAGGCACGATGGCAGCTGAGATCGACGTCTTGACGGGCGTACGGGATAGCGTACTGTAGCCCGGTTGCTGTACCGTCCTGCACCATTGGAGTTGTCATGGCCACCATCACTGCCAGCGAAGCCCGCGCAAACCTCTATCGCCTGATTGACGAGGCGGCCTCCTCGCATCAGCCGTTGCTGATATCGGGGAAGCGGAACAACGCGGTGTTGGTCTCCGAGGCGGATTGGGAAGCGATCCAGGAGACGCTGTTCCTGCTGGCCGTTCCGGGTATGCGCGAATCCATTCGGGAGGGAATGGGGGTCCCCGTTGAGGATTGCACCGAGGACCTGGATTGGTGACATGGCGGCTCGTGTATACGAGGCAAGCTCAAAGAGATGCAAAGAAGCTGGCATCAAGCGGTTTGAAACCCAGGGCTCAGGCCATTTTGGCCATCCTGGCAGAGAACCCGTTTCAGAAACCGCCCCCATTCGAAAAGCTCGTCGGAGACCTGGCCGGCTCCTATTCGCGGCGCATCAACATCCAGCATCGTCTGGTCTACCAGGTGCTCGAGAAAGAGCGGGTGGTCAAAGTGCTGCGGTTATGGAGCCACTACGAGTGACCGAACCGGCCCTCTGCGGATCTCCGCGTCGATGCAGGAGGGCGGCAGGCGTTCGGGCGGCCCGCGACGTCAGCTTGGTCCAGGCCTGTATGGAGGAAGAGGTCATCGCGCTTGGCAAGCTCGCGTGAAATGGCTTGCTGACGAAAATGTCCCAGCAGCTTCTGTACGTCTGCTGAGTGAGGCGGGTTGGGATATCGAGCACGTTCGCGAGCACTATGCCGGAATCTCCGATGCGCAAAGTGCTGGCACTCGCGGTACGAGAGAGCAGAGCCATTCTGACGTTTGACGCGACTTTGGAGAATTGGTTTTCCACAAGGGCATGGCCTGCCGTCCGGCTGTCGTCTAGCTGCGATTCGTGCCGGCCACCCCAGCCGAGCCTGCAGCGTTGCTCCTAGCGGTGCTGGTGGCTGCTCCCGACGTTCGAGACCATTTCCTGGATTTGGATTGAGAGACCCTCAGACGCCAGTCCATGGTTCGATGAAGAACGGAACCCATGAAGCTCCCAGTCAGCATCGAGCGAGCTCGGCTTTCGGTGTCTGACCTCGATGGCCTGCCTTGAACGCGCATTCGAACTATCGTCATAACCCAGCGACAACCCCTTCTGGGCATATTTCAACGGCATCGAAAAGCGTCGCACGAAGTACGCCGCGAAGCGGGGCGGGCCATGGATAGCCCGCAACCCGTTCCCCGAAGCGCAGCGCAGGGAAACGATGAGGTAGCCGTCGTCAACAAGGCCCTCTGAGCCAGCCGAAAGACCCGCAAGAACACAGCACCCCCATGCCCCAACAACAGCCCAACCATTAAAGAAACCCGGAGCGAAGGAACCGCGCCATGGTCCATTATCTGGTTCAACTCCCGCGCCGCGCCAAGCAGGCCATCCTGATCGCCACGGACCTCATCGTCCTGGCGGTGATCGTGTGGGCGGCGTTTGCCCTGCGCATGGGAACCCTGTGGCCGCGATTCTTCGAAGAAGTCTGGTGGCTGGCCATCATCGTCCCCATTCTGGCCATACCGTGCTTCATCACCATTGGCCTCTACCGCGCTGTCGTTCGCTACCTGGGGCCCCAGGCCGTCCTCACGGTCATCAAGGGCGTTACGTTCAGCACCTTGGTGTTCATCGCCCTGGTGGCCGCCCTTCGAATCGACAACAGCGTGCCGCGGACCACCTATGCCCTGTACTGGATGCTTGCCGTACTCGCCATCGGCGGCACCCGCTTCGCTGCCCGGGCCTGGTTTCAGCAGCTGCTCAACGGCTTCGCCGACCGTGAGCGGGCCGCCGTCTACGGTGCTGGAGCGACCGGCGTTCAACTGGTTCAGGCCTTGGGCGCTGCCCGCGAGTACGAACCGATCTGCTTCATCGACGACAACCCGGCCCTGCATGGCAAGGTCGTCCATGGCCTTCGGGTCTATTCACCGGCGCAGATGTCCCACTTGGTCCCGCGCTACAAGTTGGCGATGGTCTTGCTGGCCATCCCCTCAGCACCCAGAAGCCGTCGCCGCGAGATCGTCGATCAACTCCATGGCCTCGACGTATCCGTGAAGACCATGCCCGGCATGGCCGACATTCTGACGGGCCGCGCCCGCATCGACGACCTACGCGAGGTGCAGCTCGAAGACCTGCTCGGCCGTGACCCCGTCATCCCCTCGCCGGAACTGATGGATCGCTGCATCCGCGACAAGAACGTTCTCGTCACGGGCGCCGGCGGCTCCATCGGCAGTGAGCTTTGTCGCCAGATCCTAATGCGCCAGCCTAAGAGCCTGGTGCTGGTCGAAAACAGCGAGTTCGCCCTCTACACCATTCACCGCGAACTCAGCAGCGAGGCCGCAAACGAAGCCCACCCCACGCGCATGGTTGCCTTGCTGGGCTCCGTCGTCGACCAGACGCGCATGGAACGCATCATGACGGCCTTCAACGTGCACACCGTCTACCACGCCGCCGCCTACAAGCACGTGCCCATCGTCGAAGAGAACGTGCTGCAAAGCTTGGAGAACAACATCTTCGGAACCCTGCACGCCGCACGAGCAGCTGAAGCAGCAGGCGTAGAGCGATTCGTCCTCATCTCCACCGACAAGGCCGTCCGACCCACCTCCGTCATGGGCGCCTCCAAGCGCGTCGCCGAGATGCTCATGCAGGCCCTCGCCCCCGAATCCGGCACGCGACTGACCGCCGTCCGCTTCGGAAACGTCCTGGGCTCCAACGGCTCCGTCATCCCCATCTTCACCGAACAGATCCGAAACGGGGGACCGGTCACCGTCACCCACCCCGACATGCGACGCTACTTCATGACCATCCCCGAGGCGTCCCAGCTCGTCCTGCAGGCCGCCTCCCTGAGCGAAGGCGGCGAGATCTTCGTCCTCGACATGGGCGACCCCGTCCACATCGTCGACATCGCCAGAGACCTCATCCGCCTCTCCGGGCTCGAACCCGACGTCGACATCCCCATCGCCTTCACCGGCATCCGCCCCGGAGAGAAACTCTTCGAGGAACTCGCCACCGACGGCGAAGAAACCGAACGCACCGCCCACAACCGCATCTTCCGCTCCGTCATCACCCCCCCCGACGCCGAGACCCTCCTCACCGCCGCCCGGCGCCTCGAACAGCTCGCCACCACCGACGCC
>JAFIFJ010000049.1 GCA_020832085.1 Gammaproteobacteria bacterium | reverse complement strand
AAAAGTGACGGCGCAGCTCCGCTGAATGCCATGCCAATCGGCGCATCGCCCTGCGGGCGCTAGCGCTCTGTTGCGCGCCCTCCATGGCGCGCCCCGCTTCGCGGCGCACTGCGTGCGACGCATTTCGCTGTTGAGCGCCGTCCATGGCGCTCACCCTGCGGGCGCTGCGCGACCTGTTTCGCTCCAGGCGAAACAGGCCAGACGAAATGCGCCCACAGTTAACGCATCGCATGTTTCTTCCGCGACAGCCTGAACGAACGTTCTTGGCGAACTACCACAGAACTGCGACGCTGAGTTTCGCGACACCCCCTCGAGGGCGGCCCTCGGCAACAGACCTGCCAGCGGCGGGTTTCAGTCCTCGTAGCGCCTGCGCATGGCCTCCCGGTCATAAAGCGGATCGTCAGGCTTGCGGGCGCCGGGAATCATGGCGCTGCCCTCGAACCAGCCATCCGCGGCGGGATCATCCCGGACCCAGTCCACCAGCTCGCTGCGATAGGCGATCTTCCAGACGCCGTTCCGGCGTTCGTAGCGATCCACGTAGCGGCCGCTAACGAAAAGGTCCCGTTCGCTGCCGTCGTCAGCGACGATGCGGTGAAAGGCCTGATAGTAGACCTCGCCAAAGGCCTCATCGCCCTGCAGATCGATCTGCACCTGACCGATGAGGTGGTGATTGGACTTGTGGTCCTTCAGCGCATTCTGGGCAAAGGCTACGAAGCCGTCCGGGCCGCCGTCATAGATGCCGTAGGCGCACCAGGCGTCATCCCAGAACACGGACCGGTGCTCCACCGGATCGAGGCGATCCTGCCCGCGCATGTAGCTGCAGGACAGCTCGTAGATCTCCTGTTTGTCCGCCACCTGCTGCAGGCGGTCATCACTCATCTGACACCTCCTCGCCCTTCGTGACTGCCGCCGCCGTCATCACCAGCGCACAGGCAGCTTGCGCCGGCCCCAGAGGAAAAACGGCGCGATGCGCTCTCCGTCCCCGGCCAGTTCGAGATCGGGCAGCCGTGCGGCAAGGCGGGCCAGGGCCAGCTCCGCTTCCAGTCGTGCCATGGGCGCGCCGAGGCAGAAATGCACGCCGAGTCCGAAGGCCAGATGGCGCTTGCGGGGGCGGTCGAGATCGAAGCGATCCGGATCAGGGAACACGTCCGGGTCCCGATTGGCAGCGGCGTAGTAAAGCATGACCTTCGACCCCTCCGGGATCACCTGACCGGCAACCGTGACGTCGCGGGTGGTGTTGCGGTAGAGCCCGAGAACGGGTGGATCGAAACGCAGACTCTCCTCCACCGCGGCCTCGATCAGGCTGGGATCCTCCACCAGCCGCTGCCAGAGGGAGGGCTCCTGCAGCAGCCGCCACATGGCATTGGTGATCAGTGACGTGGTGGTCTCGTTGCCACCGACGAGCAGCTGATTGAGCACGCTGAGCACCTGCTCCTCAGGCAGGAAGGCACCGTTGTCCCGATAGGTGGCCAGCGCCGTCATCAGGTCATCGGGCGGCGCCAGTCCACGTTCGGCGTCTTCGCGACGACTGCGCATCTGATTGCGCATGTAGGTCACGAAGGCTTCCTGGTCAGCAGCGAAGATGCTGGGATCCCGGGCACCCATGGCAGCCACCTGAATATCCGACCAATGCTTGAAGCGCTCGAGGTCGGCGGTGGGCACGCCGAGCAGTTCCGCGATGATCACCACCGGCAGTGGGAAGGCGATGTCGTCATGCAGGTCGCAGGCGCCCTGCTCCACCACCTTGTCGATGAGCTCGTCGGCCAGGTCGGCGACCCGGGGCCTCAGACTTTCGATCATCCGGGGGGTGAAGGCACGCTGCACCAGAGAGCGGTAGAAGGTGTGCTGGGGCGGATCACAGAGCATGCCGATGGGCGGCGTGAAACGGGGCCCCTGCCCGAACTGGCTGGAGAAGGTCTCGATGTCGCGCAGGGCCATCTCCACGTCCGCATAGCGCGACAAGGTGTAGAACGGCGGCTCGAAATCGTCACAGCGATGCACGGGACAGGCTGCAAGCAGCTCCCCATAGCCGTTGGAAGGGTCCTGCATCACTTCGGGAAGGAAGGGACTCCATGCCATTTCCGGATCCACCTGCAGCCGTGAAGGTCGATCGAAGCTTGCGGACATTGCTCCGGTGGATCAAGGGCGCGCCAACCGATCGCAGACTCCCTCCGATCGACGCAGTTCAGATCGGCCCGCTGCGCTGGGCTGCGGCACTCCCTTATGAAACATACGACAACTATCTGATTTTGAATTAACTTTTAAGATTGGCAAACGCCCTTCTCATAGCCTCGTCAACACCCAATTTTTGAGCTTGTTGACGATCTTTGGGGTGCACGAGATGGTCGAGTTGTCCAAGCCGGTAGGCGTGCTGTGGGAGAGCCCTATTCGCGCAGCGAATGGGCCGATTGCGAGACGTTGTGCCGAAGCTGAAGGCACCGGCTTCGCTGCACGTCATGCCAATCGGCGCATCGCCCTGCGGGCGCTAGCGCTCTGTTGCGCGCCATCCATGGCGCGCCCCGCTTCGCGGCGCACTGTGTGCGACGCATTTCATTCCAGAAGAAATGCGCCCACAGTCAGCGC
>JAFIFJ010000038.1 GCA_020832085.1 Gammaproteobacteria bacterium | reverse complement strand
TCATTCCCATCGAGCGCATGCGCTCGGCCCATCCCCAGGCGGTGCTGCGCCCCGAATGGCGTACCGATCTCGCCTATTTTTTCGTCGGCCACATGCTGATCCAGTTCATCCTGATCAGCGTCACCAGCTTCACCTCGGCGGTGCTGTCCCTGGCCCTCTACCCGCCCCTGCAGAGCGCCATCCAGCTGCTGCCGCTGTGGCTGCAGTTCCTGCTCGCCGTGTTCGTGGCGGACCTCACCCAGGCCAGCGTCCACCGCGCCTATCATCGCTACCCGCTGCTGTGGCGCTTCCACGCCGTGCACCACTCCAGTCGCAGCCTGGACTGGCTGGCCGGATCACGCATGCATCTGCTGGAGATTCTCTGCACCCGCTCCCTGGTGCTGCTGCCCCTGCTGTGGCTGGGCTTCAGCCCCGCCGTGGTGAACGCCTACGTCATCCTGGTGGGCCTGCAGGCCGTGCTTGCCCACGCCAACCTGGGCCTGCGCTTCGGCTGGCTGGAGCAGGTGCTGGTGCTGCCCCGCTACCACCATTGGCACCATGCCAGCGATCCGGCCTATGCCCACTGCAACTTCGCCATCCACCTGCCGCTGGTGGATCGACTGCTGCGAAGCTACAAGCTGCCTGCCGATGGCAGCTGGCCCGAGCAGTACGGCCTGCATGATCCTGACGCGGTGCCGCAGGGGATTCTGCGTCAGCACTGGCAGCCGTTTCTGCCTAAGCGCGACAGGAGGTGATCGTCTCTGCGTAAACTGAGCCCTTCTCACTGATGGAGCAGAACCATGACCCTGGCCTACTGGTGCGTTCTCATTTCGATGTTCATGCCCATCGTCTGGGTGGGCTTTGCCAAGGTCGGCGGTGGCAGCACCGGCGGCGGCCGCTATGACAACGCCGCGCCCCGGGCCTATCTCGGCCGGCTGGAGGGCTGGCCTGCCCGGGCCAACTGGGCCCAGCAGAACGCCCTGGAAGCCTTCCCGCCCTTTGCCGCCGGCGTGATCATCGCCCATCAGGTGGGACAGCTGGCCCAGGGCACCATCGATCTGCTGGCGGTGACCTTCGTGGTGGCGCGGATCATCTACGGCGTGCTGTACATGCTCGACATGGCCACGCTGCGATCGCTGGTGTGGTTCGTCGGCCTGATCAGTACCGTGCTGCTGTTCGTGCTGTCGGCTTGAATCTGACGTGACTCCTTGTGGGAGTTCGCCAAGAACGTTCGTTCACGCTGTCGCGGAAGAAACCTGCGATGCGCTGTCTGTGGGCGCATTTCGTCTGGCCTGTTTCGCGTGGAGCGAAACAGGTCGCGCAGCGCCCGCAGGGTGAGCGCCATGGACGGCGCTCAACAGCGAAATGCGTCGCACGCAGTGCGCCGCGAAGCGGGGCGCGCCATGGATGGCGCGCAACAGAGCGCTAGCGCCCGCAGGGCGATGCGCCGATTCGCATGACGTGCAGCGAATCCGGTGCCTTCAGCTTCGGCACAACGCCTCGCAATCGGCCCATTCGCTGCGCGAATAGGGCTCTCCCACAAAGGCTGTCCCAATCTGGAAAGTTGTTTTAAAATCAAAGGGTTGTCGTATGTTCCATAAGAGGCTCGCGTAGCGCAGCAGAGAGACCAACTGAGTCCGGTCGATCGATGGCAGCCAGCATCCGAGCCGATCAGGAACCGACCATCCGGCGCAGGGCGCTGCGGATCACTTCCTCGGTGGTCATGCCGTCTTCGTAGGCCGCATGGATGGCCCGGGCAGCTTCGGTGGGTTTGTAGCCCAGGGTGATCAATGCCCCTTCCGCCTCCTCGGTGACCCGCGACGGAGACCTCGGCTGCGGTGCCGCGCCGGAATCGGCATCGAGTTCCGGCGGCAGCATCTCGCCGAAGATGACGGCGAGGCGGTCGCGCATCTCCACCACCAGCCTCTCGGCGGTCTTGCGGCCGACGCCCGGCAGGCGCACCAGGGTCGCCACATCACCCTCCTGCACGCAGCGGACAAACTCCCGGGGCTCGATCCCCGACAGCAGGGTCAGGGCCAGTTTGGGGCCGACCCCATTGACCCGGATCAGGCTGCGAAAGAGATCCCGCTCGGACCGGTGGCGAAACCCGAACAGCAGCTGCGCATCCTCCCGCACCACCATGTGGACATGCAGCGTCACTTCATCGCCGTCGGCAGGCAGGTCGTAGAAGGCCGACAGCGGTGCTTCCACCTCGTAGCCCACTCCTTGGGCCTCGACGATCAGGGTCGGTGGCCGACGCTCGAGCAGGGTTCCGCGCAAATGTCCGATCAAGGCGTCACTTCTCCGATGAAGCCGGCAGGGCCCGCAGGCGGCGTGAGCGACCGCGGGATCGACGTGCGCCCGCCGCGAGCAGTGGCGAGGCACTGCTGTGGGCGTGGCAGATGGCGATGGCCAGCGCGTCCGCCGCATCGGGTTCGAGTTTGGCCTGCAGACCGAGCAGCGCCTTCACCATGTGCGCCACCTGATCCTTGTCCGCCCGCCCGGTGCCCACCACCGCCTGCTTGATGGTGGTGGCGCCGTACTCGGCCACGTCGAGACCGGCCAGCACCGCCGTCAGCAGCGCCACGCCACGGGCATGTCCGAGTTTCAGCGCCGATTCGTTGCTGCGGTGAACGAAGACCTTCTCGATGGCGCACTGGGCCGGTGCGTGTTCCGCGATGACCGCAGTCAGGCCGGCGTGGATGCGTTCGAGCCGGGCGGGCAGCTCGCCGCTGCCGGTGCGAATGCAGCCGCTGGCCACGTGCTGATGACGGTTGCCCGTCACCCGCAGCAGGCCGTAGCCGGTCACCCGGGATCCGGGGTCGATGCCGAGGATGATGGTCATGGAATCTGATCTGCAACGGCCATGGCGGGCATTCTAGCCCGTCGCCATGCTCCGCGTACGCAGTGGCGTTGCGCCGATGCCGAGGTGAATCAGCGAAGGCTGATGTCGTCGCCCGCGGACAGCGCCACGCCATCGTTCCCCTTCGCTGCGCTGCGGGAAACTTCCCACAGCAGCGAGCCGCTCGATTCGGGCTCATCGCTCGACGCGCTCGCTTCGTCTGTGGGCGCATTTCGCTGGGAACGAAAGGCGGGACGCGCCAGGGATGGCGCGCAACAGGGCTCCTGCAGCGCAGGGGGCCGATCCGCGGAAGCTCGATCGAAGCCAGTCAGCGGTTGATCAGGGTGTAGTCGAAATCGCCGTTGGAGTGGACGGCCTGGACGTCGTCAAGATCTTCGAGGGTCTCGATGAGCTTGACCACCGTGACCGAGGTCTCGGCATCGACGGGGGTCCACACTTCGGGCACCCAGCTGACCTCGGCGTCGTCCGGTTCGAGGCCCCGTTCCACCAGGGCATCGTGAACACAGCCGAAGGTCTCCGGCGTGGTCACCACGGTGATGGAGTCATCGTCGTTGCTGCGGACGTCTTCGGCACCGGTTTCCAGGGCGGCTTCGAGAATGACTTCCTCGTCGGCACCGGGAGCGAAGCTGATCACACCCTGCTTGTCGAAGAGGTAGGCCACCGAGCCATCGGTGCCGAGATTGCCGCCATGTTTGCTGAAGGCGTGGCGAACTTCCGCCACGGTCCGGTTGCGGTTGTCGGTCATGACCTCGACGTAGATCGCGACACCGCCGGGCCCATAGCCCTCGTAGGTGAGTTCCTCGACCTGATCGCCCTCGCCGCCACCGACTCCACGGGCGATGGCGCGCTCGATGGTGTCCTTGGGCATGTTTGCGCCCATGGCCTTGTCCACCGCGGCCCGCAGGCGCGGGTTGTCCGCGACTTCACCACCGCCCTGGCGGGCGGCCACGGTGATCTCGCGGATGAGCTTGGTCCAGAGCTTGCCGCGGGAGGCGTCCTGACGCGCCTTGCGGTGCTTGATGTTGGCCCACTTGCTATGGCCGGCCATGTCCGTCTGTCTCCCGAACTGTCGCCTTGTGGCAGTGCCCGATCAGGTCTTTCCGCTGCCGTCCTGGCCGTCTTTGGCCGGGGCTTCGCGGACCACAGCTTCACGCAACCTGATGTGCAGATCGCGCAGCTGATGCGCATCCACCGCACTCGGTGCCGACGTCATGAGACAGGATGCCGTCTGGGTCTTCGGGAACGCAATCACGTCACGGATGGCAGCGGCCCCCGCCATGAGCATGACCAGCCGATCGATGCCCAGCGCGATACCGCCGTGAGGCGGGCAGCCATAGCGCAGGGCGTCGAGCAGGAAGCCAAAGCGCACGTCCGCCTCCTGGCCGAGCTTCAGGATCTCGAACACCGCCCGCTGCATGTCCTCGCGGTGGATCCGGAT
The DNA here is from genome assembly GCA_020832085.1 of Gammaproteobacteria bacterium. Taxonomy (GTDB): domain Bacteria; phylum Pseudomonadota; class Gammaproteobacteria; order Pseudomonadales; family Azotimanducaceae; genus SLTB01. Next base: position 77,399 of record JAFIFJ010000038.1, on the reverse strand, counting down.
GCTGCCGCCACCGAGTTCATAGCCGTTGAGCACCACGTCATAGGCCCGGGACAGGGCCTTGGCGGGATCGGCCAGCAGGTCTTCTGGCGTGCAGGCCGGCGCCGTGAACGGGTGATGCAAAGGCGTGAGATGACCCTCGCGACTGCGTTCGAACATGGGGAACCGGGTCACCCAGCAGGGCGCGAAACCCGCGCCGATGAGATCGAGGTCCCGGGCCAGCCGATTGCGCAGGGCGCCCAAGGATTCACACACCACATCAAAGGTGTCGGCGCCGAAGAACACCAGATCGCCATCCTCTGCTCCGACCCGGTCGAGTACCGCCTCGACGACCTCCGCCGGCAGAAACTTGATGATGGGCGACTGCAGCCCCTCGATACCGGCGCTGCGGTCGTTGACCTTGATGTAGGCCAACCCGCGGGCACCGTACTGGGCGACGAAGCCGGTGTAGTCGTCGATGACCTTGCGCGACAGCACAGCACCGCCCGGGGCGCGCAAAGCCGCCACCCGCCCACCGGGATCCTTGGCCGGGCCGGCGAAGACCTTGAATTCCACCGCCGCCATCAGGTCCGCCACGTCCACCAGTTCCAGCGGGTTGCGCAGATCGGGTTTGTCCGAGCCGAAACGGGACATGGCGTCGTGCCAGGTCAGCCGGGGAAACTCGGGCAGCTGCACGTCGAGCACTTCGGCGAACAGCTTCCTGAGCATGTTCTCGGTGAGCGTCATCACCTCTTCTTCGTCGGTGAACGACAGCTCCACGTCGAGCTGGGTGAACTCGGGCTGGCGGTCAGCGCGCAGATCCTCGTCGCGGAAGCAGCGGGCGATCTGGTAGTAGCGATCGAGGCCACCGATCATCAGCAGCTGCTTGAAGAGCTGGGGCGACTGGGGCAAGGCAAAGAAGCTGCCGGGATGGGTCCGGCTCGGAACCAGGTAATCCCGCGCGCCTTCCGGCGTCGCCCGGGTCAGCACCGGCGTCTCCACGTCGATGAAGCCGTTGTCCTCGTAGTAGCGACGAATGGCGCTCACGGCACGGGCGCGCAGCGCCAGTCGGGCCTGCATCTCAGGCCGGCGCAGGTCCAGATAGCGGAACTTCAGGCGCACGTCCTCGCCGGCATCCGACCAGGCGTCGAGCTGAAACGGAGGCGTCTCGGAGGGATTGAGCACTTCGATCTCGTGCCCGAGCACTTCGATCTCACCGGTCAGCATGTCGGGGTTGACGGTGCCCTCCGGGCGCGCGCGCACCCGGCCGGTGATCCTCAGCACGTACTCGCTGCGGACCCGATCCGCCAGCGCAAAGCTGGCCTCGGTGTCGGGGTCGAAGACGACCTGGGCGATACCTTCCCGATCGCGCAGATCGAGGAAGATCACGCCGCCGTGATCACGCCGACGTTGCACCCAGCCGCAAAGCTGGACTTCCTCGCCCACGTGCTCTGCACGGAGCTGACCACAGTAGTGACTGCGCATGACCATTGGCGATCCTGAAAAACGACAAACCGGAAGCGCGCGGCCTCACGGCTGATCGTCCCAGGGCCTAGGAAAAGCGAAAGATGGCCTGAATGTCCCGGGAGAACGGTGCGGGTGCCGCGCAAGCGGCGGCGATGCTACCACAAAGTCGGGGCCTGTCTCTGCAGGCCCGAGGCCGGATCCAGACCTCAGGCAGCCGTTGCCGATCCGGATCCGCCGCTGTCACTGCCGGAGGAAGTCTTCGTCGAGCCGCCATCCTTGCCTGCGCCGTCACCCTTGCTGGCGCTGCCACCGGAGTCGGTGCCGCTGCCGGCGCTGCCGCCATCACCGTCCTTCTTGACCACGTTGCGCTGGTTCTTGTTCTTGAAATCGGTCTCGTACCAGCCGCCACCCTTGAGGCGAAAGGAGGGAGCGGAGAGCAGTTTGCGCACACCTTCCGCGCCGCACTGGCGACAGGCCGAAAGCGGCGCATCGCTGAATTTCTGGATGGCATCGAAGTTCGCACCGCAGCTGTCACACTGATACTCGTAGATCGGCATCGTCTTCCCTTCCTAGAAAGCGCCTTTGCGGGCGCGGAACCCAATGGCATCCATGGGGTTGAGGGTCTGTTGTTTCAAGCCCAGGCCCCGACCGTCCTCGCCCGGTGCGAAATGACCGGCGCGATACTACCCCTGTGCCGCGCCGAAGCAAGCCTCGGGGGTGACCGTCTCGGGGTGAGATCACCCGGGTGTTACTCCGGGCCGCGGCCGCCTGACCGGGTGGCCGAATGCCCCTTCACGGGTCCGACCGCAAGCGCCGCACGGTGCTCCGGAAGGCGAAATACCTAACAAAACTCGACTCCGGAGCCTTCCGGGGTTCGAAAACTCTATTTTTTCAGTGTTTTCCGACGCATGGCGCTTGCCGCCCCCTTAATCGTTGGGCTATAACGTCGTCGGCAGCATAAAGCTTCAGGGGATGGGGCGAAGCTGTCGAGCGGCCGGCCACTGTCAGGTCCGGTCGACATCACACCAGCTGAAGGGATCCACGCATGGCTGCAACCAAAGCTCCTGCACGCAAGAAACCGGCCGCTGCCAAACCGGCGGCGCGCAAGCCCGCTGCACCGAAGGCTGCTGCCGCGGCAAAGAAAGCTCCTGCCAAGGCAGCTCCGGCAAAACCCGCAGTAAAGGAAAAGATGACCAAGACCGGCATCCTTTCCGAAATCGCCACCAACACCGGCCTCAGCCGTAAACAGGTCGGCTCGGTCATGGACGAGCTCGAGAGCATCATCGACCGTCACATCAAGAAGCGCGGACCAGGCGAGTTCAGCCTGCCCGGCCTGCTGAAGATCAAGACCGTGAAGAAACCGGCTCAGCGCGCCCGCAAAGGTGTGCCCAACCCGTTCAAGCCCGGCGAAACCATGGACGTTCCGGCCAAGCCGGCATCCGTCCGGGTGAAGGTCACGCCGCTGAAGAAGCTCAAGGAGATGGCGCAGTAATCAGGCGCGGGAACAGGGCAACCTGATCCCACAGGTAGCGGACACAAGACGCCCGGAACCCGACAAGGTTCCGGGCGTCTTGTTTTCGCACCCACAGATCTCGATCATGCGCCGTCATCCGCAGCGTCGATGGCCCCATCGACCGTGGCAATCACCGAAGTTCCTGACGGATCCCAACATGCGCCTTTCCCAGTTCCTGCTCACCACCGCCAAGGAAAACCCTGCCGACGCGGAGATTCCCAGCCACCAGCTCATGCTGCGCGCCGGCCTGATCCGGCGTGTGGGTGCCGGCATCTACAACTGGTTGCCGCTGGGCCTGAAAGTGGTGCGCAGGATCGAGGCCATCCTGCGCGAAGAACTCGACCGGGTCGGCGCCCAGGAAATCCTCATGCCCGCCGTGCAGCCGGCGGAACTCTGGGAGGAGAGCGGGCGCTGGGAGGACTACGGCCACCTGCTGCTGCGCTTCGACGATCGCCAGGGCAGACGCTACTGCTTCGGCCCCACCCACGAGGAAGTGGTGACGGACCTTTTGCGCAATGAGCTGAAGAGCTACCGGCAGCTGCCGCTGAACGTCTACCAGATCCAGACCAAGTTCCGCGACGAAATCCGGCCCCGCTTCGGCGTCATGCGGGCGCGGGAGTTCATCATGAAGGATGCCTATTCCTTCCACCTCGACAGCGCCAGTCTCGATGAGACCTATCAGGCCATGCACGCCTGCTATACGCGGGTGCTGCAGCGCATCGGGCTCGACTTCCGTCCCGTGCTGGCCGACACCGGCGAGATCGGCGGTGCCGAATCCCACGAATTCCATGTGCTGGCCGATGCCGGCGAGGACCAGCTCGCCATCAGCGACGCCGACACTTACGCCGCCAACGTCGAACTGGCACCTGCGCCGGCACCCCCGCCCGCCACCGCCACCCTGCCCGGTGCGCCAGAGCGCGTAGCCACTCCCGGCGCCCACAGCATCGAGGAGGTCGCCAACTTCCTGAAGGTTGATGCTGCGACCACCGTCAAGACGCTGCTGGTGGACGGCGTCGACGGCGTAGTGGCCCTGGTGCTGCGCGGCGATCATGAACTCAACATCGTCAAGGCGGCCGCTCTGCCCGATGTGGCCAGCCCGCTGAAGTTCGCCAGCGCAGCCAGCCTGCGCGACATCGCCGGCTGCGACGCGGGAAGCATTGGTCCCCTCGGACTGAACATTCCCGTGATCATCGACCACTCGGCAGCGGCGCTGGCATCCACGGTCTGCGGTGCCAACGAGGACGGCTACCATCTGACCGGGGTCAACTGGCCCCGGGATCTGCCCATCGACGGCCAGCGGGTGCGCACCGCGGATCTGCGTAATGTCCTGGCCGGCGACCCGAGCCCGGACGGCAACGGCCAGCTGCTGATCCGTCGCGGCATCGAGGTGGGCCACATCTTCAAGCTCGGCACCAAGTACTCCGAGGCCATGAATGCCCGCATCCAGGATCAGGACGGCGTCAGCGCGCCGCTGATCATGGGCTGCTACGGCTTCGGTGTGACACGCCTGGTGGGCGCCATCATCGAACAGTGCCACGACGAGCAGGGCATCATCTGGCCTGAGGAGGTGGCCCCCTTCCAGCTCGCCATCGTCCCCCTCAACCAGCAACGCTCGGAGGCGGTGCGGGAAGTGGCAGAGCAGCTCTATCAGCAGTGCCGCGAAGCGGGCATCGAGGTCCTCATCGACGACCGCGACGAGCGACCGGGCGTGAAGTTCGCCGACCTGGAGCTGATCGGCATTCCCCACCGCATCGTCGTCGGCGACCGTGGCCTGAAGAGTGACGAACTCGAGTATCGCGGGCGCCAGGATGCAGAGTCACGGCAGATCCCCATGGCCGAAGTGATGACCTTTCTCGAGGCGACGCTGCGCCGATGAAGGCCGTGCTCGCCGGGCTGGCTTACTGGCTGCTCCTCGCAGGTGTCCAGGCTGCCACCATCGAGCCCAACGAGGACGAAAGGCGGGCCATCCGCGCCGAACTGGCCGCGGTCCTGAGTGCCGAAGACGACGGCCGCGACCGCTTCGATGCCGAAGTATGGCTGGCTACCGTGGAGCCGCGGCTTGCCCGCTTCCTGCGGGACCCGGACGCCCGCCTGCTGCTGCTCGCCGAGGTCTGGCAGGAAGCGGCCCGTCATGGCATCGACCCGGATCTGGCCATGGCCGTGATCGAGGTGGAGAGCAGTTTCGACCGCTTCGCCATCTCCTCAGCCGGCGCCCAGGGCCTGATGCAGGTGATGCCGTTCTGGAAACATGAGCTCGGCCGCAGCGAAGACAACCTCACCGAGGTTCAGACCAATGTCCGCTACGGCATGACCATCCTCGCCCACTATCTGCAGCGGGAGTCCGGCGACGTGGTGCGGGCACTGACCCGCTACCACGGCAATGTGAGGGATTTCAGTTATCCGGATCGGGTGTTCCGGGCCTGGAACGCGCGCTGGCGAACCCGGGACACCGGAGAGGTGCGCCACCTGCTCGCAGCCTGCTACCGGGCCGGCCTCACCTACTGCGACTAATCAGCATCCGGTTGTGGGGATTTGGTTTCCTCGGGATCGCTATCGGGATCGGGATCGGGATCGGGATCGGGATCGGGATCGGGATCGGGATCGGGATCGGGATCGGGATCGGGATCGGGATCGGAATCGGAATCGGAATCGGGGTCACTCTCGATTTCGATGTAGCGATAGCGATACCGATAGCGATACCGATAGCGATAGCGATACCGATAGCGATAGCGATACCGATAGCGATAGCGATAGCGATAGCGATAGCGATAGCGATAGCGATAGCGATACCGATAGCGATACCGATACCGATCCCGATTGGCCATAGCCTGACGGGCGGGCCGTGCGGATCAATTCAAAGGATGACGAGTCGTGCCTGAGAGGCGGGTTCCGAGCTCACCCCTCCTGCATCGCCGCACGCAGCTGGTCGAGATCCTGGGGGCCGAGAAGGACGCCGGCCTGATTGCCTTGGGGATCGAAGACGTAGGTGCTCGGCAGTACTTCGGGCAGGGTGATGCCGAGCAGGTCACGCGGATCCTCAGCGGCCACCGCGAAGCGGATTCCCAGTTTCTCCGCCTGAGGTCCCATCACCTCCACCGGCAGCTGATCGAAGTTGATGCCAAGGACCAGAACACGATCCCCCGCCTCGGCCTGCAGTGCATTCAGCTCCGGGATCTCTTCCCGACAGGGCGCGCACCATTCGGCCCAGTAGTTCACGAACACCCAGCGCCCCTCCAGCTCGGACAGCGACAGCGTCGTGCCGTCGAGCAAGGGAATGCTGTCAGCAGCAGCGCCCACGGCCGCATTCATCGAATCCCGTGCCGGCTGCGAGTTGTCGGCGCAGGCCGACAACAGCCCCAGCAGCCCCAGGATGATGACAAGGCGAGGATTGACGAATCTCATGATGACTCCAGAACGGGGATGCGTGATCCACTCGAGGATGAAACGGCTGTGGCCGCAGGTTGCTGCCAGTTTGCCGGTGCTTGAGCCCGGGCAACATGTCGGCCCGGCCATGATCGTCAGCGCCGGCGTGAGCAGGGTCCATCTCAGCCCACTACTGTGCCCACCACGATCACCCACGTCCGACAGACTGCTAGACTCTGCAACCCGCTGGCAACCGGACGAAGTTAAGCATGTCGAACGTCGTCATCTGGCACAACCCACGATGCTCCAAGAGCCGGGCGACCCTGGCGCTGCTCGAAGAACGCGGCATCGAGCCGGAAATCGTCCTCTACCTGGAGCAGCCGCCGACGGCAGCAGAACTGCAGCGCGTCATCGGCATGCTCGGTATCGCCCCTGCCGGGCTGATCCGGCGCGGCGAGCAAACCTACAAGGAACTGGGCTTGGCCGCTGCCGACGCCAACGCGCTGATCGCGGCCATGGCTGAGCACCCCATCCTGATCGAGCGGCCGCTGGTCATCCACGGCCAGCGGGCCGCCCTCGGGCGCCCCCCGGAACAGGTTTTGGAGATCCTGTGAGTCCATCCGACGACAACCCGGCACCTCACATTCTGGTGCTCTACTACAGCGTCCACGGCAGCACCCTGGCCATGGCCAAACAGATCGCCAGGGGCGTGGAAGCCGGCGGCGGCCGGGCGCTGCTGCGTACCGTGCCACGGGTCGCACCCGTCACCGAAGTCGCAGCGCCCGAGATTCCCGCAGACGGCGCCCTGTACTGCAGCCTGGAGGAACTCGCCCAATGCGACGGGCTTGCTCTCGGCAGCCCCACACGCTTCGGCAACATGGCAGCGCCCCTGAAGCACTTCCTCGATGCCAGCAGCGGCCTGTGGGTCGAGGGCGCGCTGGCAGGCAAGCCGGCGGCGGTATTCACGTCTACCGGCAGTCTCCATGGCGGCCAGGAAACCACCCTGCTGAGCATGATGCTGCCCCTGCTGCACCATGGCATGCTGATCGTGGGCCTGCCCTACACCGAAACGGCCCTGCACCGCACCGCCCACGGCGGCACGCCCTACGGCGCCAGCCATCATGCTGGCCTCGATCATGCCGAACTGACTGCAGATGAAGCGACGCTCTGCCGCGCCCAGGGGCGACGCCTGGCTTCCATAGCGCTGCGGCTGCGCGCGGGAGCACCATCATGAACGCCCAGACCACCATCTCGGTAGCGGAGCGGGTCACGCACTTCCTCACGCTGATCTGCATCGGCAGCCTGCTGGCTGTCTATGGCCTGCCGCGTCTGGCGCACGACGCCATCCCCCTGTGGCCCGGCGGGCTGGCGGTTCTGCTGCTGCAGACCGCCCCTCTGCTGGCCTGTGTCCCCGGCGTGCTGCGCTGGCAACGCACCGCCTTCGGCGTACTGTCCCTGCTGGCCCTGGTCTATTTTGCGCTGGCGATCTGGACCCTGATGGACCCTGCGCAGAAATGGGCCGGGATTGCGGAAGTGGGGTTCTCGCTGGGACTGTTCTTCAGCAGCGCCACCTTCCTGCGCATTCAGGGACGCAGGATGGCCCAGGAGGCTGCCGGCTCAGACAGCGGGCATGACCTTCCCGAACAGGATGCGTGATTCCTCCGGCGTGGACTTTTCCTCCAGCCGCAGGATGTCGTAACCGTTCACGGCCAGGAACGCGATCATGCGCTTGTGCTGATTGCGGGTCTTGACGTAAAGGAGCCGGTAGCCCTGCCTCGCGACCCAGGCTTCCTGAGCCTCCAGCAGGCGCTGAGCAATGCCCTGACCCCGCCAGGGCTCGAGCACGCCGCCCATCCAGCTGTACCAGCTGCCGTCCTGAAACCGGTCATAGCCGGCCTTGAATCCCACCGGCCGGTCGCCCACGGTGGCGATCAGCACCAGCGCACTGGAACCCGCCAGACGCCGTCGATAGATCTCCAGGCCATGAGTCTCGGCTTCACCACCGAATTCGGCGATCTGCCCCGCAAGGCGCCAGGCTTCGGCCGGGCTGCCGCGGATGATCCGCAGCGAATCGGCGACAGCCACCGATGCCTGCTGGGGCACGGCAGCAGGATGTCTGGCCGCGGCACCGTCGAGCGTCATTTACGACCTCGGGCGGCCTGCCGGACCATGCGCTGGAACTGAGCCTCCGAGGGCTTTGCACCCTGCAGGTCCCGATAGGCACGCGAACGCTTGCTGATCTTCTTGTGATCGACGTAGAAATCCACGGCCCGCTTCCAGGCTTCATCGAGGCCGTGCCGATTGATGGATACCGTGGTATTGACGATCTTGCCCTCCCGCGCCGACAAGATGCCGATCTGAAAGACCGGCGTACGGGTGCCGCTCTTCTCCCGCTTCAGGCGAAACAGGATGCCGCGGACGTGACCCTTGGCATCGATTTCCACCTCACGGGCTGCCTTCTCGCGGGCGGCGGTCTGCAACCGCTCGAGTTCGGCATCGCGAAGTTCAGCCTGCTCGCGGATCGCCGCCCGCTTCGGGCCACGCAGGCGCTTGCCCTCCGCTTTGAGCGAGAAGTATTCCTGGTAGGTTTTCCCGGCAATCTGCCGGCGCACCCTGAAACCATGAAACCGTGGTGTGTCCAGAAGTTCTACGCTCATAGCGTGCACCTCGCCGTTGTCCCGGATGTTCCGGCGGAACGATAAGGATGCGTGGCTTCGGGCACCACCGGCCCCCAGGGCCGGCCGTCAGCTTGACTTCACGACTGCGCCTCCCGTGATCAGGGCGTCGATCTCCGCATCCGAGAAATCGAAGCTTCTGAGCACGTCTTCGGAGTCCTGACCCGGGACACGCGCGGCATTCCGGATTCCGGGCTCTGTCCTGCTGAAGCGCGGCGCAGGCGCCGGCTGCATCAGGCCTTCCACTTCCACGAAGGTCTTGCGCGCCACATTATGAGGATGTTCAGGCGCCTCGAATATGGACAGTACCGGAGCGAAGCAGATATCGGTACCTTCCATGATCTCGCACCATTCGTCGCGGCTGCGGCTCAAGAACACCTCGGCGAGCTTGCTCTTGAGGCCGGGCCAGTGTTCCGGATTCATCTGCGGCGCGAATACCTCCCGGTCAAGCCCGGCCTTCTCCACCAGCAGAGCATAGAACTGGGGCTCGATGGAGCCAATACAGATGTGCTTGCCGTCCTTGGTCTCATAGGTGTCATAGAAGTGCGCGCCACCATCGAGCAGGTTGGTGCCCCGCTCCGGCTTGAAGCCACCTTGGGCGGCAAACGAGAAGAACATGGACATCAGGGATGCGGAGCCGTCCACCATGGCCGCGTCCACCACTTGCCCCTTGCCCGAACGCTGCGCTTCGAGCAGGCCGCACACCAGACCGAATGCCAGATACATTCCGCCACCGCCGAAATCGCCCACGAGATTCAGCGGCGGGACCGGGCGCTCGCCGGCGCGCCCAATGGCGTGCAGAGCACCGGAGAGACCGATGTAGTTGATGTCGTGACCGGCGGCCTGAGCCATGGGTCCTTCCTGACCCCAGCCGGTCATGCGGCCATAGACCAGCTTGGGATTGCGGCCCATGCAATCGTCCGGGCCCAACCCGAGCCGCTCCGTGACTCCGGGCCGGAATCCTTCGAACAGCGCATCAGCGCCTTCACACAGGCGCAGGACAGCCTCCACGCCTTCCGGGCGCTTGAGATCCACGGCCAGCGATTTGCGATTGCGGGCGAGCACGTCGCGGGGACGCCTTGCGTCCTTCGTCGGCCGCTCCACGCGGATGACTTCCGCCCCCATGTCGGACAACATCATGCCGCAGAACGGCCCCGGGCCAATGCCCGCAAGTTCGATGATGCGATAACCGGCCAATGGACCCACTTAGAACGCTCCCCCTTGCCTTGCCGATGAATATCGAAATCGCGACCCGCTGCGTCGCAGGCTGCGGACATGAAGCGGTCATCTTAGCAGAGGGTCACCCATGCGCAACGCGACGAAAAGGCCGGGAGGCCGTGTCGAAGTACGCCGTATCCCGGCCTCCTGCGGACGCCTGAGGACCGCCTGGCATGCAACGCAAGATCATCCACTGCGACTGCGATTGCTTTTATGCCGCCGTCGAGGTCCGCGACCGGCCGGATCTGGCGGGCAGGCCCGTCGCCGTGGGGGGAGCCCCGGACAAGCGCGGCGTGATCGCCACCTGCAACTATGAAGCCCGCCGCTTCGGCGTGCATTCGGCCATGCCATCCAATCAGGCCGTACGGGCCTGCCCTGATCTGGTCCTGCTGCGACCGGACATGGACAAGTACCGGGAAGTGTCCGCAAGCGTATTTGCCATCTTCAGGCGCTTCACGGACACCATCGAGCCGCTGTCCCTGGATGAGGCCTTCCTCGACGTCACCGGCAGCGAACTGCTGCGCGGCAGCGCCACACTGATTGCCCGGGCCATCCGCAACTCCGTGCGGCGGGAACTGGGCATCACCATCTCCGCCGGCATCGCACCCAACAAGTTCCTCGCCAAGGTGGCCAGCGACTGGAACAAACCTGACGGTCAGTTCGTGGTGCGTCCGGAGGACGTGGACGCCTTCGTTGCAGCCCTGCCCGTGCGGCGGTTACCGGGCGTCGGCCCCGCCATGACTGCCCGTCTGGCAGAACTGGGCGTCTCCACCTGCGCCGACCTCAGGGCCGTCGACGCGGTCACCCTGCACCAGCACTGCGGCAGCGCGGCCCAACGTCTGCGGGAACTGGCTCTCGGCGAGGATCGGCGCGAAGTCCGCCCCCGCAGTGGCCGAAAATCCGTGTCCGTAGAGCAGACCTTCGCCGACGACAAGCCCACCCTGAAGGCTTGTCAGCTTGCCCTGAGTGATCTCGAAGCCCGGCTCAGGCAGCGCCTCGTGAAGGTGGACCCGGAGGAGCGCGTCCGCAGTTGCTTCGTGAAGGTCCGCTTCAATGACTTCACGACCACCACTGCCGAACGGGCGACCGAGGAGCCCAATCCGGGCATCTATGCCGAACTGCTCGCCTCCGCCTGGGAACGCGTGGGACGTCCAGTGAGATTGCTGGGGGTCGGCGTGTCCTTTCGCAGCCGCAGTGCTCCCGGGGAGCAGCTGGAACTGTGGGAGCTCACGGCGGCGAAGCCGCAGTGAGCGATTGCCTGCCGTGTCGTGCAGGCTCCCCGCAGACTGGAACTTCGAAGGCGGCAGCGCCGCCATTGCAACTGGGCCTCACAGGCTGCGTCCGCTCCCACAGCTGCGCCTTCGATCACAACGTGTCCTGGTCCAGAAGAGCGCCCCTGGAGGCTCCAGGGTCTGGAATGTCTCAGACGCCGCCGGCGCTGACGCGGCTCGGCGCCTCGAGGCTGGCGCTGGCCGCGAACTGCAGCTCAGCCAGCCGCGCATAGAGGTCGTTGCTTGCCAACAGGCTGGCGTGGGTGCCCTCGCCGACCACCCGGCCCTGGTCGAGTACCAGAATGCGATCGGCACTCATGACCGTAGCGAGGCGATGAGCGATGACCAGGGTCGTGCGCCCCTCCGCCAGTCTGGCCAGTGCACGCTGCACTGCATGCTCACTCTCCGCATCGAGGGCGCTGGTAGCCTCGTCGAGGAGCAGGATGGCCGGATCCTTGAGTACGGCGCGGGCAATGGCGATGCGCTGGCGCTGGCCGCCGGACAACCGCAACCCGGCCTCCCCGAGCTCGGTGTCATAGCCCTCCGGGAGTTCGGCGATGAAACCATGGGCAAACGCGGCCTCCGCCGCAGACCGCAGTTCCGCGTCGCTGGCATCGGGCCGACCATAGCGGATGTTGTCCGCCACGCTGCCGGTGAACAGGGCTGGATCCTGACTGACCAGGGCGATGTGGCGACGCAGGTCCTCGGGATCGAGTTCACGAATGTCTATGCCATCCAGCGCAATGGACCCCTGATCAGGGTCGTAGAAGCGCAGCAGCAGGTCGAACAGGGTGGACTTGCCGGCCCCGGAAGGCCCCACCAGCGCCAGATGCTCACCCGGTCGGACCTTGAAGGCCAGATCACGGAGCGCAGGGGTGCTGCGCCGGGTCGGATAGGCAAATGTCAGACCGGACACGGCCACCACCCCACGCACGGGCTCCGGCAGGACCCGCGGCTCGGCGGCCCGGGGTAGCGCGTTCTCTGCCGAGAGCAGTTCCATGAGCCGCTCCGTAGCGCCCGCCGCCCGCTGCAGATCCGCCACCACCTCACTGATGGCTCCCACGGACCCGGCGACGATGAAGGCATAGAAGATGAAGGCTGCCAATTCCCCAGGCGTCGTGCGGCCGGTGAGCACATCCTGGCCACCGGTCCAGAGCATGGCTGCGATGGCGGCCAGCACCAGCACCATGACCAGGGTAATGAGGACGGCCCGCTGCAGGATGCGCTGGCGGGCGATGTCGAAAGCGGATTCCACGTGGGCCGCGAATCGCCTCCGGTCCACGTCCTCGTGGTTGTAGGCCTGTACCGTCTTCACCTGACGCAGGGACTCGGCCAGAAAACTGCCGACGTGGGCGATGGAGTCCTGGGAGGCTCTCGACAGCACCCGCACCCGGCGCCCGAAAATGATGATCGGAGCCACCACCAGCGGGGCCGACAGGACCACGAACAGCGACAGCCGGGGATTGGTCACGAAGAGCAGCACGACGCCACCGACGAACATCAGCAGATTGCGCAGGGCAATGGACGCGCTGGAGCCGATCACGGTCTGCAGCAGCGTGGTATCGGTGGTGATGCGGGACTGGATTTCGCTGGCGAAATTGGCCTCGAAAAACCCGGGATGCAGGCGGATGACATGGTCGAAGACCGCCTTTCTGATGTCCGCGCTGACGCGCTCGCCCACCCAGGACACCAGATAGAAGCGGGCAAAGGTGCCTGCCGCGAGCAGCAGGATCATGGCCACGAACACACCGATGCTGTTGCGTAGCAACTCCGGTGAGCCATTGATGAATCCCTGGTCGATGAGCAGCCGCAGACCCTGGCCAACGCTCAGGGTCACTCCTGCGGTCACGATCAGAGCCAGCGTCGCGCCGATGATCGCTCCCCGGTATGGCAGCAGGAACCGCAGCACGGGAGCCAGATTGCGAACGTCCCGGCTCCCGCCGCGATCGGGCAGAATGTCCGCCATGGGAGTTATCCGAGCCCCATGGCAGGCACAGGGTCAGGCAGGCACCCTGTGGCCTGCCTGCGGCCGTCCCCAAGCGCAGCGATGGACCATGAGCGGCGCTGATTCGAGCGCTTACCATGGCGCGCGCCACGGCTGCTTCCACACGCTCCGTCCACCGCGACGGCGCCCAAAAAGGCTAAATAGTTCATATAATTGGCAGATGTTCCATAACAAGCCCCTCGAACCGAAGTTGATTATTTCACACCGCTGCCGGGAAATGGGAACGAACAGCAATATCAGTGCCAGTCATGCCACCTGTTCCCATCCACGCCAGCATGCCTGCCCAACGCAAGGAGCCCAACGTGCCTGAGGCCGTCGAACTGCCCGAAGTGATCGAAACCGGTCCTGAAGACGCCGACGCGAGCATCCTGCTCCTGCACGGCCTCGGGGCCGACGGCCATGACCTCGAAGGCATCCTGCCTCATCTGCAGCGACCTGCCGAGGCGCGCTGGCGCTTCATCTTCCCCCATGCCCCGAAACGGCCCGTCACCATCAACGGCGGCATGACGATGCGGGCCTGGTACGACATCGATCCCGGTGCCGGCTTCGACAGCGGCAGCGCGGACATCCGCGCCTCGGCAGCCCAGGCCGCAGCCCTGATCGCTCGTGAGGAAACACGCGGAATCAAGCCCGGCAGGATCATCATCGGAGGCTTTTCCCAAGGCGGCGTCATCGCGCTGGAAGCCGGTCTCGGCTACCCGCGACGCCTCGCCGGCATCGTCGGACTGTCCACCTACCTCCATGACCATGCCCGGGTCACCGAACGCCTGAGTCTGGCCAATGCCGAAGTGCGCGTGTTCATGGCCCACGGGCTGATGGATCCGATGATCCCGATCCAGCGCGCAGCCACCGGTCGCTCGACGCTCACAGACTTAGGCTACCCGCTGACGTGGCGCGAGTATCCCATGGGTCACGAGATCTGTCTGGAGGAGCTGCAGGCCCTGGCCGCCTGGCTGGAGCAGAGCCTGGCGCCGTGATCCCGACAGGCCGGCCCGGGCGCCGCGGGGGCCGAAGCGGGTATCGCCAAAGGATGTGGGCGGCACCATATCCAGCCGGCTGTTGGATGGTTAATATCGACTGAGCATTGACCGCGGTGTGGGCGAACGAGATCGAGATGGAATTCGAGAATCCTGACAATCCTGATCTGGCCTGGGATATCGAGAACTTCGGCAACAAGCGCCGGGCGACCGATTTCGTCAAGATGTTCGAAGAGACCCTCTGCGTCTACTCGGGCGCGGTCGAGCAGCTCTACACCAATTACGACATCTTCTACCCGGAGGAAGAGGGCCGGAGGATGGTCATCCTGCCGGACCCGGCCGCCTACCACGACACCTTCTTCGGCATCGTCCCGGAAGCCGTCCTCGAAACCGGCCTGTACATCATTCCCGGCGACTTGATCGAGCAGCCCGGTCTTTTTCTCACCAATCTGCTGAAGGACCGCAGCATGGGTCCACGGCAGGTACCGTTCGAGTCCGGAGCCCGCGCCATCATGGCCAAGCGACCGGCCAGCGACCCCTTCCTGCCGGTGCTGGTGAAAGGTGACCTGCGGGAGCTCGAGGAGCAGTGGCCCGTGCTGCATCTGCACCGGATCAAGCTGTCAGAGCTGCAGCATCGCTCATCCCTGGAGCGCAAGGACATCGCCGGCGTCATCACCGAGAAACTCGAAGCACTGTTCACGCTCTCCCACGGGTGATGACCGCCATGTCTGTCGCCCTGCAGGCCGGCCGGCCGGACGTGGGTGAATCCTTCACCATCCGCATCCCTGACGCTGACATCGAGGACCTGCACCGACGGCTGCAGATGACCCGGTGGCCGGACAGCATCGACGACGACTGGACCGACGGAACGAACCTGCGATGGCTGCAGGAGGTCTGCGACTACTGGGCCCAGGGCTTCGACTGGCGCGCCCAGGAACGTGATCTCAATCGCTTTCCGCAGTTTCTGCTGGATGTGGCGGGGAAACCCCTGCACTTCATCCATCAGCGGTCACCACAGCCCCATGCCCGCCCCCTGCTGCTCCTGCATGGCTGGCCCGGTTCCTTCGTCGAGTTCCGGCATGTCATCGACGCGCTCACCGACCCCCTGGCTCATGGCGGCCGGGCCGAGGACGCCTTTCACGTGGTGGTGCCGTCGCTTCCAGGTTACGGCTTCTCCCCAGCGCCTGACCGCCACGGCTGCAACGGCCGCGCCTGCGCCGAACGCTTCAAGACCCTGATGGCGACCCTGGGCTACCGGGACTATCTGGCCCAAGGGGGCGACTGGGGCTCCCACATAGCAACCTGGCTCGGCGCGCTGGATCCCGCCTGCGCCGCGCTGCATCTGAACCTCGTGTTCGCCCGCAAACCCCGCAGCGAGGATCCCTTTGCCGACGTCAGCGACGCCGAACGGGCACGCCTCGATGCCAGCCGCCAGCGCACCCGCAACGGCCTCGGCTACCAGGAGATCCAGGGCACCCGGCCCCAAACGCTGGGCTACGGCCTGAACGATTCGCCTGCCGGACTGGCCGCCTGGATCCTGGAAAAATTCCACGCCTGGAGCGACCACGACGGCGATCCCGAGTCAGCCATCAGCAGGGATGACATGCTCACCAATGTCTCGCTGTACTGGTTCACCCACAGCATCACGTCGTCCATGCGCCTCTATTACGAGCAGCGCCAGCACCCGTCGGACCCACCGCTGCCTGAGTATGTGGACAAGCCCACCGCCGTGGCGGCGTTTCCGCAGGAGCTGCATCTGCCCCCGCCCGCCTGGATCCGGCGCAGCTACAGGCTGATGCACTACACCGTGCAGCCGCGGGGTGGGCACTTCGCGGCCCTGGAGGCACCCGACCTCCTGATCGCCGATCTCCGCGGGGCCCTGGCGTCCCTGACGGCCTGACTGTCCCGAAGCCGAAGGCCTTTTGCCGCAGCCGCCCCGGTGCTTTATCCTTGCCGCCCATTCGTGAGCCGCCCCGTCGGCTCTCCGCAACGCCTGTCATGGGAGCCTGATCACATCGTGTCCCATCGAGTCTTCATCGATGGCCAGGCCGGCACCACGGGTCTGGAGATCCACACCCGGCTTGCCCAGCGTTCAGACATCGAGTTGCTCGAGGTGAACATCGAGCGGCGCAAGGATCCCGTTGCCCGGGCCGAGCTCCTGAACGCTGCGGATCTGGTGATCCTCTGCCTGCCCGACGAGGCCGCCGTGGAAGCGGTGAGTCTGATCAAGAACCCGGAGGTCCGGGTGCTCGATGCCAGCACGGCGTACCGCATCGACGAAGGCTGGGTGTACGGCCTTCCGGAACTGACACCGGGACAACGCAGTGCCGTCAGTCAGGCCCGCCGCGTATCCAATCCGGGCTGCTATCCCACCGGATTCCTCCTCGCGCTCCGCCCTCTGGTGGACGCTGGTGTGATTGCGCGCGAGGCCGAGGTCTGCGTGCATGCCCTATCAGGCTACTCCGGCGGCGGCCGGGCGCTGGTGGACAAGTATCGCGCCCGGGAGCTCGAGGGCATCAGCGCCATCCATGCGCCCCGGCCCTACGCCCTGGGTCTCAGGCACAAGCATCTGCCGGAGATGCGCCAGTACGCCGGGCTCGACCATGCGCCCCTGTTCGCGCCTATGGTCGGGCACTACTACAAGGGCATGCTGGTCCATATTCCGCTGCCGCCCGGATTGCTCCAACGCCGCCTCGACGCCCGGGCGATGACTGAACTGCTGGCTGAGCGTTACGCCGAGGAGGCCTGCGTCCACGTCGTGCGGCCCGACGGCAGCGCCGCTCTCGACGGCGGCTTTCTGGACCCCGAGCAGTGCAACGACACCAATCGCGTGGAGCTGATGGTGTTCGGCGAGGGGGAACAGCTGCTGCTCGTCGCCCGCCTGGACAATCTGGGCAAGGGCGCAGGTGGCGCCGCGATCCAGAACATGAACCTGATGCTTGGCGTCGACGAACTGGCAGGCGTCGCCGTCTGACCCACCCTACGGAAAAGGACCGCACGTGACCGATGGATCCGCGATGACCGGTGAAGAATTGCAGCAGCTCGAATCCGAGTGTGCTGATCGTCACGCTGCATTCTGCAAGGCGGGGCTCGCCCTGGACCTGACCCGGGGCAAGCCGGCCTCGGATCAGCTCGATCTGGCCAACCACCTCGACGGTGCCCTGCAGGGGGACTACCGCAGCGAGGACGGGACGGACACCCGCAACTACGGCGGCCTGCGGGGCATTGCGGAAGCGCGCCGCCTGGGATCGATCCTGCTGGACGCGCCCCCCGAACAGGTGCTGGCAGGGGGCAATTCGAGCCTGACGCTGATGTATCTGTTCGTGGAGACCGCCCATCTGTTCGGTCTCGGCGCAGCCGGACCCTGGCGCGACGATCCCGCCGGCGCACCGCGCATCCTCTGCCCGGTACCCGGCTACGACCGCCATTTTGCCCTCTGCGAGCAGCTGGGCATCGAAATGATCAATGTGCCTATGCTGGACACGGGGCCGGACATGGACGCGGTGGAAGCCGCCGTCCGCGAGGATCCCCGCATTCGCGGCATCTGGTGTGTGCCGAAATACGCGAACCCCACAGGCTGTGTTTACGACGACGCCACCGTAGCGCGATTCGCCGAGCTGCCGAAGCTGGCCGCGCCGGGCTTCCGCATCCTCTGGGACAACGCCTACACGGTGCACGATCTGTCACCGCAGCCGCCTCGGCTGGCCAGCCTCTGGCAACTCGCGGTGGAGGCGGGCAGCGAGGATGGCGTGGTCATCTTCGGCTCCACGTCCAAGATCTCCTTTGCTGGCGCCGGCGTGGCTTTCATGGCCGCCAGCGACAAGGTGCTCGGCGCCTTCGAAAAGCGTCTCGGGGCTCTGATGATCGGCCCGGACAAGGTCAATCAGTTGCGCCACAGCCGGCTGTTCCCGGATGCCGACGCCATCAGCGCCCACATGCAGCGGCATGCGGCCGTCATTCGCCCGAAGTTCGACGCCGTGCAGGAAGCCCTCGACCGTGGCCTCGCGGGCAGCGGCTTCGCCACCTGGACCCGCCCGGAAGGCGGCTACTTCGTGTCCGTGGACACCCTGCCCGGGATGGCCCGTGAGGTCATCCGGCTGGCAGCCGAGGCCGGCGTCAAGCTGACCCCGGCAGGATCCACCTACCCTTACGGCCGTGACCCGGAAGATCGCAACATTCGCCTGGCCCCCACGTTCCCGCCGCTTGAGGATGTACGCCGGGCCATGGAGGTTTTCGTCAACTGCGTTCGCCTCGCCGGAGTCCGGTCGATCCGACAACGCCAACCTCTCCCAGAGCATCGCCGATGAGCCACGAACAAACCCCACCTGCCGAGAACCGGGACGCCGAGATCCGGGACACCGAAACTCGGGACGCCGAAACTCGGGACGCCCAAGCACCCGAGCAGGCGCCGCCCAGGAAAAAAGAGGCGGCACCGAACATCAAGTTCGAAGAGTTCGGGCTTCCGCCGGCCCTGATGCGGGCCATCGAGACGCTGGGCTACACCCACTGCACGCCGATTCAGGCAGAGACCCTGCCCCATGCCCTGTCCAACTACGACGTCACCGGCCAGGCCCAGACCGGTACCGGCAAGACGGCAGCCTTTCTGATCACCCTCATCAGTCATCAGCTGGAGTTCCCGCTGCAGGAGGAACCCGCAGCGGGCACGCCGCGGGCCCTGGTGCTGGCACCCACCCGGGAACTGGTGATGCAGATCGCCGAGGACGCCAAGGATCTCACCCGCTACAGCGGGCTCAAGGTCCTGAGCGTGGTGGGCGGCATGGACTTCGAACGGCAGAAGAAGGTGCTGGAGAACGAGCGGGTGGACATCCTCGTGGCCACACCGGGACGCCTGATCGACTTTCTCACCCGCGGCAAGCTCAACCTGCGCAACATCGAGCAGCTCGTCCTCGACGAGGCCGACCGCATGCTGTCCATGGGTTTCATTCCCGACGTGCGCCGCATCATCAGGCAGACGCCACCGAAGCGCCGCCGGCAGACCCTGCTGTTCAGCGCCACCTTCAATGACGAGGTGCTGCGCCTGGCTGAGCAGTGGACGCTGGAGCCGGAGCACGTGGTGATCGAATCGGAGAATGTCACAACCGAGAACATTGATCAGCGCATCTACATGGTCTCGTCCCGGGACAAGTTCGCGCTGCTCTACAACCTCATCACCACGCTGGAGCTCGACCGGGTGCTGGTATTCGCCAACCGCCGCGACAGCACCCGCCGCATCTTCGAACGCTTGAAGGCCCTCGGCGTACCCTGCGACATGCTGTCCGGGGAGATCCCCCAGAGCAAACGCGTCTCGACCCTGGAGCGGTTCCGGGAAGGCAAGATTCAGGTGCTCGCGGCCACGGACGTGGCCGGTCGAGGCCTGCACGTGGAAGGCATCAGCCACGTGATCAACTACGATCTGCCGGAAGATCCCGAGGACTACGTGCACCGCATCGGCCGCACCGGGCGCGCCGGCGCCAAGGGCATTTCCATCAGCCTGCTCGGCGAAAGCGATGCCTTCCTGCTGCCGGAGATCGAGGCCCTGCTCGGGTCCAAGCTGGTCTGCAGCCAGCCCGAAGACGAACTGCTGGTGGCGCCCAAGGAGTCGCGCCTGCCCTCCGATGACCGCCCCCGCCGTCGCGACAGTGGTCGCAGCGGCGGTGGCCGCCCGGGCGGTCCCCGCAGCGGTCAACGCCGCCGCGCCTGAGTCCGAAGGCGTATCATGGCGGGTCTCAGATCATCGATGCCCATCCGGAGTTCTCCGCCATGTCCCGCACCCTTGCCCTGATCCCGGCGCTGCTCCTGCTCACCACCGCCTGCAGCGAAGTTCAGATTTCCGGCCCCTCCCAGC
Organism: Gammaproteobacteria bacterium; assembly: GCA_020832085.1. Lineage (GTDB taxonomy): Bacteria > Pseudomonadota > Gammaproteobacteria > Pseudomonadales > Azotimanducaceae > SLTB01. The sequence continues at coordinate 57,089 of JAFIFJ010000038.1, read as the reverse complement.
CGGCGACCCTCAGCGTCTACGGGCAAGCCGAAGTTCGGGCCGCGCCGGATCGGGCGCGATTCACTGCGGCCGTGGTCAGTGAAGGAGAGGAAGCCGAGGCCACGCTGGCCGCGAACGCCGAACAGAGCGAAAGGCTGCTGGCCGCGCTGGCTGCCGCCGGAGTGACGACAGAGAGCCTGCGCACCACCGGCGTTCGGCTGCAACCGCTCTGGTCGTCCCGGCCCCGGGATGCCGACGCCGACTGGCGCCCCCGCATCACCGGCTATCAGGCCCGCAATCAGCTGGAAGTCGCCACCGCCGATCTGGCCGGCGTGGGCACCTTGCTGGCCATTGCCGTGCGCGCCGGCGCCACCGACATCCAAGGTGTGCACTTCAGTCTGGAAGAAGACGGCAGCGCAAGGGCTGACGCCATTCGCATGGCCACCGAACGCGCCTTGAGTGAAGCCCGGACGCTGGCTGAAGCCGCAGGCGCGGGGCCGGGCCGCATTCTCGAACTGCGCCTTGATGGCGCCTCCAGCCAGCCGCCACCCATGCTGCGCTCGGCGATGATGGATGCTCGCGCCGAGTTCGCCAGCGTGCCGGTGGAGCCGGGCGAGGTGACCGTCAGCGCCTCGGTGAGCCTGACTCTGGCCATCGACTGAGCCCACTTTCCTCTCCTGCCGGTGATGACCAGGAAAGTGATGGCTTTGCATTAATCCGCCGCTCTGTTACCCTTGCGTTGCAAGTTGTAACATTTCAACTCGACACCAGTAAAAATCTGTTGTGCTGCAGCACGACCGCCCAAGCAGCGGTCAGTCCAGCCGACGCATAGAGTTGTAGCGTCCCGCATCACGGGACCCTCTAGGGAGTCCAAACAATGAGTCATCGTTTCATCTCGCGCAGCGCGGGCAGCGCTATGCTTTGCGCTGCTATCGCCGCCGCTTCGGCCCAGGCCGTCGCCCAAGCTCCTCAGACCCAACCTGCTTCCCGCAGCCTGATCGACGAAGTGGTCGTCACCGCCCAGCGCCGTGAGTCGACCCTGCAGGACACGGCCGTCGCGGTATCAGCCTTCGATCAGTCCGCCTTGGACCGCGAGAACATCAACACCGTTTCCGACATGCAGCTCTCGGTACCGAACCTGAGCTTCACCAAGGACAACTTCACCGGCTCCAACGTGCGCATCCGCGGCATCGGCAATAACGCCGTCGCCGCCAGTTCGGACTCCGGCACCGCCATCAACTTCAACGGCGCCTACCTGCAGACCACGTCCATCTTCGAATCGGAGCTGTTCGACGTGGAGCGGGTCGAAGTGCTGCGCGGTCCCCAGGGCACGCTCTACGGGCGCAACACCACCGGTGGCGTGATCAACATCATTCCCGCCAAGGCCGATCCGACCCAGTTCGATGCGGCCATTGACCTCGAAGCCGGCAATTTCGACACCCGCAAGGCCAGCGGCATGGTCAACATTCCGCTTGGGGAACAGGCTGCCGTTCGCCTCTCCGGCCGCTGGCTCGAGCGCGACGGCTACGTCGAGAACACCTTCCTCGGCGAAGACATCGACGACCGTGACCTGTGGTCCACCCGGGTCGCCTTCAACTACGCACCCACCGACCGCACCGAGATCAATTTCTTCTGGCAGCGTTTCCGTGAGGACAGCACCCGGATGCGCACCTCGAATCAGCTCTGCGCCAAGGATCCGAATCCCTTCCCCTTCAGCCTCGGCTGTCTGCCCGGCGTCGCACTCGATGACCCGGATTCCTTGGGTGTACTGAACTCCGGTGGCCAGCTCGGAGGCATTCTTGCCTCAAGCTTCCTGCCGCCGGGCGTCGATGCCTTCGCCAACAGCACCCGCAGCAACGACCTGCGCCAGGTTCAGACGCCGCTGACGCCGGTGTACGAAATGGACGAGGACCTCTTCAATCTTGAGATCGTCCACGAGTTCGACAACTACACCCTGACCCTGGGGGCCACGTACCAGGAGATCGAGCTCAACACGATCACTGACTACGCATGGGCCGTGCCGTCTGCGACGTTCCTGCCCAACGTCGCCCCTGTGCCCCTGCCTGGTTTCGGTTTCACGGACGCCGAGGGCCGTCTGCAGACGCCATCTGACCCCACGGTGTCCGGCTTCGACCGTCCGTTCGCCTACGACACCTCAGCATTCGAGAACGAGGCGCTGACCATCGAGGCCCGGATCGCATCGAGCTGGGACGACAAGCCCTTCGACTTCCTGGCGGGCTTCTTCTACCTGCAAAGCGACAACACCACGATCTACGATGTTCGCGGCAACACGCTGGCGGCATTCACCCCCCTCGGTGAAGTCGATGTCGATGGCCGTGAGGCTCCGTTGGCCTATTTCCGCAACGACACTGCCGACTACGAGCTTGAGACCTGGGCCATCTTCGGTGAGTTCTACGTCGATCTCGGCGACCGCACCCGCCTGACCCTGGGCCTGCGCTACTCTGATGAGTCGAAGGATGTCCGTGACCGCCAGACCTTGCTGAACAATCCGGGGCTGCCCTTCGTCGAAGGCGTATCCAATCGCGCCTTCCTCGACAACACCTTCGAAGCGGCCTTCGAGCCCGGCGGCGCGGCCGGTCTGGCCGTAGTGGACGAGCGCTTCTACGGCTTCGGCACCTCCGGCAACAACCCGGTTCCCAATTTCCGCGAGTTTGGCGACTCCTGGAGCGAGCTCACCGGAAGAGTGGCCATCGACCACTACATGGACCTGTCCTTCACCGACGAGACCATGGTCTACGGTTCGCTGTCCCGCTCCTACAAGTCCGGCGGCATCAACCCGCCGTCGTTCTCCGGAGCCTTCGAAGAGACCTTCAACCCGGAGTTCATCAACGCCATCGAGATCGGCGCCAAGAACCGGCTGCTCGACGGCCGGATGCAGGCCAACATCACCTACTTCTGGTACGACTACGACGGCCTGCAGAACACCAAGATCATCGACCGCACCTCGGTGAACGAGAACATCGATGCCCGTATCCAGGGCCTCGAGTTCGAGATGACCTACGTGCCCGTCGACAATCTGCGCATCGACGCCTTCGTCTCCTGGCTCGACACCAAGATCACCGGTGGCACGAGCATCGATCCGGCCAATCCCACCGATGGCAATCCGAACTTCGTCACCGTGAAGAATGGCGGCGCCGATGTCTTCATCGTCCCCACCAGCGTCCTCGCCGGCGGTACCTTCGACGCCACCCAGTGTGGCCAGAACCGCCTCGAGTGCGCCAACATCTTCACCGAGAACCCGGCAGCCAGCGGCCTTGGGGCCCAAACCCCCACGACGTTGGTACCCATCGGTATCGCCAACGACCTCAAGGGCAACCAGCTGCCCGGCGCCACTGAATGGTCGGTCAAGCTCGGAGCTCAGTACAGCTTCATGTTCGGCAACGGCCTGGAACTGGTACCGCGCCTCGACTACTACTGGCAGGACAGCTTCTACTACCGTGTCTACAACAGCGCCCAGGACAAGATCCCCAGCTGGTCGGTGTGGAACGCGTCCCTGACCCTGTACGGCAATCACGGTAATGACGGCACCTGGTACGCCCAGGCCTTCATGAAGAACATCGGTGACAAGGATCACATCACCGGCGCCTACTTCACCGATGCCAGCTCGGGCAACTTCACCAACATTTTCCTGCTCGAGCCGCGCACCTACGGCCTGCAGATCGGCGCCCGCTTCTGATTCACGGCGTCACCCTGCACGGCAAACGATCAGGGGCCCTTCGGGGCCCCTTTTCTTTGCAGCCGCTTTTCTTTGCAGCCGCTTCCTGCGTGGCTGTTTTCCTTGCGGCCCCGCCCACCATCGCCTCTGCCAAGGTAGAATCCGCGGCTGGTCGATGCACCTCGGAACTGCTGCCTTGAAGCACCACGAACAGAAGCACTACGAACGCGACAACATCCAGCGCATGACCGGCTACAGCTGGGGCGAGCAGCCCGACGCTGCCGACGTCATCAAGCTCAACACCAATGAGAACCCCTATCCGCCCAGCCCCGCCGTGGCGGCCGCTCTGGCTGGAGTCGATACGCGGCGCCTGCGCCGCTATCCGCCCCCGCTGGCCAACGATTTCCGGGATCAGGCGGCCTCGCTGCACGGCGTGCAGCGGAACTGGATCATCGCCACCAACGGCGGCGACGAACTGCTGCGGCTGCTGGTCACCACGTTCATGGAGCCCGGCACCCCCTTGGCCACCACCGCACCGAGCTACTCGCTGTATCCGGTGCTGGCCGCCGTGCAGGGTTGCGCCACCGTGGAGGTTCCCCTTGGAGACGGGTTCACGCTGCCGCGGGATCTGGCCGCACAGGCCAACACAGCCGGCGCAGGCCTCACCTGCGTGGTGAATCCCCATGCCCCTACCGGCAGGCTGTTCTCCGTGGCCGACGTCGATGCGCTGGCGGCGGCACTCGACGGCCTGCTGCTCATCGACGAAGCCTACGTCGACTTCGTGGATCCGGATCGCGGCCACGACGCGGTGAGCCTCGTTCGCCGGCACCCGAACGTGGTTCTGCTGCGCACCCTGTCCAAGGGCTATGCCCTGGCCGGACTGCGCTTCGGCTACGGCATCGCCCAGCCCCACATCATTGCGCCCATGCTCGAGAAGACCCGGGATTCCTATAACCTCGACCTGATCGCCCAGGTGCTGGCCACTGCGGCCATCTCCGACCAGTCCTGGGCCCGGGACAATTCGGCCAGGGTGCGGGCACAGCGCAGGCAGCTCGCGGATGGTCTGCAGGCCCTGGGCTTCGACGTGCCCCCATCCCAGGCCAACTTCCTGTTTGCGCGCGTCCCGTCCGGACGCGATGCGCTGGCGCTGAAGCACGCGCTACAGGCCGCGGGGATTCTGGTCCGGCACTTTCCGAGCCCGGGGCTCGACGACCGGCTCCGGATCAGCATCGGCAGTGAGCAGGAGCATGGCATCCTGCTGCAACGGCTGAGTGAACTGCTGGAGTGACAGCAGGCGCACTCATCGACCGGTCGAAGTGGATCTTCGACCTCGACGGCACCCTCACCCGTCCCCAGCACGATTTCGATGCCATTCGCGCCGAACTCGGCATACCGGCCGGTCACCCCATCCTGGAGTACCTGGCGACACTGCCTGAATCCAGGGCCCTGCCGTTGCGCCGACGCCTGGACGCCATCGAAGATGCCTTGGTGGAGGCAGCCGAGCCCCAGCCCGGCTGCGTTCCCCTGCTGCGGCAGCTGGCTGCCCAACGCGCCGATCTCGGCATCCTCACCCGCAACAGCCGCAGCAATGCCCTGCGCTGCCTCGAAATTCTGGGGGTCGCAGACCTGTTCGATCCGCGTTGTGTGCTGGGGCGATCAGAGGCTCCCCCCAAGCCCGACCCAGGCGGTATCCTGACCCTGCTGCGGCGCTGGCGATGCGGACCTGACGACGCCGTGATGGTGGGAGACTTCCGCTTCGATCTCGAGGCGGGGCGGGCGGCCGGTGTGCTGACGGTCCACCTCGATACGGCAGCGGCATTTCCCTGGCCGGAGCTGGCCGACCACCGGGTACGCAGTCTTCAGGACATTCTGGCGCGCCTGCCCTCAACCTGAGCCGCAATCGCGCCAAGCGCGCCCATGGCAGGTCAGGATCGAAGCAAAGGGATCAGGATCCTCAAAGAAAGGAGCGGGAACATGATCATCAAGTCTGGTTTGGTCGCCGCCGCGGTGGCCCTGGTGGTCTACGTGGGCGCTGTCATCATGAGCCCGGATACGGCAGCCATGGCTGCCGTGCTCGACACGGCCTGGGGTCGGGTGCTGCTGGCGGATTTCTATCTGGGAGTGCTGTGTTTCGCTGCCGTGATCCACGCGGTCGAGCAGCGTCTGCTGCCTACCCTCGGCTGGAGCCTTGCCCTGGCCCTGCTCGGATTTCCCATCGCCGTCGTCTGGCTGCTGCTGCGCGGACTCGAGCGCATCAACGGCTCACTTGGCCGCCAGGTCTCCGAGCGCTGAGCGCACCAGCTTGTGGTACTTCGGCAGGAAGTGCTTCCAGCGCTCCGCTCGTTCCTGTTCCGGAGGCGGATCGAAGGCCTTGGGCGTGATCTCGAGCAGGGCTTTCTCATCCACCTCGTCCACCAGTTCGGGATCCATGTAGCGCTCCGCGTACTGGCGATAGACGCCGCTTTGCACGAAGAAGTCGAACAAAAGCGGATCGAGGTGATTGTTCTCCTTCATGCGTCCCATGATCGCCATGGTCTCGGACAGGGACTTGCCGCGCTTGTAGGGGCGGTCAGGAGCCGTGAGCGCTTCAAAGACATCGGCGATGGCCATGATGCGCGCGGGGATGGACATGTCGCCGGCAAAGATACCTTTGGGGTAACCCTTGCCGTCCATGGTCTCGTGGTGACCGCCGGCATATTCCGGCACGCGCTTGAGATCCTGAGGGAAGGGCAGCCGTTCGAGCATGCGCACGGTCTGCACCATATGGCCGTTGATCACCAGGCGCTCTTCCTCGCTCAGCGTACCCCGGGAAATGCACAGCAGATCCGTTTCCTCCGCTGACAGCAATGGCTGCTGACTGTCGCCGCGGCGCCAGGTGCGCCGGGCGATGCTGCGGATGCGCTGCTTGTGCTCGTCGGCCAGGAACTCGCCGCCGACGTTGGAGCGCTCCAGAAAAGCCAGATCATCGTCGAGTTCGCCCAGTGCCGCCGCCAGCGCCGGATCGTCGCCCGCTCCGCCGCTGCGCAGGTGTTCGAGTTCGGTCTCCCGCTTCAAGGCCTCGAAGCGGGCACGGACCGTCTCGATGCCGTCACGGATGGACTCGAGCTTGGTCGCCTTGTCCATGACGTGCACCGGCGTGATGATCTTGCCGCAATCGTGCAGCCAGGCCGCGATGCGCAACTCATACCACTGCTCTGAAGTGAGGTCGAAATCGGCGAAGGGACCTGAGTCCGCCTGACAGACCGCCTCCGTGATCATCTCGGTGATGATGGGTACGCGCTCGCAGTGCCCGCCGGTGTAGGGCGACTTGGCGTCGATGGCCTCGGCGATGAGCTGGATGAAGCTCTCCATCAACTTGCGCTGGGCAGCCAGCAGATGCTGATTGTCCAGGGCCACGGCCGCCTGTGAAGCCAGAGCCTCGACGATCTGCTGCAGGTGACCGTCGAAGGTGACGATCTCTCCAGAGTCCGGGTCCTGGGCGTTGATGAGTTGCAGCACGCCGATCAGGCGACCGGAGTTGTTGAGCATGGGTATGGTCAGGAAGGACTGGGAACGGTAGCCGTTGCGGCGATCGAATTCCTTGGTCCCTGAGAAGTCGAAAGTCTCGACTTCGTAAGCGTCCTCGATGTTCACCGATTGCTTGGTGTTGGCAGCGTAGGCCGCGATGTTGCGCTCGTTGGGCTCACCGCTGACCGGATCCTTCAGCGGCACCCGGGGAATCTGATCGAGTGGTTTACCCGTGGTGCCACCGAGGGCGGTTCCCATGGTGTCATTGCGCATGATCGCAAATTCGAGGTGATCGTCCTCCGTCGCCAGATAAATCGTGCCCCCGTCCGCCCGACAGAACTGCTTGGCCGCAATGAGGATTTTCTCGATCAGGCGATCGTGATCACGCTCCGACGTCAGGGACAGGCCGACATCGAAGAGGAGTTCGAGGCCCGCCACCTGCCTCGAAAGGTCAAATCCCCTGATCCCGCTCACTGACACCCCCAAAAGTTCGCAGGCCCCTACGGACAGGCGAACAAGGAACATGCCTCTGCCGCGCAGGGGTGTCAATCCATCGGGCCGTTGCCGTCGCGTCGCGATTCATGCCTGCAGGAAAGCGCACCACCGTGGTCGGCACCGGACAGCTCGTCATCAACAGTGCGATCATCCCCTCTGGTATCCAAGGAGGCGCAGTCATGACCATTCGCGAGCTGCTGGTCATTCGCCACGCCAAATCGAGCTGGGATCGCCCCGGTGACGCCGACTTCGATCGCCGGCTCAATCAACGGGGCGTGGCGGACGGATCGACGATGGCCAAGGTCTTCGCCGAAGTCCTGCCGAGGCCCGACCGGGTCCTGTGTTCGCCGGCACGCCGGACCCGCGACACCCTGGCCTTCCTCATTCCTGATCTGGTCGACCCACGCGTGGTCGAATATGACGACTCGCTTTACCTCGCTGATGCAGCCACCTGGCTGGCATGGATTCTGGCGGCACCATCCCAGTGCAAGGTACTCATGCTGGTGGGTCACAATCCGGGGCTGACCGATCTCGTCAACCGACTGAAACCCGATGGAGAGCCGGAGTTGGACAATCTGCCCACCCTGGGCGCTGCCCACTTTCACAACAGCACCGACTGGGCGCAATGGGGCGAGACGGCCGCCGAAGGCGTGGCGATCCTGCGGCCCAGACAGTTTCGGGATGGCGGGAGCAGCCCGGGCCATGCTTGAAGCCGAGGGATGGCGCAACCGGTGCCGCAGCCTGCGGGCCGTCCTGGGGCTGCTGCTGATCAGCGTGTTGATCCCCGGCTGTGCAAGCCCGGTTTCACCGGATCAGGACGCCGACGGCCACCTTGGCGAAGCTGTCCGCAGCTGGCCCTGCGAGCGCGGGGTGGACAGGATTCACCGCTGCCGTCTGCCGGCCGTTGATGGCTTCGAGCCCAGGCCCAGCCAGGATTCCGCCAGGTTCGAAGAACCCGAGCTGCAGGCCGTGATCACGGCCAAGGTGGTCGAGGGTCCTGCCGGAGCCGGCGTCCTCGGCGGGACGGAGGAACTGATGCAGTCCTGGCGGCTCACGCTGTCACCAGCGGTGACCTGGGACCAGGACCCCCAGGGCCCGTTGGGCTTCGAGGTCCGGGGCATCTCAGGCCCGGAACGCCAACGCCTCGACGCGGATCCCGGGCAGCGGCTGCGCCAGTTCCACGTCGTCAGTTATCGCAACCCCAGGACCGGCAGGGTGCTGGTCATCGAAGCCAGTGCCCCGAAGGCCAACTGGCAGGAAGCCTGGCCACGCATGGCACCGGTGTTCTCTGCGGTGCGCCTGACCAGGGAATTCTGACCGGCGACCTGCCGGCCCGGCAGTCGGCGGCTCGGCCTTCCTGCCAGCATCCGCCCCAACCACCGCCAGAGACAAGCTCGGAATGCCTCGCCATTTGCCCGACGGGAGGCCTTCGCGTTATACAATCCTCCCGTCTAAGTGGTTCGGCCGGGGAGGGAATGCTTCGATCGTGATCGGTGCGCCGCCCGGCGGCATGGGGCAGCTGCCAACCACCCGAACCGCCAGCCCGAAGCCCTATTCTTCAGGAGTGCAATGCATGGCCTTTCTTTCGTTTCTCGTCCTGCTCGCCATCGCCTACATGCTCTGGCGCATTATGGACCAGCTTCCGGACGTGGTGTTCCGACTCAGCGAGATCCAGCGGGACATCGCCGAACTCCGGCGCAACCAGCAGCAGTCCCAGGGTGAGGGCGGAAGCGGGAACTGAAGCCGTTGGCCATCGCGGACCCCGTGCTTGCGCTGGGTGCAGACCGGCAGCAGGCACGGGAACTCGCCGACAGCAACGCCGAGCTGTGCTGGCTGGCCACCGTCGACGATGCCGGCTGGCCCCAGGTCCGTGCCCTGGTGCTGCGGGACGTAGCGGGCGGCTTCGCCCTGTTCATCAACGCCACCTCTGCCAAAGGGCGTCAGCTCCAGCGTGACCCCCGCTGCCAGGTCGCCTGCTGGTATCCGTCGCTGCAGCGCCAATGGCGCCTGAAGGCGCAGGTCCGAGCGCTCGACCGGACCGTACTCGCAGAACACTGGCACCGGCGCCCCCGCAGCAGCCAGGTTCTCGATCATGTCTACGCCCGAGAGTTTCCCCAGAGCTCTCCCCTGGCAGACCCCAAAGCCCTGCATGCGGCCCATGGCCGACTCGACGCCAGCCTCGGAGATCATCCCGACCCACCGCCTGAAGCCTTGGCGCTCCGGCTCGACGTGCACGTGGCTGAATGTCTGCAGATTCATCCCGGCAGCCGGCTGCACGAGCGCTGGCAGTTCACCTGCGGCGAGGCAGGCTGGCTGCGTCAGGCCCTGGTACCCTGAGCACCCGAACCCCATGGCCCAGACAGCCCCTGACGGTCTCGTCTGCAGCCGTCGATGATGTCTTCAAGATCGTTGAAAACATCGCGTTGCTCGAGAGTTTTGACAACATATTGGGGCAGGCGTATAAATGACCGTGATCATGTTGTGCCGACCGGTTCACCAGGGCATCGTCTCGGCGCACCGATCCACGCCCTGACCGCGCATGGGAGGTGATCCAGATTAATAGTCCAATCACTATTAAGGGAGCCTCCAGCGTCGCCTCCTGACCCGTGCCGGAGTTTCCTTCCGGCCAGCGCTAGCCGGAAGCAGACCGCGCGGTCACCCCAGCCTGAATCGTTCGCGAATCGGGAGGGGACAGGCACACTGGACTGCAACCTGACGCATGGGAGCTTGGGCTCCCGGGCCCCGCATCCTCCGGATGCGGGGCTTTTTTATGCCCGCACTTCAGGCCGCCTCGACCGGCCGCACCCCCACCAGGCGGGCGAAGCAGGTGTGGCGCGCCGCCTCCACGAAAGCCGTGATGAACGCTTCTTCCCGTTGCTCTTCACGCAGGGCTGCGTGCAGCGTCGGCCACAGGCCCGAAGTACCGAGGGACAGGGGCACGACGAAACGGCGAGCCACGTGCTCGGCCACCGCCCAGTTGGGCAGGCAGGCCACCCCGCGACCGCTGGCGACGAGCTGCACCATCATGGGTGTGAGTTCCGCCTGCCGAATCCGCGCCGGCGCCACACCGGCCGGATCGAGGAAGCGGGTCAGGATGTCGAGGCGATCCCGCTCTACCGGATAGGTGATCAAGGTCTCCTCGACGAGGTCCTCGGGCTCCACCGAGGCCAAGGTAGCCAGACGATGCTCGGGAGCGACGATCAGCACCGCTTCATAGCGGAACAGGGGTTCATAGACCACACGCGGCAGATCGAGGGGATCGGAGGTGATCACCAGATCAAGGTCGCCCCGAGCCAGGGCGGGAAGCGGCGCAAAACCGAAGGCACTGGAGAGATCGAGTTCCACTTCCGGCCAGTCATCCCGGAAGCGCTCGATGGCCGGCAGCAGCCAGTCGAAGCAGCTGTGGCACTCGATGGCCATGTAGAGGCGCCCCGCCCGCCCCCCGGTGAGGCGGGCAAGATCGCGCTCGGCCGCCAGCAGTTCCGGCAGCACACGATCTGCCGCCTCCAGCAGCCTTCGACCCGCCGGGGTGAAACGAACGGGACGGGTCTTGCGCGCAAACAGGGACGTCCCCAGGCGTTCCTCGAGATCCTTCAGCTGATGGGACAGGGCGGACTGGGTCAGGCAGACCCGATCCGCTGCCTCCACCAGACTGCCGGTATCCCTGAGGGCCACGAGCGTGCGCAGATGGCGCAGTTCCAGCACTCGAATCATGAGCCGTCCTCAATCACGTCGCGACATTATGCGCGCGAGCCATCATGACGGCCACCTCGCTCACGCCCATCCGGCCACAGCCTGCCGGATGGCAGGAACCGATGTCCGCCAGGGATAGGCGTACAGGGTCACTGCGAAGTAACATGACACCCTACTGCTGGCTGTTGTTTCTCATCCGACAGGCTGCCGAAGGTCGCTTTGACCCCAAGCGCTGGTTTGGCCCGTTTCCGCGAACACGAGGGAATCGAACGGCATGTTCAGCCCGGTAGCGGTGATCATCGACGCGTTCACAGCGGAAATCCGGCGCGCCTACCTGACGGCGTTTCCCCATCAGGAACCGACCTTTGCGGACCTGCTGGAATCCACCGCACGCACCTCGCTCGAAACGCTGGCCAACACCGACGCGCCCTACCACGACATGGAACACACCATTCTGGTAACGGAGGTGGGTCAGGAGATCCTGCGGGCGAAGCTGCAGGCGGACGGGGGCATCACGCCTTTGGATTGGGTGCACTTCGTCGTCAGCCTGCTGTTCCACGATGTGGGCTACGTACGCGGCGTCTGTCGGGCCGACCGCGGCGGTCGGTACGTAATCAATGACCTCGGGCAGATGGTGACGCCACCGGCCGGAGCGACGGATGCCTACCTGACGCCCTATCACGTCGACCGCGGCAAGATCTTCGTCCGCGAACGCTTCACCGACGATCTCATCCTCGACGTGGAGGTCATCTGCAACAACATCGAGCACACCCGCTTCCCGGTGCCGGCCGCCGACGACTATCAACGCGTCGATGACTTCCCGGGACTGATCCGTGCAGCGGATCTCATCGGCCAGCTGGCCGATCCCCGTTACATTCAGAAGCTCAGCAGGCTGTACACGGAGTTCCTCGAAACCGGTGAGGCCGAACGCCTCGGCTATCGCCATGCCAACGAACTGCGGGAAGCCTATCCCGCCTTCTTCTGGGACGTGGTGTCGCCATTCATCACCGATGGCCTGAGGCTGCTGCGCAAGACCCAGGGGGGCCAGCAGGTCATCGCCAACCTCTTCGCTCACGTCTTCGAGGTGGAGCACGAGGCCCCGGCCTATGGTCCGGAGCGGCGATCCGGCAAGGACCGTCGCCAAGGCGAGTCCCAGCCACCCAGCGGTCGCAATCGTCGCACCCAGCCTCGAGGGCGCAGAGCCAGCGATCGCATCGGGGCCCAGCCGCACCCGGACGAGCCTGTCAGAAGAGCCACAAAACCCTAGATGATCAAAGACTTGGCCCTTCCATCCGCTGGATTTCGACGGTATGGGCACCTACAATTGGCGCTGCCTCTGAGCTGCGCCCGTCGCATACGACACTGAATTCAAGGGAAGAGCGAATGTCTACGGCGGGGGCCAGGCAGGCCGACACCCGAGACCTGTCACCGCTGAACGGGTCTGCCCGCCGCCTGCGTATCGCCCTGCTCGGCTATCGCAGCAATCCCTTCAGCGGAGGCCAGGGCATCTACATCGCTGCACTCGCCCGTGCCCTCACCGACGACGGGCATCACGTCGACGTGATTTCCGGTCCGCCCTACCCCGTTCTCGACGGCGACATTCCCTTAATCCGCATCCCCAGCCTCGATCTCTACGCCGTCGACAACCACGTCACCGCCCTGCGACTGAAGCACTTCCGCTCCGCCACCGATCTCTGCGAGTACTTCAGCATGCTCACCGGCGGCTTCCCGGAGCCCTGGACCTTCGGTCGCAGGGTGCTGCCCTGGCTGCTCCGGCACGGGCGTGAGTACGACATCATTCACGACAACCAGAGCCTCTGTTACGGCCTGCTGGGCCTCAAGCGTCGGGGCTTTCCGGTGGTGGCCACCATCCATCATCCCATCCAGCGCGACCGCGAGATCGCTCTGGCCCATGCCCCCGACTGGAAGCACCGGCTGCTGGTCCGGCGCTGGCACAGTTTCCTCGGCATGCAGACCCGGGTTGCGCGCCGCCTCGACCACCTTGTCACCGTCTCAGAGGCATCGCGAACGGATATCGCCGACGCCTTCGGAATCCCGGCCGAGCGCATCGACGTCATTCACAATGGCATCGACTGCGAACACTTCCGCCCGCTTCCCGAGCGCCCGCGGGAATCCGATCTTCTGGTCACCGTTGCCAGCGCCGACCAGCCGCTGAAAGGGCTCAGTTACCTGCTCGACGCCTTTCATGGCCTCAGCACAACCCGTCCCGCTCTGCGCCTGCTCGTCATCGGCCGCCCCAAGGAGGACGGCGCCACGCTGCGCCAGATCCAGCGCCTTGGATTGACCGACAAAGTCTCATTCCGTCACGGCATCAGCCGCGATGAACTCGTCGATTGCTATGCCAGGGCGACCCTGGCGGTGGTGCCTTCCCTGTACGAGGGCTTCGGCCTGCCCGCGGGCGAAGCCATGGCCTGCGCTGTTCCCGTGGTCTCCACCAGCGGTGGCGCCCTGGCCGAAGTGGTGGGCGATGCCGGGGTCCTGGTACCGCCCGGCGATGCCCACGCCCTGCAAGCCGCCATCGGCAGCCTGCTGGATGATCCGGAACGTCGCCACGGACTGGCAGCACGCGGACGGCGGCGGGTTCTGGAGCAGTTTTCCTGGCCGGTGGCAGCGAGCAGGCTCGGAGCCTACTACGCCCAGATGCTGGCAGGACGTGCATGAGCCTGGAGACCGTGGACTTCGAACGCTTCGGCCTCGAGGCCGGGATGCGGGTTCTCGATGTGGGCTGCGGCGAAGGTCGCCACACCCTCTCCGCCTGGCTGCGCGCACCGGTGCACGCCGTGGGCGTCGACCTCTCCCGCAAGGATCTGGCCACCGCGCGCTCACGTCAGGCCGAGTTTCCGCCCCCTGCTGAGCCCGGTCACAGCCTGACCTTCATCGAAGCCAGCGCCCTCGACCTGCCCTTTGCGGACGCCAGTTTCGACGTGGTGATCTGCTCCGAGGTGCTCGAGCACGTCTTCGACCATCGCGGCGTCATCCGAGAACTCCGGCGCGTACTGCGGCCGGGCGGAACCCTGGTCGCCAGCGTTCCCCGGGCCTGGCCGGAACGCCTTTGCTGGTGGCTCTCAGACGCCTATCACGAAGCGGCGGGTGGCCATATCCGCATCTTCGCGCGAGGCGAACTGCAAAGACTCATTGCCAGCCGCGGATTCCGTTACCAAGGCAGCCATGGAGCCCATGCCCTTCATGTCCCCTACTGGTGGCTGCGCTGCGCCGCCGGACCTGACCGGGCCGACACTTCGCCACTGGTACGCATCTGGCATCGACTGCTGGTCTGGGATCTGTTTGCCGCTCCGGCGCTGACCCGCACCCTGGAGCGCTGGCTCGACCCCGTCCTTGGTAAGAGCGTCGTCTGTTATTTCGAACGGACAACATCAGAGACCCCGCCATGAGCCGACTGCTGTTGTCCCACGGACAGTTTCCAGAGCGCCTGCTGCGACCGACCGTGGCCTACATCCTCGCTCATCAGCAGAGCGACGGCGCCGTGGCCTGGTTCGAAGGCGGGCATATCGACCCCTGGGATCACGTGGAAGCCGCCATGGGCTTGTCCATCGGTGGCCACCTGGAAGCCGCCGAACAGGCCTACGCCTGGTTGCGCCTGCGTCAGCGGGAAGATGGCGGCTGGTACGCCTCTTACCGTGACGGTGCGGTGGAGGACGACACCCGGGCGGAGACCAACTTCGTCGCCTATGCCGCCACCGGCATCTGGCACCACTACCTGATCTCTAAGGACCGGCGCTTTCTGCTGGAAAACTGGCCCATGGTCCACGCGGCCATCGAGTTCGTCCTTGCGCTGCAGGCCCCGAGCGGCGAAATCTACTGGGCGCTGGACAGCCGCAGCGGCGTCAGCCGGGACGCCCTGATCACGGGTTGCAGTTCCATCTACAAGAGCCTGGAGTGCGCCATCTGCATTGCCGCCGAACTCGGCGAGCCCACCGCAGCCTGGATCGCTGCCCGCAATCGTCTCGGTGTGACCTTGAGAACCCGGCCGGATCGCTTCGATCGCACCTGGGAGAGCAAGGCCCGCTTTTCCATGGACTGGTTCTATCCCGTGCTCTGCGGAGTGGTCGAAGGCGATGCCGCACGCCGCCGGCTGGCCGGGCGCTGGGACGAATTCGTCGAACCCGGACTCGGCTGTCGCTGCGTCGCCGACCAGCCCTGGGTGACCGTAGCCGAGTCCTGTGAACTGAGCCTGGCGCTGATGGCCAGCGGCAACCGTCGCGCCGCCGTGGATATCTTCAGCTGGCTGCATGACTACCGTCACGACGACGGCTCCTACTGGACCGGCTACGTGTTTCCGGATGCAGCCATCTGGCCCGAAGAACGCCCCACCTGGACGGCAGCGGCAGTCCTGCTCGCCGCCGATGCGCTAACTGGCGCCACTGCCGCCAGCACCCTGTTCACGAGCGTGACGCTACCCGAGACGGCGCAGCAGACCGAGCGTACCCAGCAGCGCGACCTCCTCGAACAATCCTGAGCCACGGGCGAGCTGCCAGATCTCGAACGGGGGCCGCCCGCCGTCGGCGGGATCCGGAAAGATGTCGTGAATGGCCAGCACGCCCCCGGTCATCAAGTGCGGCGCCCAGCAGCGATAATCGGTCAATGCCGCCTCCATGCTGTGGCCACCGTCGATGAAGACCAATCCCAGCGGCGTCGCCCAGGCCCGCGCAGCCACCGCAGAAGGCGCCACGATGGGAACCACCGTGGATTCGAGATCGGCACGGACGAGGGTGTCGCGAAAGGCTGCGAAGGTGTCGACGCCCCCGCCACCGGGCAGCGCCAGCTCGGGATCAAAGTAGGCCTCTCCAGGCTGATGTTCCTCAGAACCCCGGTGATGATCCACGGCAAACAGCACCGCATCGCGCTCCCGGCAGGCGCTGCCCAGATAGAGCGTCGACTTGCCGCAGTAGCTGCCGATCTCGAGACAGGGCACCCGGCCGGGCAGGTCCAGCGCCAGCTGATAGAGGCAGGCTCCCTCGACCGGATCCAGAAACCCCTTGATGCTGGCCGGGTCGATGGGGAGTTTCATGGCGCCCAGATCAGAATGGCAACGAACAGGGGCACGAAGGCGCAGGCCACGTAGAGGCCGAGATTGAAAATCTCGTTCTGCCGAGGATCCGGGTCAAGTTCGAAGCGATTACCGAGCAGCAACCAGACGATGCCACCAACGACCACCGCCAGCACCAGCGACATGAGAATGGCGGCCATGGTTTCAGCCCCCCAGCGTGCCGGAGTCGAGTTGTGCAAGTGCCAGCGACAACTGTCTGGCGCGCGCCTCGCTCAGCTCCCCACGGGAGAACTCAAATCCCACCCGGAAGTCCCGGACCAGACGATCCACGGTCCGCACTCTTCCGGGCAACCCTCGCAACCGCCAGCCGGCACCCTCGAGGTCGCAGAACACCACGCTCCCCACTTCCAGAGCCACCGGTTCGAGCCAGGCGATGCCCGACTGACTGCAGTCGAGCAATGCCCGCTCCCGCCGCTTGAACCATCCCAGCAGGCCAGGAGGCCGCAACCGCAACCGCAGCGATGCCGGGGGCTGGAAGCGCGCCTCACGGCGGCGTTCCTGAGCGCCGTATCCGGGCTCTGTGATGTCGTCCTCCATGGCTCCTCGCGCAAAATTCTGCCAGAGACCGCGGCCAGTGCGATCAGCCCCCCAACTGCAACATGTTGCGAGGCTTGGCGCCAGTGAGATCGCTGATCTTGGCCCACTGTGAGGCCACGTCTTCGACGCTGGCGTCAGGGCCGAGGTTCACGCCCTGATTCTCGACGATGCAGGCAACCGAGAAGTTGCCGCCGGCTGCCTGCAGAACCACACCGTTGGGGGCTTCGTCACTGCAGAGATAGACGACGCCCGGGGTGATGAGTTCCGGGCCGAGATTCTTTGCTGCATCCTCGGGAATGAGACCTTCCGTCATCCGGGTCATGGCCACCGGGGCAATGGCGTTGGTATGAATGTTGTACTTCGCACCCTCGATCTTCAGCGTATTCATGAAACCCACCAGACCGAGTTTGGCGGCGCCATAGTTGGTCTGCCCGAAGTTGCCGTAAAGGCCGGACGGCGAGGTGGTCATGACGATGCGGCCATAGCCCTGCTCCCGCATCAGCGGCCAGACTTCGTGGGTCACCATGGCGGAACCGATGAGGTGGACTTCGAGCACCGTCCGGAAATCGTCCATGGTCATCTTCACGAAGCTCTTGTCGCGCAGGATGCCGGCGTTGTTGACGAGAATGTCGATCCGACCCCACTTGTCGAGGGCCGCGGCAACCAGGGACTTCACGCCCTGGGCATCGGACACCGAGCCGCCGTTGGCAATGGCTTCACCACCCGCTGCACGGATCTCCTCGACCACCGCCTCGGATGCTGCCGAATTGCCACCCGTTCCATCCATGGCGCCACCGAGATCGTTGACCACCACCTTGGCGCCGCGGCGCGCAAGTTCGAGTGCGTGACAGCGACCGAGACCACCGCCCGCTCCGGTGACAATGGCAACCTTTCCTTCGAAACTGATGGTCATGCTTGAATCTCTCCTGTTCCAGTGAGATGGGTGAAATCGGGGGAACGATGCGACCGAAGGCACGCACTGTGAACCGGCCGATCGCGGCGCGCGGCGCGCATTGTACACCATGGTTTTGGGCATCCAGGATCACCCATCCGCCAGACGGGATTCGGGTCCCTCGGGATCGGGATCGGGATCGCTATCGGGATCGGGATCGGGATCGGGAACGGGATCGGGATCGGGATCGGGATCGGGATCGGGACCGGGACCGGGATCGGGATCGGGATCGGGATCGGGATCGGGATCGGGATCGGGATCGAAAACTGCATCGATAGCGATACCGATACCGATACCGATAGCGATGCTGCCAGCGGCCAGGCCTACGAGGCTGACCGGCGACACCACACAGGCAGGCTCATCCGCAAAGACCTTTGCAGCCAAAGCTACTCCCACAGAGCGTCGCGCCGCCGATACGCTCCGTCGGTTCAGGGCCTGAAACTGAAACGGACCGGCCCGGGCAGGGTGGCGAGGCGGGTTTGAATCCACTCCACCCACTCGCAGAGGAAAGGGCGGGTTTCACGGGGATCGATGATCTCGTGGGCAGAGAAGGACTCGGCCCGGGGAAAGGGGGATCGGCCGGCCCGCAGTTCCGTCTCGAGTTGCCCGCGCAGAGCCTCCGGATCCTCCGCTGCCGCCAGTTCCTTGCGGTAGGCCACGGCGACACCCCCCTCCACCGGCAGGGCACCGGATTCCGCCGACGGCCACAGCAGCAGATAGGCATCCGGGCCGTAATGGGCGGCACCGGCCACGCCAAAGGTCTTGTGAACCTGAACCGAGGCCCAGGGCACGGTGGCCGTCGCCGCCGCCGAAACGGCAGCCATGCCGTAGCGGATCGTACCCTCGGCTTCCGCCTTGGGCCCGATCATGAACCCGGGTTCGTCGACAAAGTTGACGACGGGCAGATGAAAGGTATCCGCCAGTTCGATGTAGCGGCGTACCTTCTGGGCGCCCGCTGCACTCATGGCACCTGCGTAAAACTTGCAATCATTGCCCAGCAGCATCACCGGCTGACCGGCGAGTCGGGCCAGGGCGGCGATCTGGTCACGACCATAGCCACGGGACAGCTCGAAGAACGAGTCCGAGTCCACCACCAGCTTCATGATCCGACGCATGTCGAAGGGCTGCCGGCGATTGCGGGGCACCGCTTCCAGCAGCGCGTCCTCGCAGCGATCAACCGGATCGTCGCAGGAAAGCCGGGGCGGCAATTCCCAGACGCTGGCCGGCAGGTAGGAGAGAAAGCGCCGCATCTGCAGCAGTGCGTCGTCTTCGTCCTCGGCCAGGTTGTCGACCACGCCGGAACGGATGTGTACGGCATGGCCGCCGAGTTCCTCTTTGGTCACGGGACGTCCCAGCGCCCGCTCCACCAGCGCCGGCCCGCCAGCCATGACCTGGGACCGCTCCCGGACCATGACCGAGAAATGGGAAGCCACCAGCCTCCCGGCCGGAAATCCCGCCACGGCACCGAGGGCGGCCGACACCACGGGAATCTGACCGAGGGCTTCAGCAATGATCCGGAATCGCGGCTCGGTGTGGACGGGCTCTCCCACCGTACCGCCGGGGCGCCCGCTGCCCCGGACGCTGCCTCCGCCCCCTTCGAGCAGCCTGATCAGGGGCAGCCGGTGCTGGACCGCCAGGTGCTCCGCATACACCGACTTGCGCAGACCCGCTGCGTTGGGTGAACCGCCCTTGAGCGTGAAGTCCTCACCGCCCACGACCACGCGCCGGCCATCCACCCGCCCCATGCCGAGGACGTAGTTCGCCGGCGAGTATCCCTGCAGGTCGCCGTCCGGGCCGTACTCGGGGGTGGCCGTCGCGCGGCCGAACTCACGGAAGGAGCCGGTGTCGAGCAGGCGTTCGACCCGCTCACGAACGGTCAGTCGGCCCTGTTCGTGCTGGCGGCCGATACCCGCCGGCCCACCCTGGGCCAGGGCATGCTGCCGCCGCCGGCGGATTTCGTCAGCTTCGTCTTGCCAGGACATCGGTTCCCCCAAAAGGTGGCGCCATCAAGGACGGTGAGTCAGTTCCTCGGGGGCGATGACTTCGATGTGATCGCGGTGCACGTTGAGGAACTTGCTGTGGAAGATGATGCGGCCATCGTTGGCGCGCACCTCGGCATCCACCACAGCGAGGAAGTTCTTGGCGCTGGTGACGTGGTCCGTGATCCGCTCGTCCACGCCAAGCATGATCTTGCCGCGGATCCGATAGTTCGCCGTGAGAAGGACGACGGAGGTGCGAATGAAACCGCTGTCCGCTTGTTCGCTTTGCTCACTCAAGGCAGGCGCTCCTCAGAAGATTCCTGAAGGGTGCCCCGAAGTCCCCGATCAGCGCCGTCAGGCGGCGGGGTCGACAAACTTCGGCGGCCGTTTCTCAAAGTTCGCACGGATCGCCTCCAGCTGATTGGGGCTGCCGATCAACGCACTCTGCAGACTCGCTTCGAGACCGAGACCGGTATGGGCATCCGCATGCCAACTGACTTCCAGGAGCTGCTTCGCCGCACGAATGGCATCGGGGGAGCGGCCGGCAATCTCCCGCGCCATGGCCAGCGCGTCGGCTACAGGATCGGCACTGACCCGGGTCACCAGGCCGAGCTGACAGGCCTCCTCGCCGCTGACGATGCGGCCTGAGAACGTCAGTTCCTTGGCCACATCGAGGCGCAGCAGATCACGGATGGTCTGGGTCAATCCCATATCCGGCACCAGCCCCCACTTGATCTCCATGACCGACAGCTTCGCGTCCGCGGTGGCGATGCGGATGTCTGCGCCGAGCGCCACCTGCAGGCCACCGCCGTAGGCTACGCCGTGAATGGCGGCGATCACGGGCACCGGCAGCCGCTTCCAGACCTGCGCCGGGCGCTGTGCCCGGTTCTCGGGCCGATCGGAATCCCGCGCCAGGGCCGACGGCGTGGCTCCGGCGCCCTGGCTGCCCGCGCCATCGCTCATGCCCTGAAAGCTCGCAAAGTCGAGCCCGGAGCAGAATCCCGGCCCGTTGCCGGACAGCACCACGGCTCGCAAGTCCATCCGCGTCGCGAGACTCTCGCCCGCGTCGATGATGGCTGTGAACATCTCCGGCGATAGCGCGTTGTACTTCTCCGGCCGATTCAGTCGCACATGAGCCACGCCTTCATCAACGCGGATTTCAACCAGTTCGCTCATTTCGCCTCCTGTTCGTTCGCCGGCAGTCAGCGCCGGCAGCCTCTACGTTCTGTCCCCGCCCCCGGATGGCGTCGTCAGATCACGATGGGGACGCCTGCGATCCAGCGATGGCTCGCGATCACCAGACCATAGATCAGCAGCCCCAGCAGCAGCTTGCCGACACCCAGTTCTCCGAAGGCCAGCCGGTTGCGCCCGGCCACGATGGCGGCAAACGGCAGGTTGGATGTCACCGCTGCAAAGTTCTGCCAGTCATCGCCAGCGGCAGCCGCCTTCTTGCGATCGATGAGTACGGTGCCGAATCCGGCCACGATGGCAATGGATCCCAGCAGGATCAGGGTGGCCAACTCGCCATTGGCCGGCGCATGGGCCAGCGCCCAGAGCAGAAAGGCCCATTGCACCGGGTGGCGCGTAATGCGCAGCACTCCGCGCACCGTGTCGGGGTCTGCAAGACGACGCTCCTGGCCGACGCTGGTCGGGTTCGGCCCCAGCAGCCCTGACACCAGCAACACGAACGCCAGCGGCATCAGCAGCAGCGCCAGCCAGGTCTGCCAGACCGCCGGATACCAGAGCCAGATGTCCCTTGGTGCATCCGCCCAGGCGAGGATCAGAAACGTCAGGGTGGCCACCGCCAGCAGGGAGTAGGCACCCAGGTAGGCCCCTTCGCCGATGGCGCCCACCGCCCGGGCGCGCAGCGCCGTGCTGCTGATGCCGAGATGGGTTGCAATCCAGAGGGCTGCGGCGATCAACAGCTCCGTCATCTATGGTCTCCGTCAAGATTCGAGAATGGCCACCACCTGTCCTTCCTCGACCGGATCCTCTTCCGTCACGCAGAGCTCGAGCAGGCGCCCGGCCACGGGCGTCTCCACCGGAATCTCCATCTTCATGGATTCGAGAATCAGGATCGGATCACCCGCCGCGAGTGTCGCACCGGGCTTGGCCACCAGCTTCCAGACGCTGCCCGCCACTTCGGATTCCACTTCTACCCTGGCCATGCGCAGAGCCCCCGATGACCGCTCAGCTGCAGTGCGCTTCGACGAATCGCTCCATGGAGCGTTGCTCCGCACGCAACAGATCGAGACGTCCGAAGGTGTTGCGCCGCTGCATCTGCGCACGGGTGCGCTCGAGCCGATTGGCGTAGGTCGTACAGCGTTCCCTGCGCTCATCCGCGGTGGCCGGCGGTGCCGGCTCATCCATGTAGGCACCCACCGTGCTGCGCACCGCGCAGCCACTGATGGTGATCAGGCCCAAGACCAGCACCCCCCGCAGCATCCACCCAGCCATCATGCCGTCAGCCTCCTCGACCCTGCATCACGTCCACCCCCGAGACCTCGAAGAGATCCCTGTCCCATTTCCCCTTCCGATGATGCCACAGCGGGCAGCCCACGGGCACGTCGGGCAGGCCTACTCGCGTCGAGCGCTGCGCGGGTGGACGCCCGTCTGCCAGTCGAGATACTCCTGCCACGCCTCCGGGAAACCGCCGAGGTCGCGCCCTGCACCCGTACGCAGCCCAGCCGCCCGCGCCGCCACCACCACTTCGAGGATTCGGCGCGCCGCCGGCAGCTCGATTTCGGCAACAAAGAAATCGGCTGCAGCACCGGCCCTGTGGTCGGCTGGTTTGGGCAGCGGCTCCTGAGCCAGAACTTGTTGCAGCTCCTGCACCAGCAGCAGCTCGTCGGCGGCGGCAAGAAGATCGATGGTGGCGGCGAGCAGATAGCGCGACAGGACATCGCCCCGATCGCAAAGACTTCGATAGCTGTCCCAATCCACCCTCAGCACCCTCCCGCATCCGCGGGCGGCGCGCAGGCCCGAACGCGCCAGCAGCGCTGCCCGCTGGCCAGATACTTGCGCTCGAAGGGGGACACGACGGTCACCGACCTCCCGGCATCGAGGCTGTCGAGAGCCGCAGCGCGGCCATGGAGGGTCAAAGCCTGCTGCCATTCCCGGGCATAGGTCTCCCAGTTGGTCCGCAGTTCGAGCTCACCGCCCAAGGCAAGCAGCGTCGGGAACACCGGATGGGCGTGCCAGCGGCGACCGAGGTGGCCAGGCTTCGGCCAGGGATTGGGATAGAACACGCAGTGGCGCGCAAGCTGCCAGCCAGCCGCCTGAGCCAGGCGCCAGAAATCCACGAGATCCGCGCGCAGCAGCAGCAGATTCTCCGGACGGGCGTCCACGACCCCCCGGCCAAGTCGCGCCGCGGACTTGTCGACCCCGAGCACGAGGGCCTGCGGGTTGTCCATGGCGAGCTGAAGGCTGCTCGCGCCGGTTCCGCATCCCGCATCGAGAATCACGGGTCCCGGCCAGCTGGCGGCCTTCTCGGCACAGCCTGCGAAAGCCCTTTGGCTATGGGCGGCCAGCGGGCGCTGCCAAGTCTGCTTCAGATGTCTGGCCACTTTGCGCGTCAGTGCGGGATGGGTTCCCGGCTGATTGCTCGTGACCGTTCTCGATGGTTGCTGCATGCACCCGGCCTCTCTTTGCGGGAACAGTAACACGTTGATTTGGCAGGTTGATCCCTGGCCCCACCGCCTCCTGTCGCGGCAGCGCCCGGTCCCTGACTCCACGAACCTGTGAAAACCAACCCGACTGCTTGTTTTCCCGGCAGGCAGCCATTAGCCTCCGGGCGATCAGCTGAACAAACTCGGGCAGCCCCGTTCCGCAAGCGGAGAATCGTTCCCATGAGCATGTCATCCCCGAAGCCAGACGTGACCACCTGCCCGCTGCACGAGGTGGACACCTTCTCGGCCGATTTCCTCCAGCACCCGCACGCCTTCTATCGACGCCTGCGAGAAGAGGCACCGGCCTTCAGGGACCCCAAGAACAACGTGGTCTACATCTCCACCTATGATCTGTTGATGGAAGTCCTGGCCAAGCCACGGATCTTCTCCAACCGCTTCGGTGCCCAGCTGCGCGCCGGGGCCGCCGGAGGCGGCATGTCGCAGGAGGAGCTCGAAATTCTGGCCAAGGGCTGGGTGCCCAAGGACACCATGCTGACGGCGGATCCACCGCAGCACACGCGCTACAAGAAGCTAGCCGGCAAGGCCTTCACCTACAAGAAGGTCATCGGCATGAACGACTACTGCACGGACATCATCAACGATCTCATCGACGCCTTCATTGCCGACGGCCACTGCGAGTTCAAGGCCCAGTTCGCCAACCTGCTGCCCATGTACGTGATCTGCGATGCCTTGGGTTTTCCCCGTGCCGACCGCGCCCGCTTCAAGGAATGGTCGGATGCCTTCACACTGCAGCTCGGTGGCGTGGCGGACATGCCGACGCGGATTTGGTGCGCTGAGAAAATCGTCGAAGCTCAGCACTACTTCGTTGCGGTCTGCGACGAGAAGCGCAAGGCGCCGGGTGAGGACATCTGTTCCGATCTGGTCCAGACCGACCTCGAAGAGGAGGACGGCAGCACGCGCAAGCTCGACAACGAGGAGCTGATCTCCATCATCCAGCAGATTCTGGTGGCAGGAAACGAGACCACTGCCCACACCCTCACCACCGGCATTTTCTACCTCCTCACGCATCCCGAGCAGAAGGCCAGGCTCGAAGCCGACCCGGGGCTGACTGCCAATTTCGTCGAGGAGACCCTGCGCCTGCTCACCCCCACCAACAACATGTGGCGGGTGGCCACCCAGGACACCGAGGTCGGCGGGGTCGCGGTCAAGGAGGGCGACCTGCTCCTGCTTCGCTTCGGCTCGGCCAATCGGGACGATGCCAAATTCCCCGAGGGCGACCGCTTCGACATCGGCCGCGAAAACGCCAAGGAGCATCTCGCCTTCGGCGCCGGTGTCCATCTCTGCCTTGGCCAGCAACTGGCGCGCAAGGAAATGCAGACGGCCTTTCCCATCGTCCTCGAGCGGCTGCAGAACCTGCGGCTCGTGGGCGACCCGGCGGAGTTTCGCTACGTCCCCTCGATCCTGCTGCGTGGCGTCGAGCGTCTCGATCTCGAGTTCGATCCGGCCTGAAGCATGGCCGCCGATCCTGACCTTGGCAGCCCCATTTCGTGGGAGCATGCCCTGCGAACAGCGCCGTTAGGCGCTGTACGTGTTCATCGCGCGCACAGCGGGCTCCCACCGTGGCTTCGCGGGCGCAATCGCAACACGCGTCTCGCGTCGCCACACAGAATCCAGTTCCACGACAGGGCAACACATGACTGAACACGACTACGACGTCATCGTGGTCGGCGGCGGCGGCGCCGGCATGTGCGCCGCCATCGAGGCGGCGGACGCCGGCGCCAGCGTGCTGCTGATCGATGCCGACACCCGACTCGGGGGATCCACCGCCTTGTCCGGTGGCGTCTACTACGCCGCCGGCAGCAGCGTGCAGAAAGCCCTGGGCATCGAGGATGGACCCGACGCCCTGTTCGAGTACTACATGACCCTGAACCAGTACCGGGTCGAAGCCAGTCTGGCACGCACCCTCTGCGATCACGCGGCGGAGGACCTCGAGTGGCTGACCCGTCTCGGCGTGGAGTTCCGGCCCCAGGATCTGTACTCCTCGGGTGTGGAAAGTGTTGCCCGCGGCCACCAGGCCCACGGCCATGGCGCAGGCATCACGACGGTGCTCGATCGCGAAGTGAGCCGCCGCGCCATCGATGTGGCCCTCGATACCCGGGTCGAGCGGCTGCTCAGGGCTGAGGATACCAGGGTGGTCGGCGTGCGCGCCGGTGGTACGGACGTTCGCGCCCAAGCCGTGGTTCTGGCCAGCGGTGGCTTCGGCGCCAACCCGCACCTGCTGCACCGGCACTATCCGGAAGCCACGGCCCACGGCGACTGGACCTGGTACATCGGCAGTCGCCACTGCCAGGGCGACGGCCTGGAACTCGGTGCCGCCGTGGGTGCCGACATCGTCGGTCACAATCGCGGCCTGCTGCTGACGACGCCGAATTTCCGCAAGGAACTCGAAGTGTTCGTCCCCGGCTGGCTGCTGTACGTCAATCGCGAAGGCCGTCGCTTCATCAAGGAAACGGCCGAGTACGCCGTGATGTCCGGAGCCGTCAAGGCCCAGACTGGCGGTTCCTGCTTTGCCCTCTTCGATGATGTTGCCCGGGCCGAGGCGCGCCCGGACCCGCGCTTTGCCGATGCCTTTGCCTCTGGCACCCTGAGCCTGAACTGGGTCACCGAAACCCTCGATGAGCAGGTCAAGGCCGGTCGCGTGATCCGGGCTGACACCCTGGACGAGCTGGCCACACGCTGCGGCATCCGTCCCGGTTCGCTGACGGCCACCGTGGACCGCTACAACGCCGATTGCGCCGCCGGCAGCGACAGCATGTTCTTCAAGGATGCGGCGGTCATGAAGCCCGTCAGGCAGCCGCCCTTCCACGCGGTGGAAATCCGCCCGGCCATCGTCTGCCTGACGTCCACCGGCCTGCGCATCGACCGTCAAGCCAGCGTGCTCGACGGCCGGGACCAGCCCATCAAGGGCCTGTTCGCTGCGGGTGAAACGACCGGGGGGGTGCTCGGGGAGCGCTACATCGGTGGCGGCAACTCCATCGCCAACGCGGTGGTCTTCGGCCGTATCGCCGGTCGCAGCGCGGCCCGGGCGGCGGGCAGGAGCAACTGATTCAGGACGGGCTCTTCAGGTGCACGTCGCGCTGGGGGAAGGGAATGGTGATACCGGAAGTCTGAATCGCCTTCCAGACCGCCAGATTGACCCGGTACTGCACTTCGAAGAAGGATCCGGTCGGCACCCAGTAGCGGTAGGCGATCTCTACGGCAGAGTCGGCAAAGGCACCAATGCCCACTTGGCCCGGCGGATCCTTGGCCACGTCAGGGTCTTCGTTGAGTACCTGGCGCACCAGGGCGATGGCCCGCTCAGGGTCATCGCCGTAGGAGATGCCGACGACCCCTTCCACGACGCGGTACTGCCAGGAGTTGGTCAGCACTTCGCCGACCACGTGGCGATTGGGGATCACGATCTGCTCCCCATCCTCGGTATAGAGAATAGTGTGGGCGAGATTGATGTCCTGGACGATTCCCGCCTGCTCCACCACGCGAATGGTATCCCCGACTTTGAAGGGCCGGGTGAGAATCAGCACCACCCCGGCGCCATAGTTGGATACCGGCCCCTGCAGCGCAAAACTGGCACCGACGGCAAGACCACCTATGGCCGCGACGAAGGGCGTGATGGAAATTCCGAGCTTGCCGACGGCGATGATGACGAACATCACCAGCACCAGGAGGCGGACGGCACTGGAAATGAACTGCCTCAGGGTGACGTCGATATTGCGGCGTTCCTGCAGCCGCAGGATGGCATTGCCGGCCCAGTTGGACACCAGATAACCGACGATCATGATGATCACGGCGCCAACGATCTGGAAGGAGTACGTGACCATGAAGTCCACCGCCCGCTCCACGGCAGTGGCCATCCACTCTACTTCGCTCTGCACCAGCGCCAGTGCGCCGGGCGCCTCCCCCTGCTCCTGAGCCATCACGGCTTCCTCGTTCACCGAGCCCCGGCGAACGCAGCGCCGGTCAGCCGATCATGGGCCTCCTGATAGCGCGCCAGCGTATTCCTGATCACGTCCTCGGGCAGTGCCGGTCCCGGTGGTGTCTTATCCCAGCTTCCAGCGGCCACCAGCTGCTCCAGGTAATTGCGGACGTACTGCTTGTCGAAGCTGGCCTGCTCGGCACCGGGCCGCCAGCTGTCGGCAGGCCAGAAGCGGCTGGAATCCGGGGTGAAAATCTCGTCCACCAGCACCGGCTTTTCGTCACCGGGCGCCAGACCGAACTCGAACTTGGTATCGGCCAGCAGGATGCCGCGTTCTGCAGCATAGCTGCGAGCCGACCCATAGAGCTGAAGGGTCAGGTCGCGCAGTCGGTTCATCAGCCCCTCACCCACCCGCGCTGCAGCCTCGGCAAAGGGGATGTTCTCGTCATGCCCGGTGGCGGCCTTGGTGGCCGGCGTGAAGATCGGTTCCGGCAACTGATCACCGTTGCGCAGGCCAGGAGGGAGCGCGACGCCGCAGACGCTGCCGGTGGCCTGATAGTCCTTCCACCCTGACCCGGCCAGATAGCCCCGGGCCACGCACTCGATGGGCACCACATCGAGTTTCCGGCAGAGCATGCTGCGACCGGCCAGCATGCGCTGCTGATCAGGACTGAGACCTTCGATCAGCGCAGGATCGGTGGCTACCAGATGATGGCTGATGCGATCGGCGAAATGCTCGAACCAGAAGCAGGAGATCTGCGTCAGGAGCACACCCTTGCCCGGAACGCCGTTGCTCATCACCACGTCGAAAGCGCTGATGCGATCGGTGGCGACAATGAGCACACCGGGCCTGCCGTCGGGCAATTCGATATCGTAGAGATCCCTGACCTTGCCCTGGCGTCGGTTCGGCAGCGGCAGATCGGTGCTCATCAGCGCGGTGTTCGCCTTCATCGGGGTTATCCTTGCTGAACTCAGCCGGCGCTGATGCCGCCATCGACCATGTAAACCGCTCCCGTGATGAAGCGGGCCTCGTCGCTGGCGAGAAAACACATCAGATTGGCCACGTCCTCGGGCTGCCCATAGCGGCCCAACGGGATGCTGCGCGCAATCCGATCATGGGCCACCTGACCATCACCAGGAAAAAATCCGTCCTCGAGGGAGCGCATCATGCGCGTCTCGGTGGGCGAGGGATTGACGGTGTTGACACGGATGCCATCAGCCGCACCCTCGAGCGCCGCGCTGCGCATCAGGCCAATGGTCGCATGCTTGCTGGTGATGTAAGGCGACACCCCCGCCGAGGCGCGGATACCTGCCGTCGAGGATGTGATGACCACTGATCCCCCACCGCGACGCTTCATGGCCGGCATGGCGTACTTCAGTCCGAGCCAGACGCCGCGGACATTGACGGCCATGACCGCATCAAAGGTGGCCACGTCCTGTTCGACGATGCTCTTCACTGTTCCCTCGATGCCGGCGTTGGCCAGCAGGATGTCGACACCTCCGAAGCGCTGCTCGGCGGCAGCGACGTAGGCTTCGCTGGCAGCGGGATCGGTGACATCCGCCACGGCAAAGGCTGTGGCCTCGCCGAGGTCGGCCACAGCCCGGGACAACGCCTCGGCATCGAGGTCCACCAGCATGACCCGGGCACCTTCGGCAACGAACCTGCGCGCCGCAGCCAGACCGATACCGCCGGAACCACCGGTGATCACAGCCACTTTGCCTTCAAGACGTCCCATAGCCCTCTCCCTCATGGCCTGCCTACTCTGCCCCGGTCAGCGCCTGCTCGAAATCCGCCAGCAGGTCCGCGACGTCCTCGATACCCACGCTGACCCGAATCAGCGAGTCGCGGATACCCATACTCGAACGCCGCTCCGGCCCCATCTCGTGATAGATCGTGTGCGCCACCGGAATCGCCAGGGTGCGGTTGTCGCCCAGATTGCTCGAGGACACCACCACGTCGAGCCGATTCAGAAAGTCGAAAATGTCCGCCGCCGGATCGAGTTCAAAGCTGAGCAGAGCACCCGGATGGCGCAGCAGTCGCAAGGCGCGTTCGTGCTGGGGATGGCCCGCAAGACCTGGATAGAACACCTGATCCACCCGCGGATGACGCTCCAGCATTTCAGCCAGCGCCTGGGCGTTGGCGCAGGCCCGGTCCATGCGCAGCGCCAGGGTCTCGGCACCGAGTGCCACCAGCTGCGCCGCATCCGGGGCGAGACTGGCGCCGAAGTCCCGCAGACCCTTCTTGCGAATCTGCTGCAGGCCCCACTGGGCAGGAGGCTGGCGCCTGTAGCCTTCAAAGATGTTCGGGAAGCGACTCCAGTCGTAGAGACCGGTGTCGGTGACGGCGCCGCCGAGGACGGATCCGTGGCCGGCGATGTACTTCGTCAGCGCATTGACCACCAGCGATGCCCCGACACTTCGGGGCTGGAACAGCCAGGGCGAGGTCATGGTGTTGTCCACCACGTAGATCAGATCGCGATTGCGGCAGAGGGCGCCGATACCTTCGAGGTCCGCCACCTGAGTCCGCGGATTGGCGATGGTTTCCACGAACACCAGACGGGTCTCCGGACGCAGCGCGGCGGCGACCGCATCGGCTTCGGTGGCGTCGACGAAGCTGACTTCGAGCCCGAGGTCGGCAAAGCTCACGAACAGGCTGTTGGTGTTACCGAAAAGGAAGCTCGACGACACCACGTGGTCGCCACGCTTGAGCAGCGCAAACAGCATGGAGCCGATGGCGCCCATGCCGGTCCCGAAGGCAATGGTCCCGATACCGCCTTCCATGCCGCTGAGCTTGCGCTGCAGGGCCTCGACGGTGGGGTTGGACTGACGTCCATAGGAATAGCCGGCCTGCCGACCCTGGAACACCGCTGCGAGATCCCGGGCATCGTCGTAGCCGTAGGCCACGCTGGCATGCACTGGCTTGTGCAGCGACCCGTGTTCGATGCCATCCCGGCGATCGGAGTGCAGGATGCGGGTGGTGAAACCCAGGCCATCACGTTGCTCGCTGCTCATGCCATGCGCGTTCCCGGAAGCGACTCGAAAAGCAAGGCGCGTACTGTACGCAACTGCTCCGGGCGGCGCTACGCGGGCCCGCGGAGGCGACTGGCACTTCGCAGCGTTGACGACTCCTCCTCCGGATCAGCAAGGGTCACACCCTCAGCAAGGCAGATTTCGAAACCGCTGCGGTCCACCGGACGACTGAAGATGTAGCCCTGCACCTGATGGCAGCCCTGCTGCTGCAGATAGCGCAGCTGCAGGCTGTTCTCCACGCCTTCCGCCACGATGTCGAGTCCGAGCCCGCGGGCCATGTGGATGATGGCATTGACGAGACTGGCATCGCCGCCATCGCCACGGATATCGCAGACGAAGGAGCGGTCGATCTTCAGCGTGTCCACGGGGAAACGCTGCAGGTAGGACAGCGAGGAATATCCGGTGCCGAAGTCGTCGATGCCGATGCGCACGCCATTGCTCCTGAGCCGACGCAGCTTGGGGAGGATCACCTCCATCTCGCGCATGATCACGCTCTCGGTAATCTCGAGTCTGATGCTGTCGATGCTCACCCCGGTTTCCTCGAACATCGCCAGCATGCGCTCGACGAAATCCGCCTGTTCCATCTGCGCCGCGGACACATTCAAAGACAGCGACAGTTCGGCATGACCACCGCGCTGCCATGCCGCCACGGCCTCGCAGGCCTTGCGTTGGATGCAGCGATCCACCTGCAGGATCAGCCCGGTTTCCTCGGCCATGGGGATGAAGTCGATGGGCTCCACGACGCCGCGCTCGGGGTGATGCCAGCGGGCCAGGGCTTCGACGCCAATGATGGCCCCGGTATGGAGGTCCACCTGGGGCTGAAAAAAGGGTTCCAGATCATCATTGGCCAGCGCATTGCGCAACTCCCGCTCCAAAGCCAGCAGAGAGCAGAACTTGGCGTTCATGTCCGGCAGGAAGAACGCATAGCCGTTCTTGCCACGGCCCTTGATGTGATACATGGCGATGTCCGCGCTTTGGATCAGCGCCTCCACCGAGGCGCCGGAATCCGGATAGACGGAAATGCCGATGCTCGCACCGACGAAGAGCTCGTGGTCTTCCACCTGGAACGGCGTCGAGAGACGATCGAGCACCTTCTGCGCCACACCGGCTGCGTCCTCCTGGCAGCCGACATCGGGCAGCAGGAAACAGAATTCGTCGCCACCGAGTCGTGCCAGGGTATCGCCCCCCCGCAGGCAGTTGCGCAAGCGCTCGGCCACCTGCTTCAGCAGCCGGTCACCGACGGTGTGTCCAAGGGTGTCGTTGACCACTTTGAAGCGGTCGAGGTCCAGGAACATGACCGCCAGCCGGCCCTCTTTGCGGCGCGCCTGGGTCACCGCCAGTTCCAGGCGGTCATTGAACAGGGCCCGATTGGGCAGATGGGTCAGCAGATCGTGGTAGGCCTGATACTGCACCATCTCCTGGGCCCGCTTGCGCTCGGTCACATCCCGGGCGAGGCCGTAGGTGCCGAGAAAGTCGCCCCGGGTATCGCTGCCGCCGGCGGCGTAGATGCCGGTGGCCGTGATCTCTGCCACCACTTCGCCCTGACCGCCGCCGCCCTGTGCCGGCAACCGGGAGCGCAAGCGCAACTCCACGTCCCGCGATGCCCGATCACCCGTGCGCCGCTCGTTGAACACAAAGCGGGCCAGTTCAAAGTCCTGCTCGTGAACGACGGTCGTATAGTGCCGGCCGAGCAGGGCTTCCCGGGGCCACCCTAGCAGGGCCGACGCCCGATCGTTGACGAAGGTGAAACAACCCTCGGGGTCGAGCAGGTAAACCATGTCGGGCGCATGATCGATCATGAAGCGGTGCAGCCGCTCGGACTCCGTGAGGCGTTTCTCCGCGACCCGGGCGCGCCGCTCGAGGTCCAGACCGCGTTCGACCCGTGCCAGGGTGGAGAACAGTTCCTCGGATTCGAATGGCTTGCGCAGGAAATCGGCGGCGCCCTGGGTGAGCGCACGCTGGACGTGCTCGAAGCTCGGCTCACCACTGAGCACCACGATGCGGGTATCGAGGTCGCGGGCCGCCAGCGCCGCGATCACCTCCAGACCGGAAGTACCCGGCATCACCATGTCGAGCAGGATCAGGTCGGGTACGGGCGGGCGTTCCATGCGCTCGAGGGCGGCAGCGCCGCTGTCGGCGAGTTCGACCTCGAAGCCGCGACCGCTGAGCAGAGCACCCAGGGACTCACGCATGCGGGGCTGATCGTCGACGATGAGGACTGCCGTGGGAACCGACAAAGCGGGCTCTGCATCGGCCGAATCAACCAAGCCGGCGGCCAGACTGACCAGCCCCGGATCTGGAGTCATCGTCATCGAGATTGCTCTCCCCAAGCCTTTCACGCCGGGCGACCGTCCTGTGGCGTTGCCGCCGGTCCGCCTCCCTATCGCTGCCAGTCCGTGTACGGAGCCGAACAGACGACCGCCTTCCTGCGCGAGAGTACTTGGTCGTCGAAACTAACCTCTCGATGACAAAAATGCTACTCCCGTCACACTTTTAGGTGCTTCAGGGCCCGGTATAGCCCGTCATCTCCAGGTATCCGCAGCCCGGCACCGGCCCGTCGAGACAGACCCTGCCCTCCCAGTAGCGGACCGCTAGCCGGTTGAGCTGATCGGGGTGACGGGCTTCGACCCGCCCGCTGATGCCCAGGGCGGGCACCGTCAGGCGCCAGCTCACCGGCCATGCCGCGCCGGTTTCGTCCTGCCACGAGGACAGGGGCTCCAGACTGAAATCGGCAGCGGTGAGCGCTTCACTGCTCCCGTCTTCTGCGACGATCACACCACTGCTCGCGCCATCGATGCTGCCGTCGTCACGCCGGATCTGGAACACCATCAGGTCACGGCCGTCATCCAGATGCAGAGCAAACCAGTCCCAGCCCACCTGCCCCGGGTCCAGCACGCTGGTACTCCACTCCCGATCCATCCAGCCCAGACCGTCCACCGCCACCTCGTCGCCATCGAGGCGGACCTGCCCCTGCGCCGCCATGCGAGTGTAGGAGTAGTAGTAGGAGGCATTGCCGGCGCGCTCGCTCTTGCGCGAGAACCCCTGATCACCCTGCAGAATGGGCCCCCGTGCGCCGTCGAAGACCAGGTCCACCGCGAAGGGACGCGGCACGTCATCCACCTTGGCGGTCAGGCGCAGCGGGAAGAACTGATCCGGATGGATCGATTCCAGGCGCCAGTCCTCGAGCCAGGCGGCAAAGGGCTCTGCCCGCACGCCGGCCAGACCGAGCGCGTCACGGGCGAAGCGTTCGCCGGCCCGATGCACACCGTCGGGACCACTGACCGCCACATGGGCCATCCAGACCTGACGGGTGCGCCAGCGGCTGTCCCCAGCGTCGACGTCCACCTCAGGTGCCAGCGCCTGGCGAAACAGCGTGAACTGCACGCCGTAGTCGCGTCCATCGGGAGCCTTAAGGTGACTGACCAGATACCACCACTCGGAACGGAAATCCGGGTGCGGACCGTGGTCGGCGGGAAACACGAAAACACGGGGGGCGTCCGCCACCGCGAATCCCGTCTGGCCGTCGGCGGAAGCTCCGAAGTCGCCGCCGATCAACGCACCGAGATCGAGTCCGGGGCGTCCGTCGCTGCCAGGCGGGGGGGCTGCACTGGAACCGCCCTCCCCGCCGGCCGGGACAGCGGCCAGCAGCCAGATCAGCAACAGGCATCGGGCACGCTCAGGCATCGGCACGCACCTCCTGCATCAGGGCCGCCGGAGTGGCCCGGTACAGCGACCAGGCCGGCAGCGCCGCAGCCAGCAGACCAGCGAGGAGGGAGATCAGCAAGGCCTGCAGAAACAGCCAGGGCGGAAACTGCCAATCGAGACTCCAGCCAAAGGCCCGCACATTGACCACTTCGATGAGAATGACGGCGACCCCCACGCCCAGCGGCATGGCCAGCAGCACGGCTGCCGCGGCCAGCAGCAGGGCCTCGCCCAGGTTCTGCAGCACCGGTGTCCTTCGATCCACTCCCAGCGTCCGCAGCACCCCGTATTGGGTTCTTCGCTCCAGGCCGAGGGCCGTCAGCGCTGCGAACAGGCCGAATGCGGCCACCGCCCCGGCGATGGCCTGCAGCACGCTGGTCACCCGGAAGGTCCGGTCGAAGACGCCACGAGCCAGCGCCAGCAACTCCTCGTTGTGGCGGATCCGAGCCCCCTCGGGCGCAGCCGCCGCAAGCGCCTTGACGACGCCATCGAGGTCACCGCGGGGACCATGCAACTCCAGCGCGGCTGAACCGGCCAGCAGCGGAGCCACGACCCCGTCGGCAACCAGAATCAAGCCCGGACCGGCGCCATACTCGCGAAACACCCCGGTAATGGGCAGTTCCAGCGCCCCCCCGGCCACCGGCAGGCTCAACGTCGCCCCCACCGACTTCTGCAGACGGCGCGACAGCGGTTCACTGATCGCGACCCCCTGTGGCCCAAAGCGCCCTGCCACCATGGCCAGGCCGAGGTCCTCGGGCACCTCGCCGGTGACACTGATGCGGCTGACGCGGACCGGTTGCCCCCCGACCCGATCGGACCAGGTGACCCGGAACACATGGCCGCGCACCGTCTGCGGAAGGAGATCGGCTACGGCCTCGGGAAGCTCGCGATGCTCGCCGGCAAACTGCAGGTGCAGGGGTGCTGCCAGCCGGGCGTCGAGCCAGCGGTCGACGCTGCTGCGGAAACTCTCGACCATCAAGCCCATGCCGAGTGCCGTAGCCATGGCGATCACCAGGGCGGAAGCCGCCACCCCGGAACGCAGCAGGCCGCGTTCGGAATCCCGCAGCAGCAACCGAACCTGCAGCGGCGCCAGCTTCAGCACATCAAGCAGCAGCCGCAGGCAGGTTCGCATCCAGGCCGGCGTCAACACAGCCGCGGTCAGCAGCACGGCCCCCACTGCCAGCAAACCACCCGCGTACCCCAGCCGAGGATGCAGCGCGGCTGCGCCCGCCACGATCAGCAGCGCAATCAAAGCTGCGCGCCGTGATGCATCGGCCCGCTGTACGCCAAGCGAGCGCCCGTTGGGGGCCACCTGGCTTGCCCGCGATGCGGCCGGCAGCGCCGCCAGCAGGGTTGCCATGATGCCCACACTGGCCGCTTTCACCATGGGCACCGGGTCAGGCGCCAACGCCGCCACGGCCACCTGACCGTAGAGATTTTCCAGGGTTCCAGCCACGAGCAGCAGCAGAGCTCTGGCCAGCCAGCGTCCGATCACAAGCCCGGCGAGGACGCCGAGGACGCCCATCACGGCAGCCTCGGCAAGCACCATGCGATGAATTTCAGCAGCCTGCACGCCCAGTGCCCGCAGGCGCCCGAAGGATCGCGCCCGGCGCATCACCGCGTGGGTCAGCGCGCCGTGCACCAGAAACAAACCCACCAGCAGGGCCAACAGCCCGAGGGCAGCCAGATTGAGCTGAAAAGAGGCGGCCAGTGCCCGGGTGTCGGCCGCCTGCTCCGCCAGGGACACCTCGCGCAAACCACCCCCGAGGTCCCTTTCGTCGCTAGCTGGCGGAGGGATCACCAGCCCCGGGAACAGGCGCTCGAGCAGCACAGCCCACCCTGCCGCCGGTGCCGCACGCTGCCGTTCGAGATCAATCCGCGACAACCAGCCCACCCGGTCCAGCAGCTCCTGGGCGGTGGCAATGTCCGCGATCATCAGCCCCTGCCCGAGTGCCCGTTCGCCGAGACTGAAGCTCGCAATCATCCGCACCGGACGGATCCCTGCTGCAGAACGTACCCACAAAGTGGCTTCGGCGTCCGGGTCGATGCCGAGGCGGCGCAGGCTTGCGACATCCACGAGCACGGTGCCCGGTTCGCTGATCAGGCGACCCGCGGCGCCGCTGGCAGGACCCGGTACCGTCGCGCGCATGCCCGCATCGGCCACCGGATCCACGCCGAGCAACTGCATCGGCCAGACCTCACCCTCCTCCGGCGCCCTTGCCAGGCGGACTTCTGCCGTGACCACAGGCGCCATGGCCCGGACGTCGGCGAAACGTTCATCACCCTGGCGCCAGCTCAGCCGCAGGGCTGGATACGCGGATTCGGCCAGCCGCTCCCCCGCCCCCGTGATGGCATGAGTGGCACTGCCATCGAGCTGCTGCGTCGCCACCCGCATGGCTTCCCGGGACGCGGCATTGGCAAGATCGACGGCCAGCACCACCGCCACGCCGATGGCAATGCCGAACACGGCCAGCAGGGTCTGCCAGCGATCGCGCCACAGATGCCTCAAGTGCGAACGCAGCAGCAGGTTCACGGCGTGCGGCCAAGGGCCAGTTCCGCATCGCCACCGGCGGCCAGTTCAGGATCGTGGGTAACGAGAACGAGTGCCCGGTCCTCCTCCGCCAGCACCTCCAGCAGTTGCGCGAACACCGCATCACCCGTTTCCCGATCCAGATTGCCCGTCGGCTCGTCGGCCAGGATCACCGCAGGCTCGTGCACCAGCGCCCGGGCAATGGCCACCCGCTGCTGTTCACCACCGGAGAGCGTGTCGGGGAAGGCATCCTCGCGATCGCCCAGGCCAAGCCGCTGCAGCCGCCAGCGGGCGCGCCCGAAGGGATCGTCCAGGCCATTGAGTTCAGCCAGCAGCGCCACATTTTCCAGGGCCGTCAGGGTGGGTACCAGATTGAAGAACTGGAACACGAAGCCAAGATGACGGCGGCGAAAGGCTGTCCGCGTCGTCTCGTCGAGCTCTGCAAGATTCCAGCTCCGGCCTGCCACCTGCCAGATGATCCGGCCGGCATCCGGCAGATCAAGGCCGGCCATCAGATTCAACAACGTGGACTTACCGCTGCCGCTGCGCCCGGTGATGGTCAATCGCTGACCGGCTGCCAGCTCCAGGGAGACCTGCTCGAGCACGGGGATGCGCCGGCCGCCCTGGGCAAAGGCCCGCGCAACTGCCTGCACCTCGAGCAGCATGGCCGCCACTCAGGCCTGACCCGCAGGCGCCTGCAGTCCCTCCTTGGACAGATCCTCATCCGGCGTCACCAGATGCAGGTGTTCACGGCGCACCACGGTGGCGAGCGCTTCCTCCACCGTCGGCCATGTGGCCAGTGCCCGCAGCGTCATGAGGGTCGGATAGATCAGATTGAACTCGCCTCGCTCCCGGGCTGCCAGGGCATCAGACGGCCGAATCCAGCAGCTGTCCACCAGTTCGTGTTCGTCATGCAGCCCCTCCTGCTCCCGCGGAGCGGCCGCGACGAAGAAACGGGTGTCGTAGCGCCGCGGCGGTCCCTCGGGAGTGATCCAGTGGCTGAAGTAGTGCACCCGATCCACCGCCAGCTGCATGGTCATCTGCTGACAGACATCCAGAAAGCTGCGCTTGCCGGCATTGAGATCGTCCCGCAGGGCACGCAGGCCGGCTGCCCAGCGCGGTTTGCGCGCCCGCAGCATGGCACCGTCCGGGCCATAGACCAGCAGCATGCCGGCCTCCTCGAAACACTCGCGCACCGCCGCCACCCAGAACGCCAGCCCTCCGGATTCGACCCCGAGCCGGGCGCTCGCTTCAGCGTCGGTCAGCCCGCTGCAGTGAGCGGCCATGGCGCCGACAGCATCCTCGATGTCCACCTTGCCGCCGGGAAAGACGTGCAGCCCGCCGAAGTCCGAGCGTTTCGCCCGCTGCATCATGAACACCTCGAGGCCCTCGGAGCCGTCGCGCAGCAGCACCACCGTCGCTGCAAGGCGCATGTGCGCATCGGCGGCGGCAACGAATCCGGTCTGGCCGGGGAAGTAACCCTGATCATTCATGGCCTGGTCTCTGGCATGGTCTATGAATCGAAGCCCGCAGTGCAGCGCGGTCGATGCGGCGGGATCATCCCGATGCACCAGCAGCCGATCAAGTTACCGAGCCACGGGGCCCGTTGTCACCCATGGGACTCGCTGGCAGGGGCTCGATACATCAGCCACGCCGGCAGCAGCAGCAGGTCCACCAGCAGAGCGAGCCCGATGGTGAGCAGCGTGATCTGCGCCAGCAGGGCGTTGAGGGCAAAGCTCGAAGCGGCCAGACAGGCAAAGCCCACGAAGAGGATCAGCGTCGTCACCACCAGCGCCGGCCCGACCGTGGCCAGGGTCGACCGCACAGCAGCAGCCACATCCATCTCGGCACGCAGGCGCCGGTAGCGGGTCAGCAGGTGCACCGTGTCGTCCACCACGATGCCGAGGGTCATACCGAAGGCTGCCGATATGGCCAGGCCGAGGTCCTGCACCAGCCAACCCCAGACCGCAAAGGCCAGCGCCACCGGCAGCAGATTGGTGAAGAGACTGACCATCGCCAGCCCCGGAGCGCGCAGCGCCACGGCCAGCATCGCGCCGATGACCAGCACTGCGAACAGATTGCCTTCGAACATGGCCGCCACATTGCGCTCGGAAATGTGCGCGAACATCAGGTTGATGCCGCCATGACGTTCCGATACCAAGGGCGCATGCTCCGCCAGCCAGGCGCCGGCACGCTGCTCGAAGGCCAGCACCCGCCGGGAATCCACGTCCCGCAGCGATACCAGCAGTCGCACGCTGCGATAGTCCTGATCCACCATGTTGGTGATGTCCTGCCCCAACGGTAGGGACAGCTCGTAGAGCAGCGTGTACTGGGCCGCCGCTTCGGCCGATTCCGGCAGTACGTAGGCTTCCGGCGCATCACCGGCCAGCGTGCGGTTGAGGCGTTTAAGGACATCCGTATAGGTCAGGACATGGGCCGTCTCGGGCTGCTCGCGCAACCACGTGGCGAAGGCTTCGACTTGCGCCAGCCAGGCCGGGGCGTGAATGCCGCCAGCGGCATCGGCCTTGAGCTGATATTCGATTTCGTACATGCCGCCGAGGCGCGCGTCCACCAGTTCGGCGGCCTCACGGAAGGGCTGGCTCGGCGCGAAGTAACTGACGAAGTCGTCGTTGACCCCCAGCCGCGCCAGACCCGGCAGGACCAGCAGGATCACCAAGCCCCCGACCAGCAGACGTCGGCCAGGCCGCGCCGCGGCCAGCCCCGCGCAGGTTCGGCCCATGGCTTCCACCCAGACCGGGCGCCGCCCGGCATCGGGCAGCAGCATCGCCAGCGCAGGCAGCAGCCAGAGCGACATGACGCCGGCCAGCAGGACACCGATGGCCACCAGATTGCCGAGATCCCGAAACGGTGGCACGGCGCTGAAGTTCATGCTCAGGAATCCGGCTGCCGTGGTGACGGTGGTCAGCAGCACCGGCCCATGATGCTCATCCAGAGCCCGGCGCAGACGCAGGTGAAGCGCGTCGTCTCCCCGCACCGTTGCAAGGCCGATGTGCACACAGTCCGCCACCGCCACGGTGACGATGATGATCGGCGCCAGGGCGGATGGTGTGGTCAGTTCCATGCCCAGCCAACCCGCTGCGCCCAGTGCGCCAGCTACAGCCGCGAGCATCACGGCAAAGGTCGCCACCACCAACGGCCAACTGGCCAGCAGCACCCGCAGTCCGATCAGCATCAGCAGCAGCATGAGCGGCAGCAGGCGCATCGAGTCCTGCTCCGAGCTTTCGGCGAAGGCGTGATTCATGGCGACGATCCCGGCAAGACGGATCTCCGCTTCGGGATGATCCATCATCGCCCGCGCCGCCAGGTCTCGCGCCGCCGTCATGATCTCCCGACTGCTCTGCAGGGGATCGCCTCGGGGCATCACCGTGACGACCACTGCCGTGAGGTCGCCCCCGACTTCGATCAGACGCCCGGACAGCATGGGGTCGGCTCGCGCGATGCCCTCGATACGGGCCAGCTCCAGGGCATCCAGCGTGGCGACGTCCTCCACCAGGGGGCCGATGGTGATGTCGTCCCCGTGGGCCTCGCTGTGAGTGAAGTTGGTCAGCGATTCGACGCGGGTCGCATAGGGCAACTGCCAGCCTTCAGTGGTCAGGAACTCGATCAGGCCCAAGGTCGATGCGGCGAACAGGCCCTCCGGCCCGGGTTCGACCACGAACGCCAAGTTGTCTGACGGCGTGAACACCTCCCGGAGATGCTCGAACGCCAGGCGCTGAGGGTCGTCGGGATCGAAAAACGTCTGGTAGCGGGGATCGAACTGCAGCCTGCTCGCACCTGCCATCAGCAGCAGCAGGATCAGGCTGCAGGCAGCGACCAGACGCCAGGGTGCATTGATGCCCAGATAGAGAATGTCAGATCACCCGCAGTTCTGTGACGAAGAAGGAAGCGCTCTCCCGGTGCGCCCGGTTTTGTATCACGGGCCCGTAGCCCGGGCACTGCTGGCACATTGCCACCATGCCCTGCAGGGCCACGACAGAGTAAGCTCTGTCCCAGGATCCGTACGGGAAGACGGATCCAGGCACGGTGCACCCGCCCTCGGCGGGGGGAGCAGGTGCAAGCGGGAAACCAGAACCGGTACGATCGAAGGCAGTCGAATCCAGGGTCAGCGTTCGACGCGCGTGGCTCACAGCGGGAGCAAAGGACAAGCCCCTGCGGGCCCAGGCGCCGACACCAGGCACTGCGCGATCGCGAACCGCAACGGGGCAGGCCATGAGCACCGACGATTCACCCACCAGCGCCAAGAACGCCGAAAAGTTCGTGGTGCGCCTGCCGCGAGGTATGCGCCGACGGATCGCAGAGGCCGCACGCGGCTACCGGCGCAGCATGAACTCGGAGATCGTCGCCCGCCTCGAACAGACGCTGTCCGGAGTGCCGCCGCCCGTGCCCGGGGTCAACGAACCCCTGCCGCTGCTGCCGCGCCAGGACCGGCCCACCCAGTCCGAGCAGCGCGAACTCGAAATCCGTTTGCTGCGAGCTTTCCGGCAGCTGTCGCCGGAACGCCAGCAGGCCCTGCTCGAGCTGTTGGACTGAAGCGATGATCTATCCGCGCCAAGGCCAACTCCAGCACGGCTTCACCCGGCTGTTCTGGCGCCTCAGCAGCGCCCTGCGCGAGTCCGCCCAGGAAGCCCTGCGCCACTCCCGGTCGAACCTGCCAGCCATGGCTGCAGTCGGCTGTTTCGGCTATCCGCTCTACTACCTGATCTGGCGCCTGCTGTTTCCCCAGGACTACGAGAACTTGACCCTGCGCATCATCGGCAGCCTGATCCTGGCACCGCTGATGTTCGTCAACCGCTGGCCGCGCTGGTGCGAACGCTATCTGGTGTTCTACTTCTGGGCGGCCATGG
Source organism: Gammaproteobacteria bacterium (assembly GCA_020832085.1). Taxonomy (GTDB): domain Bacteria; phylum Pseudomonadota; class Gammaproteobacteria; order Pseudomonadales; family Azotimanducaceae; genus SLTB01. Next base: position 15,453 of record JAFIFJ010000038.1, on the reverse strand, counting down.
TCTACTGCCTGCCCTTCTTCTTTACCTACATGCTGCTGCAGAACGCCGTGCACAGTTACGATGCCGGCCAGCAGACCATCGTCTGGCAGATGTCGATGGTGGTGGCGATGGCACTGCTGATCATGCTCATCAACGACGGGCTGCTGGTGGGAATCGCTTTCCTGGTCGGCTCGCTGGCCGCCTGGGCCCTGTTTCTCATCGATCGCGACAGCGTCGAGTTCATGGCCATCAGCCGCGACTATCTGGCCCCCATGCCGGTCTACCTGTTCATCCTGGTGGGCGGCAGCATCTACAACCACCATCGCGAGATGATTCAGCAGGAGATGCTGCGCGCGGTATCGTCGGTGGGCAGCAACATCGCCCACGAACTGCGCACGCCCCTGCTCGGCATCAAATCCGATGCCCGCGGCCTGCAGCGCTATCTCCCCCATCTCATCGATGGCTACGAGCGCGCCGCAGCAGCAGGGCTCGAGGTGCGCTCCATACGCCGCGCCCACCTCGCCACCCTGCATGACTCCCTCGCCCGGATCGAGAGCGAAACCGACTTCGCCAACACCATCATCGACATGCTGCTGATCAACTCCAGCGGCGCGCGTCTCGACCCCTCAGACTTCCGCGCCTGCAGCGTCCGGGAATGCATCCACAACGGCCTCGCCCGCTTCCCCTTCGCATCGGAGCGTGAGCGCGGACTCGTACATGTAGTGCCGGGTGCTGACTTTCAGTTTCGCGGCTCCGACATCCTGCTCATTCACGTGCTTTTCAACCTGCTGAAGAACGCGCTGTACTACGTCGCGGCAGCAGGCAAGGGTGAGATTTTCATCTGGACCGAGCCCAACCCCAATGGTCACAACCGCCTGTTCTTCATGGACACCGGTACCGGCATCCCGGACAGCGTGCTGCCGCGGATCTTCGACCGCTTCTTCACGTCCTCCAGCGCCGGACGAGGCTCAGGCATCGGCCTGTCATTCTGCAAGATGGTCATGGAGGCTTTCGGCGGCGACATCCAATGCGAGTCGATCCACGGTCAATTCACCCGTTTCATCCTGAATTTTCCGGGAGAAGAGCAACATGATTGACTCCCAGCAGCTGTTTCCCTACTTCTTCCCCACTACCGTGGTATTCGTCGACGACAATGCCAGCTTTCTCAAGGGACTGGCCCTGCAGCTTCCCGAGGATCTCGCCTACCAGATGTTCGAGCAGGCCGAGGCAGCGCTCGATCACATCAATCGCCCGGGCCCGCCACCCCTGTACCAGCGTTGCTTCAGTCACTACCGTGCGGCCGGGGTCGATACCGGCAGCGAGCAGCTGATTCACCTGGATATCAGCCTCATCGAGCGCGAAGTCAGCAATGCCGACCGCTTCCGTGAGATCGCCGTGGTGGTGGTGGATTACGACATGCCGGGCATCGATGGCCTGACTTTCTGCACCCGCATCAAGAATCCCCACATCAAGAAAGTGCTGTTTACCGGCGTTGCCGACGAAAAGGTGGCCGTGGAAGCCTTCAATGCCGGGGTCATCGATCGCTTCATCATAAAGAACGACCCCAATGCCGTCAGTCGGGTGGTGGACAGCCTTGAAAGTCTGCAGCACGCCTACTTCCGCGGCATTTCGGAAATGCTCAGACGCTCCCTGCTGCTCAACGCGCCGGCCTTCCTCAGCGACGGCGCCTTCGAGGAGTTCTTCAACCGCCTGCGCCGCGAACATCGTTTCGTCGAGTACTACCTCGTGGCCCGCCCGGGTGGTTTTCTGCTGCTCACGGACGATGGCGTGCTCTACCGTCTCGTGGTGCTCGACGAACAGGAAGTCGCTGCACAGGCAGAGTTCGCCGCCGCCCACAACGCTCCACGCAAGGTCATCGAAGACCTGCAGAAGCGGCGCCGACTCGGCTACTTCTATGAATCCATCGAAGAGTACTACGACGCCGCCGAGTACGAATGGGACGAGTACCTGTTCCCCTGCCAACGGCTCGCGGGCAGCGAAGTCTGGTTCTGGTCCCTGATCGAGTCCCCGCCGGTGGACATCGATTTCGACGACGAGACTTCGCACTATCAGGCCTATCTGGAGCGCCTCGACAGCGAGGCGTGACCGCGGCCTGAACCCGAACGTCCCTCGCTACCTGGCCGAGAACGCTCACTGCAGCCGAACCGCAGCGACGCCCTGCAGGACACCGGCAGTCGACGGTGTCTGCAGGTCGGCATGCGCCAACCGCTCCTTGCGCGCCCGCTGATTGATTTCCTCGACCATGGCCTCGTAGTCGTGGGCATTGGTGCCCATCAGGCGATCCCAGATGTTGAAATAGAGCATGAAGTGCCCCCGGCCGCGGGTGTGGTGGAGATTGTGATGGGTACTGGTGATGAACCACCGCGCCACCCAGGAAGGATAGGTTTCATAGCCGAGGTGGCTGATGACGTTGAGTACGGTGAGGAACACCACGTAGCAGGCCAGCGCCCCAGGATGGATCGGCATCACGAGCGCCAGCGGCAGAATCCACGCCACCTCGATGACCGCCTCCAGGGGATGAAAGGCATAGCTCGCAAAGGGCGTCGGATTGTGAAAGCCGTGGTGCAGCTTGTGCACGCGGCGGAACACCCGCGGGTGATGCATGAAGCGATGAGCCCAGTAATAGTAGCTGTCGTGGACCAGCGCCATGATGCCGATGGACAGCAAGAACCAGATCCAGCCGAACTCCGACACCTGCCAGTAAACGGCCGTCAACCCGAAGCGGTCCAGTGCCCAGAGGCCCGCCAGCATGACGCTGAAGAGCCCGATGGAGAGCACCGAGAACGCCAGCTCCCGCAGCGGTCGCGCAACGCGCAGCGGCTGCTGCTGGATACGCCGCGCCGCCAGGCGCTTCCTGCCCCAAATCCAGAAGCCTCCATAGAAGGCTCCGGCAATGACGAGGAAATGACCCAGGAAGAGCGCAAACACGACCCCCAGCACAGTCACGATTTCCCACCCGGTGAATGGCAGCATCATTTTGACTCCTCAGGCATTGGCCACAGCGGCCAGGGGGGGGTGACGGCGACGGCGAGTGGACGGCCAACTCGCCAGATCCACCTCTTCACGAATCTCGGCGCAGACACTGATGACGCGATCGAGCTCCGCAGGACTCAACTCGGAGTTGACCGTGAAGCGGATCAACGAGCGGTTTTTCGGTGTCGCCGGCGCGCAGAACACCGAACCAAACACGCCGCGGGCCTCGAGGGCATCCCGCAGGGCCATGGTCGCCAGCTCCGGGCCGGCCTCGAGCCCGAGGATCTGCGCCTCTGAGAGTTCGAGGTTGTAGCCGAGGTCGCTGAGACCCGCGCGCAGGTAGTCCGCATTCCGATGCAAGTGCCGACGCCGGTCCTCACTGCGGGAGATCACCTGCAGCGTGGCTTCCAGCCCGGCGAGCTCATGGGGCAGCAGGCCGGAAGAGAAGATCGCAGGATTGGCCGTGTACTTGAGAAACTCAGCGATGCGTTCCGAGCAGGTGACGATCCCCGCTCGGCCGGCGAAGGCCTTGGCGAGACTGGCCGTGCGGAAGTGCACGCGTGAGGTCAGTCCAAGCTCAACCACCAGACCGCGCCCTTCGGGACCATGGGTGCCGAGGGAGTGGGCCTCGTCGACGACGATGACGGCACCATGCCGCTCAGCCACGCTGACGATGTCGCTCAGGGGCGCGATGCTGCCACTGGTACTGTAGACCGAGTCGACGATGACCACCCCCGGGCCGTGACGGCGCAGCAGCGACTCCAAGTGCTCCGGCGCATTGTGACGAAACGGGTGTGCCGAAGCCTGTGCCGAACGAATCCCCTCCCACAACGAAGCATGAGCAAACATGTCGATGTAGCAGGGCACCTTCGGACCGGCGATGGATTGGATCAGTCCGGTGTTGGCAGCCCATCCGGACTGAGACAGCACCGCGGATTCAGCGTGCATCCACTGCGCCATCTGGCGTTCGAATCGCGCCTGAGGATTGTCGCCGTGCAGAAACACGGCGGCCATCAGCAGCGCGGAATCGCCCTTTTCGAGTGCCTCGCACTGGGCGGAGATCACCTCGGGGTGGCGAGCCATGCAGAGATAATCGTTGCTGACCAGGCGCACGGCATCCTCCCCGGGCGCCCGGCCGATCATGATGTGGCCACCGCCCCATGGGGCAACGCGGTCGATGTAGTAACTGTCCACCTGACGGCGGAGAAAATCAGGTTCCTGCGGAGGAAGGTTTTTCAACTTCCGCAATTGTGCGACATTAACCATGGGAGCTCCCGCGATTGGCGTGGTGTAGGAAAAAAGCTACAAGGGCTTGCAATTTGCAAACCTTAATGTCTACTACACGGAGCCCCGAAGACCGCGCAATGGTGGCACAATGCCACCATGCGTCGTTTTGTTCCCTTTCCAGCGTGCTTCAGAACATCTGCTTTGCTACCGGAAAACCCTGAGGAAACATGGACAACTCGCATTTCCTGACGCGCCTGCTCCGCTACCTCGACCAATCCATGACCCCCTTTCACGCCGTCGAAAACCTCGCACGCAGGCTCGACGCTGCGGGCTATCGCCGACTTCAGGAACACGAGGATTGGGATCTCGCTCCACAGCAGTGCGTCTACGTGGTCCGCAACGGCGGCTCACTGGTGGCACTGCGGACCGGCAAGAATTGCCTGCGGCAGGGCCTGCGCATGGTAGGCGCCCACACCGACAGCCCATGCCTGCGTGTCAAGCCCATGGCCGAACTGCGTGAGCATGGTTGCCTCAGGCTCGGGGTCGAGGTCTACGGAGGAGCCTTACTGAATCCATGGTTCGACCGCGATCTTTCCCTGGCCGGCCGGGTTCACTACACCGACAGCGCAGGCGGCCTGCGCTTCGCATTGATCGCCTTCGAACGCCCCATTGCGGTGGTGCCCTCCCTGGCCATCCACCTGGATCGCGAGGCCAACCAGACCCGATCCGTCAATGCCCAGCGCGACATTCCGCCCCTGCTCGCCACCCTGGACGACGATGGATCGGGCATCGATTTCCGATCCCTGCTTGCTGAGCGCATTCGCGAGCAGCACGAAGGTGCCGACGTGGCCGAGGTGCTGGACTACGAGCTCTGTTTCCACGACACCCAACCCGCTGCCATCACCGGCCTGAACGGCCAGTTCATCAGCAGCGCCCGCCTCGACAATCTCCTGAGCTGTTTCAGCGGAGTCGAAGCGCTGCTCGACTCCGATCCGGAGGTGCCGGCATTGCTCGTCTGCAATGACCACGAAGAAGTGGGCAGCGCTTCGAGTTCCGGCGCCGCAGGCCCCCTGCTGCTTTCGGTGCTGGAACGGCTGGTGGGAACGGGAGACGCCCTGCGCAAGCTGCTGGCGCGCTCCATGCTGATTTCCGCGGACAACGCCCACGCCCTGCATCCGAATTATGCCGATCGCCACGACAGCAACCACGGCCCCAGGCTCAATGGCGGCCCGGTCATCAAGGTCAACGCCAATCAGCGCTATGCCTCCAACAGCGCGACCCAGGCGTTGTTCCGCCACCTTTGCGGCAAGCTCGACATCCCCGTGCAGAGCTTCGTCGTCCGCAGCGACATGGCCTGCGGCAGCACCATCGGCCCCATCACGGCCAGTGAACTCGGCGTACGCACACTCGATGTGGGCATCCCCCAACTGGCCATGCACTCCGTCCGCGAGCTGTGCGGAAGCGAGGACCCGTTCACCCTCTGCCGCGCCCTGTCCGCCTTCCAGTCCCTGCACGAACTGCCGCCGATGGACTGAAGCCTGGCACTGGGGTCTGGGCCATCCGGTTCAGACCGAAGACGCGCTGCGCATATGCGCAGGGATCAGCCAGCGCTCCAGCGCCTCGAAGCAGAGTTCCGTTGCCACCGCCAGAAGCGCGGCCGGAATCGCTCCCTGCAGGATCAGGCCCGGATCGTTCAACGCCAGCCCGGTGACGATGGGTTGACCGAGCCCCCCGGCACCCACGAACGCGGCCAAAGTTGCGGTGCCTATGCTGATCACCGCCGCCGTGCGCACCCCCGCCAGCACGTTGGGAAGGGCAAGCGGCAGCAGGAGATGGCGGACCTGCTGGAAGTCGGTCAGTCCCATGCCGACGGCCACCCGTCGCAGCAGCGGATCGACGCTGACCAATGCCGTAACCGTTGCCCGAAGTATCGGCAGCAGGGAGTACAGCAGCAGGGCCGCGATGGCCGGCAGCACCCCGATGCCGAAGACGGGAATCATCAGCGCCAGCAGTGCAATGGACGGAATCGTCTGCAGCAGACCGGCTGCGTAGAGCACCACGCGGGAGGCACGCCGGGATCGGTGGACGAGCACGCCCAGGGGCAGGCCCAGCAGGACCGCAAGCCCGAGGGCTATGAGGGTCAGCTGCAGGTGGCGAACGGTATTGGCCAGCAGTTCGTCGCGCCAGGTCGCAGACGCCACCGGGCTGGCATCGAATCCCTCCGCAGCCAGGAAGTCCGCCGCCACGGCTGCAAAGGAGCGCTGGCCGACGACCACTTCCGCATTCAGCCGCCGCATACGCTCGTCGTCGATGCGGCCGGCCAGATCGGCCAATACCGCCCGGGCCCCTTCGGGAAGATCGTCCCGCGCCAGCGGCAGCGCCGCATAACGCGGAAAGAAGGCGCGATCGTCCTGAAGGGTCACCAGACCATAACGTTCGAGGTCACCATCCGTGGAGTAGGCGTCCGTGGCATCGATGCTGCCCCGCAGCAGGGCCTGATAGGACAGACCGTGTTCGATACCCACCGGCCGCTGACGCAGCCCGTAGCGTTCGCGCAGACCCGGCCAGCCATCCTGCCTGCGCAGGAATTCGTGACTGAACGCCACGCGCAAGGTGGGCAGGTCAGCCAATTGACTGAGCCGGGTCACGCCAAGCTCTGCCGCACGATCTGCGGTCAGCACCACCGCGTAGGTGTTGTCGAAGCCCAGTTCCGGCAGGGGCAGCAGTCCGATTTCCGCCAGCGGGGCCTTCAGGGCATCACGCTCCGGGGCCACGTCCCCGGCCAGGATCACTTCAGTGATGGTGCCCGTGTACTCGACGTAGAGATCGATCTCCCCACTGACCAATGCCTCGTAGCAGATCAGCGTCCCGCCGAGGCCAAAGCGGCGCGTCACGCGCCAACCCTTCCCTTCGAGGCGTTGCGCCATGATCTCGCCGAGCAGATAGGACTCGGTGAAGTTCTTGCTGCCGACCACCAGCGTCCGCTCTGCGGAGGCAGACAGGGCGAGCATCAGCAGGCTGGCCACACACCAAGGGAGGACCTGCCGGGTCCAGCGCCGGCCCCTGGCCGAAGCCCGGTCTGACATGAGCACCGGCCCGGTCATCTGAGCTGGGTCTCCAGCAAACGCTCGGTCCAGGCATCAGCCGGCGCCGCCAGAACGTCTGCGCAGGCACCCTGCTGCACGACCTTACCGGCACGCAGAATCACCAGCGCGCTGGCAAGCGCCACCGCCTCACGCACATCATGGGTGACGAGGATCACCGTCACGGGTTCGCTGGCCGCAAGGCGCTGGAAGTGTTCATGAATGCCCACCCGCGTGATGGGGTCCACCGCCGAGAAGGGTTCGTCGAGAAGCAGCAGGGGCGGCTCCAGCATCATGGCCCGACAGAGGCTCGCCCGCTGTTGCTGGCCGCCGCTGAGTTCATGGGGGTAGCGACCGGCCAGGCCGGGATCGAGCTCCATCAGGGCCAGCAGGTGATCGAACCGCTCAGCCATCCGCTCCGCGGACCAGCCCACCAATCGCGCCAACAGGCAGACGTTGGCACGCAGGTCGAGATGGGGAAACAAGGCGGATCCCTGCACCGCGTAGCCGATGCGTCGTCGCAGACCAAGCATGTCGGCGCTGCTGAGATCCTCGCCGAGGACCTCGACGCTGCCGCTGTCCGCTTGCACCAGGCCGTTGATGAGCTGCAGCAGCGTGGACTTGCCGCTGCCGCTCTCACCGACGATGGCAACGGTGCGTTCGGCCTGAACTTCGACGCTGACAGCGTCGAGTACGGTGGTCGTTCCGTAGCGCTTGGAAACCTCGGTCAGGCGCACGGAGGCTGTGGTCACGCGGTCAGCCCCGCAACCTCGACGCAGTGCTGCAGCCAGGCTCGAAGTTCCTCGATGATCGAAGAGTCAGCGCCCTGCGCCGACAACTCGCCGAGGCGCGATCGGGCGGTTTCGAGGTCGTCGAGTCCCGCGCGGCCCCGCCGCAGACGATCCTGAAGATGGGCCTGCCAGCGCGCCTTCGCCGAGTCGTCGAGGCGGTCCGGACATCGCCGGGCCAGCTGACGGAACAGCAGTTCCCGGGCGCGCTCATCCCGCAGCGAGGGTGCCTGCGTGAGATCCTCCGGCAGGGAATCGGCCAGTTCGTTCAGCGTTCGCCGATCCTCATCCGGGAGAAAGCCCCCATACAGCGCAGCATCCACGTCATCCTGAACCAGCGCGTCTCGAGAATCGTAGGCGCGGCCCACGCGCTCCGAGAGTCCCTTGGCATCCCGCAATCGTTCGAGGCGGAGCAGCGCAGCATCGAGGTCGATACCCAGTCGGGCCCGATCCTCTGCTCGCAGCACTCCGATCGGTGCCACCGCCGGCAATTTGTTCAGCGCGATCTGCTGCAGCGGCAGGCGCGGTTCGTCGCCCCGTTCGGCGGCGCTCTGGAACAGAGAGGCCGCCAGCTGCTGCTCATCGAGACCGAGCAGATGCTCGTGATCGCTGCCGAGGTCGACCAGAATCACCGCGTTGCGGTTGACCGGATGCATGGCGATGGGCGCCACGACGGCGACGCCCTGCGTCCCCTGGCCATGCCGCGGCGAGACATGCAGCAGCGGCTTTTCGAGGGGCCGCCCGACGATGCCGGCCACCCTTTGCTTGCTGCGCAGGGACAGATGGTAGTCGAACAGGCTCGGCTGAGCCTGCCGCAAGGCCCGCGCGAGACCGAGCGTCGCCTCCACATCTGCCGTGGCATCGTGGGCGCGGGTCTGCTCGATGGCGTTGGCCGCAGCAAGATCCTCGAGGCGAAAGCTGATGCGCCCTTCCACCCGCGGCCACACCATGCCTTCGGGACGCAGCGCTGCTGCCATGCGCGCGAGGTCGATGAGATCCCAACGTGAATTGCGCCCCTGCCACTCACGGGCATAGGGGTCACGCAGGTTGCGCCAGAACCCGAACCGGACGAACTCGTCGTCGAAACGCAGATTGTTGTAGCCGGCGACGCAGGTCTGCGGCCGGCCGAACTCGGAGGCGAGGGTACGAAACAGCTGCGTTTCGTCGATTCCTGCGGCCACCCGCTGCGGTGTCAGTCCGGTGATCAGGCAGGCCTCTGGTTCAGGAATCACCTCGGGATCGAGACGAACATCGAAGCGCAGGGCAGCGCCTACAGGCTCGAAGTTCGCATCGGTACGAATTCCTGCGAACTGCATGATGCGGTGCCAGCGCGGGTCACGACCACTGGTCTCGAGGTCGTAGAAGAGGAAGCTATCCATCACCGGAACTCAAAGGACGTGGGGCGCGGCAGGCGACAGCGCTCACCTTGCATTCCCGAAACGCCATTGGCAACCTGATGGAAAGGCTGTGAACTGGGTGCGCCATGGCGCCGCGCCGCTATCTGGAGTGACCCGAACCCTTGGCGGACCCGGAACCTGCCCCCCCAACCCCGAATCGCATGATCGCCCTGCTGGCCGGCCCTGCTGCCGGCCTGATTGCGGGATTAATGATGCAGGCTGCGGGCTGGCCCGTTGAAGCCTGCCTGGCGACAGGCATCACCACGCTGGTGGTGATCTGGTGGGTGTTCGAGCCCATCCCCATCCCGGCCACCTCCCTGATTCCCCTGGCGCTGATGCCCACTCTGGGCGTGCTGCCGCAGCGTACCGTGGCCGAATCCTACGGCAGTCCACTCATCCTGCTCCTGCTGGGCGGTTTCATTCTCTCCACCGCCATGGAGCGCAGCGGCGCCCACAGGCGTGTGGCTCTGACCATGGTGACCCTGTTCGGGGGCAACAGCGGCCGCCGGCTGGTGTTCGGTTTCATGACCGCCTCGGCCCTGCTGTCCATGTGGATTTCCAACACCGCCACGACGCTCATGCTGCTGCCCGTGGCGCTGGCGGTGCTGGAGAAGTCCCGGGACCGGAAACTGGCCACTCCGCTGCTGCTCGGCATCGCCTTCGCCGCCAGTCTCGGCGGTATCGGCACGCCCATCGGAACGCCTCCGAACCTGATCTTCATGCAGATCTACCGCGAATACACCGGCAATGAGGTCAGCTTCCTGCAGTGGATGACCTGGGGCGTGCCCGTGGTGCTGGTCTTCCTGCCGCTGATGGCGCTGTGGCTGACCCGCCATCTTGGTGGCAGCGCACGCATCGAGGTCCCCGAGGTGGGTGCCTGGACCGTGGCCGAGGCCCGGGTCATGGCGGTCTTCGGCTGCACCGCACTGGCCTGGATCACCCGCTCCGAGCCCTTTGGCGGCTGGAGCACCTGGTTCGGCCTGCCCGGCGCCAGCGATGCCGCCGTGGCCTTCATGGCCGTGGTGGCCATGTTCCTGATTTCCGACGGCCGCGGTGGCAGATTGCTGAACTGGGAGACCGCCGAGCGCATTCCCTGGGGCATGCTGCTGCTGTTCGCCGCCGGCATCACCATCGCCCGCGCCTTCGAGGCCACCGGCATCAGTGCCGCCCTCGGCGCCACCCTGTCCGGAATTGCGGACTGGCCGACCCTGCTGGTCATCGCCCTGATCTGCCTGATGATCACCTTCCTGACGGAGATGACCAGCAACACCGCCACGACCACCCTGATGATGCCCATACTCGCTGCGGCAGCCCTCGGGGCCGGCATCGACCCCATGCTGCTGATGGTGCCGGCCGCCATGAGTGCCAGTTGCGCGTTCATGATGCCGGTGGCCACCGCCCCCAACGCCATCATGTTCGGCACCGGGAGATTCACCACCCGGGATATGGCCAGCGAGGGTTTCGTCCTCAATCTCACCGGCGCCCTGGTGATCTCGGTGCTGATCTACCTGCTGCTGTCCTGATCCGAACCGGCTTCGAGTCCGGCGAGGCGCTCGCTGCGCTGTGCTGCCGACATCTGCGCCAGGGCCTCCACTTCCCCGTGAAACGCAGCGAAATCGGCGCCGGCAGCAGCAAAGAGCTTGGCAAACGCCGGCAGCTGACCATGATAGTCGGCCACCGTGTTGAGCCGGGCATTGGAGGGTTGCGCCAGGAAGAAGCCGTCGTAGGGCTCCGCTGCGGAGGGCCGCTTCTCGAGCCAGGCCGCGCGCATCCCCGACCAGAGCCCATCGCGCAGCGCGTCGAGGTCGGCCTCAAAAGCTTCCTGCTGTCGCAGTTCGCGGTAACCCTCCGCCATCTTCTCGCGCCATTGCAGCACGAAGTCCACGAAGAGCCTGCGCACCTGCGTGCGGCTCTCCCAGCGCCGGCGATGCTCTTCCATGCCCCGGCCATCCAGCCAGCGCCGGGCACCTTCCTGACCGACGAAGGTGGCGTAGCTCTCGTTGAACGCCGTATCGCCAGGAAGATAGACCCGCACGTGGGCCAGTTCATGGAACAGCAGTTCCGCCAGATCCGCTTCATCCCGCCACAGAAAGCTGCTCAGCAGAGGATCGGAGAACCAGCCCAGGGTGGAGTAGGCTGCGGCCCCTCCGACGTGCACGTCAAAGCCCTCCGCCGCGAGCTCCGCGGCCTTGGCCTCGGCCCGTGAGCGCTGGAAATAGCCGCGGTAGGCCACGCAGCCTGCAATGGGAAAACACCAGAGCAGCGGCGCGAAGTCGTGCCGGGGTGCGGCCATGACGTTGTACACCACCGCATCCCTGTCCAGCGCCACGTAATGGCGATACTGTCCCTGCGCCGGCAGGCTGAGCTCAGACTCGGCGAAATCCAGGATGTCTTCCACCAGCTCGAGCCGCGCTGCGAGTTCAGGTGGTGTCGCCGGATCGGCGAGCAGCGACGCCGTACTCTGGCGCGCGCGCATCAATTCCAGATGACCGCTGGCTGCCTGGGTGTAGTAGCCTAGGGTTTCGCAGCCACCAAGCGTCAGAAGCAGCCCGAGCAGGCCCAGGCAGCGACCGACGGCTGCAGCGGCGCCGCGGGGAGCGCCACGATCGCCATTGCAGGAGGGAGGTGACATGGGCCTGATCCGAGGGCTCACGATACTGCTGTTCCTGGCCTTGAACACCGTGGTCTGGTTCGTGGTCTTGTGCATCATGGCGGTGATCCGCGTGAGCGTACCAAGCCAGCCCTGGCGGCAGCGCTGGGGCGCACGCATGAATGTGATCATAAACGGTTGGGTCGCCGGCTACCGCACTCTGTTCCGACTGCTGGGTACCGTTCAGCTCGACGTGCGAGGCACCGAAGGCTTGTCGCTGGACGACTGGTATCTGGTGGTCAGCAACCATCAGACCTGGACCGACATCTTCATCCTGCAGCTGGTCTACGGCCAGAAGATTCCACCGCTGAAGTTCTTCACCAAGCAGGAGCTGATCTGGCTGCCGCTGCTCGGCATCGCCCTGTACATGCTCGACTTTCCGTTCATGAAGCGCTACTCGCGGGAGTTTCTCGAAAAGCATCCGGAGTACGGCGGCAAGGACCTGGAAACGACGCGGGCCTACTGTGAACGCTTCAGGCCGACGCCGACTTCCATCCTGATCTTCGTCGAAGGCACCCGCTTCACTGTGGAAAAGCATGCGGCGCAGCAGTCGCCCTATCGGCACCTGCTGCGTCCAAGGGCCGGCGGGGTGGGCTTCGTCCTCGGCGCCATGGGCGACCAGCTCAGGGGCCTGATCGATACGACGATCGTCTACACGGACGGCACACCCACATTCTGGCAGTTCCTCTGCGGACGCCGTCGGCGGGTTCAGGTGCTGGTGGAGCACATGCGCCTGCCGGCGGAGCTCACCGGCGGCGATTACGTCCGCGACGAGAATTACCGCCGCCGCATCCAGGCCTGGGTGGATGAGCTCTGGCAGCACAAGGACGAGCGCGTCGACGAACTGCTCCGAGCGTCCTCCGGCCCACCTTCGACAGCGACCCCTACTCATGGCTGAGCATCCGTATCTGAAAGCCTTCGGGCTCGCGCGGCCTCCCTTCTCCATCGCGCCGGATCCGCACTTCCTCTACCTCAGTGATCGCCACCGGGAAGCCCTGGCCCATCTGGTCTGGGGACTGCGCACCAACGGTGGCTTCGTCGTCCTCACCGGGGAAGTCGGCACGGGCAAGACCACGCTGAGCCGAAGCTTGCTGCAACGCATTCCCAAGGACATGGACATCGCGTTCGTGATCAACCCGAGACTGAGCGCCCGCGAACTGCTGGCCACCCTCTGTGAGGAACTCGGCGACCCGCCCGTCAACGATCGGATCAGCGCCAGACGTCTTGTGGACCGGATCAATCAGCTGCTGATGGATGCCCACGCCAGGGGCCGGCGAACCGTGCTGGTCATCGACGAAGCCCAGAATCTGACTGCCGATGTGCTGGAGCAGATCAGGCTGCTCACGAACCTCGAAACCAGCGAACGCAAGCTGCTGCAGGTCATTCTCATCGGCCAACCCGAACTGGACACCATGCTGCGGCGCAATGATCTGCGCCAGCTGGCCCAGCGCATCACTGCGCGCTACCACCTGCGGCCCATGTCGCGAGCGGATCTCGACCGCTGCATCAGGCATCGCCTGGAAGTGGCCGGAGCCCGCCGCAATCCGTTCACGAGCAGGAGCCTCGCCGCGCTGCACCGACTGTCCCGGGGCATTCCCCGGGTCGCCAACCTCATTGCCGACCGCGCCCTGCTCGGAGCCTATGCCCAGGAGAAGGACAGCATCGGTGCTGCCATCGTCAAGCAGGCCGCGAGGGAAGTTGCGGGCCGCGATCAGCAGCCCTATCCCTGGACACCCGTTGCCGCTGCCGCGGGACTGCTGATCGCGGCCGTAGCCGTCGCCCTGTGGTGGTCGATGCATGCCGGGCCGCTGACACCGACCCTGGCCGGTCCCGGAACTCAAGACGTAACCGGCAGAGTCGCAGACGAAATCACAGCGCAGGCTGCTGCCAGGAGCGATGAACCTGCGCTTTCAGAGTCCCCGGACACAGCTGCCGGCACACCCACCGTCGCCGCAGTGCCGGAGTTCGGTGCAGACAGCTCCGAACGTTCCACAGCAGCCGTCCCAGAAGCTGAACTCGAGGCGACCATTGCCCTGAGTCTGGCCACCGACTCCGAGGGTCTGGAACGACGCGCCTTTCAGGCCGTGGTGGACCGCTGGTTCGTCCCGCTGCAAGTCACCGACCGCAGCGCCATCTGCGATCAGATGGCGACAGTCGGGCTCGGCTGCCTGACGCTGGACACCACCTGGGAAAGCCTCGTGGCACTGGACCTGCCAGCGGTGCTGCGCACTGAAGACGGCCCCGTCGCGCTGTTGTCCGTTGCCGGCGGCCGCACGGAGATTGGCGGCGCAGGTTCGCCTCGCTGGGTGGCGAGCAGGGGCCTGCAACAGCAATGGCGGGGCGACGCCACGGTGCTCTGGCAGCTCCCGCCCGGATATCGCCTGCCGCTTGCCCGGGGCAGTCGCGGCGAGGCGGTCCGCTGGCTCCGGCGGCAGCTCAGCACGGCCGGCCACCCGGCCAGCGGGCGTGCCGACGAATTCGATGCGGCCCTGGAGTCAGCCGTGCGCCGGTTCCAGGACAGTGTCGGCATCGAGGATGACGGCATTGCGGGACCGCTGACCTGGATTCATCTGCAGCGCCTGACCGGAACCGGCATTCCGTCCATCACGGCCGGAGGGCAGGACTGATGTCCTATATTCTCGACGCCCTGCGCAAATCCGAAGAGGCACGCCGTCGCCAGCAGGGCCCAGACTTCAGCCTTGCCGAATCACCACCCCATGCGGAACACGGACGGTCCTCCCGGGCCCTTCCCCTGCTGGCGCTGGCCCTGCTGGTGAACGGCGCCGTGCTCGGGATCTGGTTACTGCGTTCGGGCAACCCGGAGCCCACTGCGGTGGAAACCACCCCACGCACCGAGGCCCGGGAACCTGCTGCCTCCAGCGGACAGGTGATGCCACCGTCGGCAGCTCCCACCCCTGCGGCGCCCCTCCTTCCCACTCCCACTCCCACGGCCACACGCGCACTGGAGACGCCTGCCGTCAGCAGCGGGATCGACTGGCGGCAACAACCGGTCAGGCGCCTGGGCGACCTGCCAGCGCAGAGCCGTAACCGCTTTCCTCCACTGGCCATTTCGACCCACATCTACGCTGACGAGGCCGCGTACCGCGAAGTCAGCATCAACGGCCGGCGCTATCAGGAGGGCGACAGGGTCGCCGGGCTGACACTGCTGGAAATCACCGAAACCGGAGTGCTGATGGGCTTCGAAGAGCAGGTGATCCGCCTCGATCTTCAGGACGAGTGGGACCTGTAACGCGCTGCTGTGAGCGCATTTAGCCGGGAGCGAAATTCGTCGCCCGAAACCGGGTGGCCCAGCACTGACGCGCCACCGAGATCCC